>NZ_JAFCWX010000023.1:0-98959 GCF_049897805.1 Massilia sp. TWP1-3-3
CCAAACTTCCAAAGACATATTTCCTATAGGCCCGCAACGCGGCTCACGGGCCGGGCTTGTCCAACAAACGGTTCAGATCGAGGCGTCGCTACGCTCGCTCGATCTAACCTTATTCGTTAGGCGGGGCACTGCAATGGCATTTCGCGGCCATGTGGCTGCTGGCGGCCAACGGAATCGCGTACTTGGCCATCAATGTGGCATCGGGCCGCCTGCGCATCAAATTTTTTCCGATAGCACCACGCCAGCTGCTGCTGGATATGAGCGCAGCGTTCAAAGGCAAACTGGCCCATGCCGATCCGCAGCAGTACAACAGCGTTCAACGCCTGGCCTACCTGTTCGTCATGGTCGACTGCATCGTGCTGGTGCTCTCTGGACTGGTGCTTTGGAAATCGGTGCAGTTTCCACTGCTGCGCGAGCTGCTGTTCGGCTACGAGGGGGCGCGCCGCGTGCATTTTTTTGCGATGGCCGGCCTGTGCGCTTTCATTGTCGTGCATGTGGTGATGGTGGCGCTGGTTCCGCGCAGCCTGCTGGCCATGCTGCGCGGCCGCTGATCAAGGAGAATCGAGCATGACACTATTGAAAAAACGCGACATCGTGGTTCCCGCTGAAGGCGCGCAGATGCTTGCCGACGCCCTCAACCGGGTCGCCCATCCAGCGCGCCGCGCCTTCCTGCAGCGCAGCCTGAGCCTGGGCGGCCTGGCGCTCCTAAGCGGCTGTTCGACGGGCGACGAGGACAGCATCGACGCGGCCTTACGGCGCATCGACAGTTTCAATGACCGCGTCCAGGGCTTGCTGTTCGACCCAACGCGGCTGGCGCCAACCTACCCGGAATCGATGATTACCCGTCCGTTCCCGTTCAATGCCTATTACGGCGAGGACGAGGTGCGCGAGGTGGACGCCGACACGTGGCGCCTTGAATTGAGCGGCATGGTGGCCGACCGCAAGCCGTGGACGCTGCAGCGCCTGCGCGCGCTGCCGCAGCAAGACCAGGTCACGCGCCACATTTGCGTGGAAGGCTGGAGCGCGATCGGCAAGTGGGGCGGCGTATCGTTCGGCCACTTTCTGCGCCACGTTGGCGCGGACCTGAGCGCGAAATACGTCGGCTTCAAGTGCGCCGACGATTATCACACCAGCATCGACATGGCCACGGCGCTGCATCCGCAGACATTGATGGCGCTTACCTATGACGGGCAGGTTCTGCCGCCGCGCTATGGCTTTCCGATGAAGCTGCGCATGCCCACCAAGCTTGGCTACAAAAATCCCAAGCACATTCAGGCCATTTTTGTGACGAATACCTACCCTGGCGGCTATTGGGAAGACCAGGGGTATAACTGGTTCGGCGGCAGCTGAGCCGGACTGACGCAGCACGCAGTACCCACGTTGTTCAATCTACGTTGTTCAATTTACTTTACGAGGAATATCATGAAAAAAGTTACTACCGTCTTGTTCGCTGCTTGCCTGATGTTGACCGGCGCCGTCCACGCGCAGGACGCCATGAAAAAAGATGCGATGGCCAAGGACGAGATGCACAAGGACGAGATGCACAAGGACCAGATGCACAAGGACACGATGACAAAGCCAGCCATGAAGCACGACAACATGGGCAAAACAGGAATGAAGAAGGACGCCATGACGAAAGGCGCGATGAAGAAGGATGAGATGAAAAAAGGCGAGATGAAACAGGATGCCATGGGCAAGGACAGCATGGGCAAAGACGGCATGGCCAAGTAATAGTCCGGCCCGGCCCGGCCCGGCCCGCGCGGCCGGGCATTTCACTAGCGGCGCCATGGTCAGTGCTGACGCGCATGCCTGACTGTTTACAGTGCGGCCAGCTCACCCCAAATATGCTGCATCGTGAAGCGCAGCCTGGCAGTGTCTTCATGCAGGGCTTCAGCGATCGAGCAGTTTGCGTCGGCCGTGGAGCGCGGTTCGGGCAGTGCCAAAGGCGTGCCGTCGCTCAAGCGCAGCACATGCACCCGCAGCGCGCCGGCCTGGTCGGCTCCGCTGAACACGACGCCGGTCTCCCCGTTTGCCAGCCGCACCAGCGTGCCCGGTGGGTAGGCGCCGATCCGCGCGCTGAAGTGGGCGACAAGGTCCGGGTCGACTGGCATGTCGCTCCCGCCGGCCAGGCAGGCCAGGGCCATCGGCGGCAGCAGCGAACGGCGGTAGTTGCGCGCCGAGACAAACGCGCAATAACGGTCGGCCAGCCCGATCAATTTGGCATTTTGCGAGATTTCCTCGCCCAGCCGTCCCTGCGGATAGCCGCTGCCGTCTTCATTTTCGTGGTGCAGCAAGACCAGGTCGAGCCACGCTTCGTCGGCGATGCCGGCCCAGCGCAGCATGTCGACGCTGTCGGTCGGATGGCGGCGCACGATGGCCCGCTCCTCGTTCGACAAGGCGCCGTCGCGCCCCTGGAAGATTTCGGTCTGGCGCACCATGCCCACATTCATGGTCAGCGCGGCGGCGGCCATGATCAGCAGTTCGGCCGGGTCTTTGTGCATGGCGCGCGCGATCAGGCACACGACGATGGCAGCTTCGGTGCAGTGGCGGATCGCATAGGCGCCGGCGATCTGGTTCAGGAAGATGGCGGCCAGCGCGATGTTTTCGTCGCGCGCGACGGCGTCGATCAGTTCGCGGGCGATGGCGCGCAGTTCGGTGTCGGCGCTGGCCACGTCGCGCAGGTCCATCAGGATGCGCTCGAGGCGGCGGTTGATCTGGTTCAGGCTTTGCAGGACGGAGGCGGGCACGCCCGCTTCGGCATACAGGCCGGTTTCAAGCAGGGATAGCTGGTCAGGGGCGACCAGCGCGCCTTTTTCGAGCACTGACCGCTTGGCCAAGGGCGCACTGAAAACGTCCCAGGCAAGCGGCTTGCCAAAGGTGAGGTCGGACAGCTTGAGACGCCTGAATGCCATGATCATCCACCGATTTTTGCTGCCTTCATACGCATTTTACAAACGCGCCAACCGCTCCAGCGCGAGCTTCAGGGTGTCATCTTGTTTGGCGAAGCAAAAGCGCACAATACCCGCTTCCCGACCCTGTGCGTAGAACGCCGAAACGGGGATGGCGGCGACCTTGATTTCGGTAGTCAGCCATTGTGCGAATTCCGACTCCAGTATAGAGGAAATTGCATCGTACCTGACACATTGAAAGTAGGTTCCGTCGGCTGGCAGCAACGTGAAGCGCGAGTTCGCCAGACCGCCGCGAAACAGATCGCGCTTGCGCTGGTAAAAGGCGGGCAAGTCGCGGTAGGGCGCGCTGTTGCCCATGTAGCTGGCGATCCCGTGCTGCATGGGCGTATTCACCGTGAACACATTGTATTGGTGGACCTTGCGAAATTCGGCGCTCAGGCTGGCCGGCGCGGCCACGTAGCCCACCTTCCAGCCCGTGACATGATAGGTCTTGCCAAAGCTGGAGACAACGAAGCTGCGTTCGGCCAGCTCCGGATGGCGGCACACCGATTCATGGCGCTGGCCGTCGTAGACCATGTGTTCATAGACTTCGTCGGACAGGATCAGCAAGTCGGTGCCGCGCACGATGTCGCGCAGGGCGTCGATATCGGCCGCGCCAAACACGGTGCCGGTGGGGTTGTGCGGCGAGTTGACGACGATCAGGCGCGTGCGCGCGGTGACGGCCGCGGCCACTTGACCCCACGGTACGCCAAAGCCGCCGTCGCCCAGGGCCATTGGCACCGTCACCGCCACGGCGCCGGCCAGTGCGATGGCCGGCAAATAGCAGTCGTAGGCAGGTTCAATGACGATCACTTCGTCGCCCGCGCGAACGCAGCACAGAATGACGGTGGTGATGGCCTGCGTGGCGCCGGCGGTGATGGTGATCTCGCTGGCCGGGCAGTAACTGGCACCGTACAGGGCGCCGATCTTGGCAGCCACCGCTTCGCGCAGCGGCGGGGCGCCGGTCATCATCGGATACTGGTTGTGGCCGGCGCGCATGGCGTCGGTCACCCGGTCGACCAGCGCCGGATCGCAGGCAAAGTCGGGAAAACCCTGGCCCAGATTGACCGCGCCGTGTTCGGCGGCCAGGGCGGACATGGCGGAAAAGATGGTGGTGCCCACGGCGGGCAGTTTGGTGGACAGCGGAGGAGTAGGCATGGACGGCTCAATCGATTGCATGAGCGTGCATTTTATCGCAGGCCGGCTATTCAAGCTTGAGCCAGGCTTCCGGCACCATGATGCGGAACATGCCGGCCTGAGCGGTCTTGCGGGCCAGTTTCAGCAGTGCCTTGTCTTTGGTGATCAAAATCTCGGCCGACCCGTCGCGCGCCACTTCCAGAAATTTCTGGTCATCCTTGTCGGTGCAAACCGGCAGACGCACCAGTTTCGCCTCGGGCGAAACCACCTTGATCAGGCGGTCGAAGCTGGCGGCCGACACCGCTCGGCTGTCCTCGTCGAGCGGCAGATGCTTGTAGTGCAGCACGATCAGGTATTCGTCGCGGCAATCGGCACGGGTAATGGCTTCGACCGCGCCGCTTTCAAGTGCGGCCAGCAGGCCGTGCCAGCGCGGGTCGTTAAAGACGAACAGGTCGAGGCAGACATTAGTGTCTAGCACGATGCGTTTGGCTGGAGCAGGTATCATATTGGTCTATTTAAATGTATCGCTGATTGAGTCTATGTTGATTGTACTGTCCCCAGCCAAAACGCTGGACCTTGAAACGCCCGTCACAACCAAACTCGCCACGACAGCCGACTTTCTGGACCGCTCCGGCCAGCTGATCGACGTGCTGCGCCGCTATTCGCCGGGGCAGATCAGCGATCTGATGAGTATTTCCGATACGCTGGCGCACCTGAACGTGGGGCGCTACGCAAGCTGGAACGCCGACACCCACCATACGGACGAAGGGCGCCAGGCGATCATGGCCTTCAATGGCGACGTCTATGCCGGGTTCGATGCCCGCTCGCTCAAGCCGGCGCAGCTGGCGTACGCGCAGTCGCATGTGCGCATCCTGTCCGGCCTGTACGGCGTGCTGCGTCCGCTCGACATGATTCATCCGCACCGGCTGGAAATGGGCACACGCCTTGCAACGCCAGCCGGCAAGGACCTGTATGCATTCTGGGGCGAGTCCGTCACGGCCGCCTTAAACGGCGCGGCCGAGGCCAATAATGCCGAGGTGCTGGTCAACCTCGCGTCCGAGGAATACTTCAGGTCGGTCAAACCGAAGCTGTTGTCGGTGCCGGTGATCACGCCGGTATTCGAGGACTGGAAAAACGGCAAGTACAAGATCATTTCGTTTTTCGCCAAGCGCGCGCGCGGGATGATGGCGCGCTATGCAGCGGTCAAGGGCATTACCGACGCGGCCAAGCTCAAGCGTTTCAAAGTGGATGGGTATGCGTTCGACAAGAAGGCGTCGGATGAGACGAACTGGGTGTTCCGGCGCAAGCTGGAAGTGTAGGCCGCGAAAAAAAACCGCTCATCTCCGAGCGGTTTTTGTTAATTACTTGTTCGACTTTGACCAGAACTTCCACCACGCGCCATCGGGCCCGTTCGGATTCATGAACTTGCTGTTCCGGTAGTTCTTCGCGAACACGCGCGCCGTATCCTTTTGCAGGTCCGTCATGCCCAGTTTTTCGTAGTTACGCACCATCAGGTACAGCGCTTCTTCGCGCGCCGGTGCATCCTGGTAATCCTTGACGGCACCCATCGCGCGGTTCAGCGAAGCAAGGTAGGCGCCGCGGCGGAAGTAGTAGTTAGCCACGTGCACTTCATACTGCGACATGGCCGTTATCAGGTACCGCATGCGGTCGGCTGCATCGGGCGCGTACTTGCTGTTCGGATAGCGGTCAACCAGCGCCTTGAACGCGGCGAACGATTCGCGCGTCGCCTTCGGATCGCGCTCGGTCGGGTCTTGCGAGTACACCACGCTCAGCAAACCGATCTGGTCGTTAAAACTGATCAGGCCGCGCAGGTAATACATATAGTCCACTTGCGGATGGGTCGGATGCTCGCGGATGAAACGGTCGGCGGCGGCCAGCGCCAGAGCCTGGTCTTGTGTCTTGTAGTGCGCGTAGGCGATTTCCATCTGCGCCTGCGTTGCATAATTTCCAAACGGGTAGTTCGTTTCGAGGCGTTCCCACAGCTTGATTGCCGCTTCGTAGTGGCCGCCATCCATTTCCTCGCGCGCCTCAGCGTATAATTTCGCCACTGGCCAGCTTTTGGTCTCGTCGGTTTTTTCCGGCAACCAGCTGCAAGCCGTCATGGCCAGCAGAACACATGTAGCAACAACAGAAGATAATTTTTTTTGCATAGCTTTGTGCAGAAGAGTATTAACCGAGATTCAACGAAAGGCTGATTATAGCCGATGGGACTGCCGTGATATTAACTCCAACGCCGAATTTGGCGGATTTACCGATAGACCCTGATTTCGACGACGAGATCGACGCCGAGCTTGATGCCGAGTTTGTTCCAGACCACGGCGGCATTGATTTGTCGCCCATTACCCTGGAGCTGACCCCCGACGCGTGCGGCCACCGCCTCGACAAAGTCATTGCCGCCTTGGTGCCGCAATTTTCGCGCAGCCGCCTGCAATTATGGTTCGACAGCGGCCACGTGCACGTGGACGGCAAACCGGCGCGCGGCAAGGATACCGCGTATGGTGATGAAACGGTCGTTATCGTGCCACAAAGCGCGCCCGAAGACCATGCCTACACGCCTGAAGCAATCGACCTGAACATCGTCTTCGAGGACGAGCACATCATGGTCATCAACAAGCCGGCCGGGCTGGTAGTGCACCCTGGCGCAGGCAATTGGTCCGGCACCCTGCTCAACGGCCTGCTGCACCATTGCCCGCAGCTGGCAGGCGTGCCGCGCGCCGGCATCGTGCACCGGCTCGACAAAGATACCAGCGGCCTGATGGTCATCGGCAAAACGCTGGCGGCGCAGACCGACCTGGTGCGCCAGTTGCAGGCGCGTACCGTCAAGCGCGAGTATTTTGCGCTGGTGTGGGGCACCCCGCAGCTGAGCAGCACGATTGACGCGCCCATGGGCCGCCACCCCAAGGACCGGGTCAAGATGGCTGTGACCACCAGCCTGTCGGCCAAGCCGGCCATTACCCATTACCAGCGCCTCGAAACAGGCATGCTGGACCGCCGTCCCGTCACGCTGGTGCAGTGCCAGCTTGAAACGGGCCGCACCCACCAGATCCGCGTACACATGCTGCACATCGGCTACGCGCTGGTCGGCGATTCTGTGTACGGCAAGCAGCACCTGACGCCCGTCTTCCCGCGCCAGGCGCTGCAGGCGCGGCGCCTGGGCCTGGTCCACCCGGCCACTGGCGAACAGTGCGAATGGATCGTGCCGCTGGCCGATGACTTTGCCGAGCTGATCGCAAAAGCCGGCATTCCCGAGCCAGAGCAGGTCTGATGCCGAGCCGGTCTCGCAACTTGTCACCGATCGTGCCTGACTGGCCCGACTTGCCTGCCAACATGGGCGCTCTGGCGAGTACCCGTCAGGGCGGCGTCAGCGTGGCGCCTTACGATGACGGGCAGGGCGGCGGCGGGCTCAATCTCGGCTTGCATTGCGGGGACGACGCCGCACTGGTGCAGCAAAACCGTGCGCGGCTGGCGGCCTTGCTGCCGGGCCAGCCGGCCTGGATTTCGCAAGTGCATGGCATTGCCGTGGTCGATGCAGCCAGTGTCCGGCCCGGGCAGCCGGTGCAGGTGGCCGACGCCAGCGTTGCCAGCGCGCCCGGCGTGGTGTGTGCGGTAATGACGGCTGATTGCCTGCCGGTGTTGTTCGCCGATCTGGAAGGCAAGGTCGTCGCGGCGGCGCACGCCGGCTGGCGCGGCCTGGCGGGGGGCGTGCTGTCCGAAACCATCAACGCCATGCGCGCTGCGGGCGCGGGCGATATCACCGCGTGGATGGGGCCGGCCATTGGTCCGGAACAGTTTGAAGTGGGCGCCGATGTGCTCGACGCTTTTATTCGTGGCGCGCCGATAGGCGATGTCGATGCGCTCAAGGCGGCTTTCACGCCGTACCCCGGTCGCGAAGGCAAGTTTTTGGCGGACATTTATACGTTGGCCAGGCTGATGTTGGCGCGCGACGGCGTGACCCGCGTGGCTGGCGGCGGGCATTGCACCGCTACCGACAGCGCGCGCTTTTATTCGTATCGCCGCGATCGCGTCACGGGTCGCCAAGCGAGTTTGATTTGGATCAAATGAGGGTACGCCCAGCGGCCAATACTGCCCTAGTCGCCGCCGCTACTGCTACTGCTGTCGCTGCTGCCAGTGTCGGCGCTGTTGCTGCTGCTGTCGCTACTGCTGCTTTCACTGCTGGACGAGGTGGTATCGCGGCTGCCCTGATTGGACTGCTCCCTTGCCCTGCGGGCGCGGCGCGCTTTTCCACCCGTCAGGTAGAGCAAGATTGACAAAGGCAACACGCAATACCCTAAAAAAGTCATAATTCCGGCAACAACACTAGGTTGGCTCACGGCGATCAGGCCGACGACATAGACCCATGCAACGACGACAATCCACATACTATTCCTTGAGATCGTTTTATTAAAAGGCTGAAAATTAATGGACGCAAACAACACCATGCCAGACCCCCAAGCCATGGCCGCCGCCTGGATGAACCAGTTTTCGGACCCGGCCGCGTGGCAGGCGGTGTTCAAGACCCCTGCGCTGGAAGCGAGTCCCGTGGCAGCGATGTTCACCGATGCCAGCGCCATGCTCAAGCCCGAAAAGCTCGAAGCGCTGCGCGACGACTACCTGCAAAAGGCCGCCGCCCTGTGGCAAGACTTTCTGGCGTCCAAGACGCCCGTGCTGGAGGACCGCCGCTTTTCGTCGCCCGAATGGGCAGCGAACCCGATGTCCGCCTTCAGTGCTGCATCATACCTGCTTAACGCCGAGTTTCTGACCACGATGGCCAATGCCGTGGAAGCGCCGCCCAAGGAACAGCAAAAGATCCGCTTCGCGGTCCAGCAGATGGTCGACGCCATGTCGCCGGCCAATTTTTTAGCTACCAACCCCGAAGCGCAGCAAAAGCTGATTGAAACGAAGGGCGAGAGCCTGACCAAGGGCTTGTCCAACATGCTGGCCGACTTGCAAAAAGGGCGCATTTCCCTGTCCGACGAGTCAGCCTTTGAAGTGGGCCGCAACGTGGCCACCACCGCCGGCCAGGTCGTGTTCGAGAACGAACTGTTCCAGCTGATCCAGTACACCCCGGTCACGCCCACCGTGCACCAAGTGCCGCTGCTGATGGTGCCGCCGTGTATTAACAAGTTCTACATCCTGGACTTGCAGCCCGAAAACTCGGTCGTCCGTTACGCGGTGGAGCAGGGCAACACCGTGTTCCTGGTTTCGTGGAGCAATCCGGACGAGTCGCTCAAAGGCACCACCTGGGACGATTACATCGAGCATGGCGCCATCAAGGCGATTGAAGTCACGCGCGCCATCTCGGGCGCCGAGAAAATCAACGCGTTCGGCTTTTGCGTGGGCGGCACCATCGTCAGCACCGCGTTGGCCGTGCTGGCGGCGCGCGGCGAGCAGCCGGCGGCGAGCCTGACATTGCTGACCACGCTGCTCGACTTTGCCGATACCGGCGTGCTCGACGTCTTCATCGACGAGCAACAAGTGTCGCAACGCGAAAAAGCGCTGTCCAAAGGCGGATTGATGCCGGGCCGCGACCTGGCGACGACGTTTTCGGCGCTGCGTCCGAACGACCTGGTGTGGAATTACGTGCAGTCGAACTACCTCAAAGGCAACGAGCCGCCGCCGTTCGACTTGCTGTATTGGAATTCGGACAGCACCAACTTGCCTGGTCCCATGTTCTGCTGGTACTTGCGCAACACCTATTTGGAAAACAGCCTGAAGCAGGCGGGCAAGCTCACAGTGGCCGGAGAGAAAGTCGACCTGGCCAGCATCAAGGCGCCCGTGTTCATTTATGGATCGAAGGAAGACCACATCGTGCCGTGGAATGCCGCGTATGCATCGATGCATCTGCTCAATCCCGGCAACGCCAAAGCCAACCGTTTCGTGCTCGGCGCGTCCGGCCACATTGCCGGCGTCATCAATCCGGCCTCGAAAAAGAAACGCAGTTACTGGACCAACGATGCCAAGGCCAAGGGCGTGACTGCGGCTGACGCCTGGATGGCCGGCGCCAGCGAGCACGTCGGCAGCTGGTGGCCCGAATGGTCGGCATTTTTGGCCGACCACGGCGGCAAGTCGGTCAAGGCGCCCGCCAAGGCCGGCAACGCCAAGTTCAAGCCGATCGAGGCGGCGCCTGGACGCTACGTGAAAGTGCGCGCAGACTAGCGGCTACGGCAACCGGAGTTGCTTTCCGGTTGCTATTTGGTTGCGTTGCAATAAATGGTGCGCCTAACGGCGCAAAGTGGTATTTTCGGGAACATCCATCCTATAATGCAAAAAGTAGGCTTGTCAGGAGCGGACCGAAGTCCGCTTTTTTTTCGTAATCATTACAACTGCGCTGCGGCGCAATAAGTGGAACTTGAGATGAGTAGTGCAAAAAAGAGTACGGAACGCCTGATCAAGAAATACCCGAACCGACGCTTGTACGACACCCAGACCAGCTCGTACATCACGCTGACCGACGTCAAGCAACTGGTGCTCGACGCCGACGAGTTCACCGTGATCGATGCCAAGTCGAACGAAGACCTCACGCGCAGCATCCTGCTTCAGATTATTCTGGAAGAAGAAGCCAACGGCGCGCCCATGTTCTCAAGCAACGTGTTGTCGCAAATTATTCGTTACTACGGGCATGCCATGCAGGGCATGATGGGTTCCTACCTGGAAAAAAATGTCCAGGCCTTCACGGACATCCAGACCAAGTTCACGACCGGCAGCACGGGTACGTTCGAGGGCAAGCCGTTCAGCCCGGAGATGTGGACCCAGTTCATGAATGTGCAAGGGCCGATGATGCAGGGGATGATGAACAACTATATCGACCAGAGCAAGAGCCTGTTCGTGCAGATGCAGGAACAGATGCAAAGCCAGAGCAAGAATATTTTCGGCACCTTTCCTTTCCCCCCAGTCGAGAAAAAGTAAGCGGCGCACGGACAGCAGGCACAGGGCAGGGCGGAAAAGCCCGAAGGGGCTCGGCCCTCGGTTACAATAGCGGATTCCCCTGCCTTTTTGCGCCCCTATCATGTCCGAACTTCGCCGTATTCCCCTTCCTGGTGCCGCTCCAAAAGTTGGCTTCGTTTCGCTCGGCTGCCCCAAGGCGCTGGTCGACTCCGAACAGATCCTGACCCAGTTGCGCGCCGAAGGTTACGAGACGGCCAAGTCCTATGACGGGGCCGACCTCGTCATCGTGAACACCTGCGGCTTCATTGACGCTGCCGTGCAAGAGTCGCTCGACGCCATCGGCGAAGCGCTGGCCGAAAACGGGCGCGTCATCGTCACCGGCTGCCTGGGCGCCAAAAAAGATGCTGCCGGCGACGACATCATCATGAAGATCCACCCCAAGGTGCTGGCCGTGACGGGTCCGCATGCACTGGCCGAGGTGATGGATTCAGTTCACCTGCACCTGCCCAAGCCGCATGCGCCGTTTTTCGACCTGGTGCCGGCGCAGGGCATCAAGCTCACGCCGAAGCACTACGCTTACCTCAAGATCTCCGAAGGCTGCAACCACCGCTGCAGCTTTTGCATCATCCCGTCGATGCGCGGCGACCTGGTCTCGCGTCCGATCGCCGACCTGATGCTGGAAGCGGAAAACCTGTTCAAGGCGGGCGTTAAGGAGTTGCTGGTCATCTCGCAAGACACCAGCGCCTATGGCGTGGACGTCAAGTTCCGCTCGGGCTTCTGGAACGGCCGTCCGGTAAAAACCCACATGACGCAGCTGGTGGAAGCGCTTGGCCAGCTGGCCGCGCAATACGGCGCGTGGGTGCGCCTGCACTATGTGTACCCGTATCCGCACGTCGACCAGATCATCCCGATGATGAGCGGCGGCCATGTGCTGCCTTACCTCGACATCCCGATGCAGCACGCGCACCCGGATGTGTTAAAGCGCATGAAGCGCCCGGCCAGCGGCGAGAAAAACCTGGACCGCATCCAGGCATGGCGCGCCATGAATCCGGATTTGACGATCCGCTCGACCTTCATCGCCGGCTTTCCGGGCGAAACGGACGAAGAATTCGAGTACCTGCTGGACTTTCTGAAGGAAGCCCAGATCGACCGCCTGGGTTGCTTTGCCTATTCGCCGGTGGAAGGCGCCACGGCCAATTTGCTGGCCAACCCGGTGCCTGAAGAAGTGCGCGAAGAGCGCCGCGCGCGCGTCATGCTGCTTCAGGAAGACATTTCGGCCAAGCGCCTGCAGGCAAAAGTGGGCAAGACCATCCGCGTGCTCATCGATGAAGTGGGCGGCAAGGAAGCAATTGGCCGCTCGTCGGCGGACGCCCCGGAAATCGACGGCGTGGTGCACATCAAGCGCTCGCTGGTGCCTGGCAAAAAGCTGACGGTGGGCGAGTTCGCCGATGTCACGGTGACGGCGGCCGATGCGCACGACCTGTGGGCGTCGGTGGCCTGAACTTCTTGATGGGCCGCGTGGGTTGCTTGACGTTTTTGAAGTGACGTTGGCACTGCGGTAAGCGCAGCAACAGCAGAATAGATACATCGTCCTCGCGAACGCGGGGACCCATAGAACGGGTCAACTGAGCAACTGTTCCATGGATCCCCGCGTTCGCGAGGACGATGTGGTGGAAATGCAGGCTTCCCGGCTAGTGTCCTGAGTTGGAAGTTCGTTGCTTATAAATGTTCCGAAATCGCCGAGAGACAAGGAACAAAAGCGGAACAAAAGCGGAGCAAGGCCGAGACCTTGCGAGCATTTTTGACGCAGTATCGCGGGGATTCTCGGGATGTTTATACAACGAACTTCCAACTCGGGACACTAGCGGGCCACGTAGATGCTTAAGCGCTCATCGTACCCACGATCCAGGATGCACCTGAACCCACCAGCGACCAGCGCAGTCCCCCATCCTTGCAAACCCCCATGAAAAAATCCCCCCAAACCGCCCTGATCCACAACGACTACACCGCGCCCGAAGGCTTCGCCGCCTTCCCGACGGCGATCCACCACGCCTCCACGGTGCTGTTCAAGGACGTGGCCGCGATGCGCTCGGGCGACTGGAAAGAAAAAAACGGCTACACCTACGGCCTGCACGGCACGCCAACCACCTTCACCCTCGAAGCGCGCCTGGCCGACATTGAGGGCGGCGAGCACTGCCTGCTGGCCCCCAGCGGCCTGGCCGCAATCGCGATGGTCGACTTCGCGCTGCTGAAAACCGGCGACGACGTCCTGCTGCCCGAAAACGTCTACAGCCCCAACCGCGAGCTGGGCGCCTGGCTCAGCCGCGACTTCGGCATCACCGCGCGCTATTACGATCCTTTGATCGGAGACGGCATCGCCGCACTGATCGCACCGAACACGCGCCTGATCTGGACCGAGGCGCCCGGCTCGGTATCGATGGAAGTGCCGGACCTGCCGGCCATCTGCAAGGCGGCCCACGAACGCGGCGTGCTCGTTGCGCTCGACAATACCTGGTCGGCGGGGCTTGCGCTGCGCGGCTTTGACCTGGGCGTGGACATCATCATGCAGGCGCTCACCAAGTACCAGTCAGGCGGCTCGGATGTGCTGATGGGCGCCCTGATCACGCGCGAGCGCGCGCTGAACGACCGCCTGGCGCTGGCGCATATGCGCCTGGGCATGGGCGTGAGTCCAGACGACGCTTACCTGGTCATGCGCGGCCTGCCGAGCATGCGCCTGCGCTTCGAGGCGCATGACGCCGGCGCGCGCAAGGTCGCCACCTGGCTCAAGGCGCGCCCCGAAATTACCAAGGTGCTGCACCCGGCGTTTGAGGACTGCCCGGGCCACGACATCTGGAAGCGCGACTTTACCGGCGCCGGCGGCTTGTTTTCGGTGCTGTTCGACGAGCGCTTCAGCGAAGCACAGACCGATCGCTTCGTCGACAGCCTGGCGCTGTTCGGTCTGGGCTACAGCTGGGGCGGAGCCAACAGCCTGGTGATGCCGTACCGGGTCAAAGCCATGCGCAGTGGCTGGCAAGGCAACGGTACGCTGGTGCGCTTTAATATCGGCCTGGAAGACACGGCCGACCTGATCGCCGACCTGGAACGCGCGCTCGCCACGCTCCAGGCTTAACTTCAAGCGCTGCTTCAGGCAGGCACCGGCTCGTTTGCGCTAAGGGCGAGGAACCCGCGGATCAGCCGGTAAGCCTTCCACAGCCACACCACGCCCCACACGGCGTACGCCAGCGGGATGCCGATGATGGTGATGAACAGCACGCCGCCGACCGCCATCCAGATGACGAACCACCAGAATGAATGGATCATCCAGGTATGGTGGCTGTAGACCAGCGTGCCCTGCGTGGCTGGCCGTTTGCTGTAGTTGATGATGATGGGGATGATCGACAGCAGTCCCAGTGAAAAGAAGAAGGTCAGTGCGTGCACGATGTACAGCACGCGTGCCATGTTTTTTTCGCCTTCGAGCTTACTGTCGAGTATCAATTCTTGGGTCATGATTGTTCCTGAATGGTGATGTTAATCAGCGGGCACCGGCTTGCGCCTGGGCCCAGTTGACGATGGAACCGGCATCCATGGCGCCGGCCTGGCGCGCCACTTCATGCCCGTTGCGAAACAGCGCAAGGGTCGGGATGCTGCGGATATTGAAACGGGCGGCGACGTCTTGCACGTTCTCGGTATCGACCTTGAGCAAGCGGAAGGCGGGTTCGAGCCGCTGCGCGGCCTGGTGGAAGGCCGGCGCCATCATCTTGCACGGCCCGCACCAGGCGGCCCAGAAATCGACCAGCACCAAAATGTCGTTGCGCTCGATGTGCTTGCTAAAACGCGCGCTCGTGACGTCGATCGGTTTACCCAGGAATAGCTCGCGCGTGCACTTGCCGCACACGGGCGCGTCGCCCAGGCGCTCCTGCCCCACGCGGTTGACCGCGTCGCAGTGGGGACAGACGATATGGACTGGTTCGGTCATGCGCTACTCCGGCGTTGGTCGTTATGATATCGACATTGTATGACGCGCGCGGTTTGTACCGTGTTCCGGTAGCGCGCGCTACGCTGGTAGACTCGGCGCCCATGACAGAACGCACTGAACAAAACAACGGGGCGGGGCGGGTGCTGGTCGGTTGCGCGGGCTGGACCATTCCGCGCGACGCCGTCGCTGCCTTTCCAGCCGAGGGCAGCCACCTGCAGCGCTACGCCGCCGTGCTCGGCGCGGTGGAGATCAATTCATCATTTTATCGCCCGCACCAGGTTAAAACCTACGAGCGCTGGGCGGCCAGCGTGCCGGATGATTTCCGCTTCTCCGTCAAATTGCCGCGTTCGATCACGCATGATGCAAAACTGGTCGGCATCGACGAACCGCTGGCCCAGTTCGCGCGCGAGGCGGGGGCGCTCGGCGACAAGCTCGGTTGCGTGCTGGTCCAGTTGCCGCCCAAACGAGAGTTCGATGCCGGCGTGGTACAGGATTTTTTCTTGCGCCTGCAAGACACATTCGGATGCACGATTGCCTGTGAGGCGCGCAATGCGGCGTGGTTTGAGGCAGATGCCACGGCACTGCTGCAGGAAAGCGGCGTCACGCGGGTGATCGCCGATCCGGCCAAGGGGCAACCGGGCGCGCATGTGCCAACCAGCGCGACCATCTGTGCTCGGCTGCACGGTTCGCCGCGGATTTATTACTCGTCCTACGAGCCTGCATACCTTGCGCAACTGGCGCGCGACATGGATGACCATGTGGCCGCAGGACGAACAGTGTGGCTTATTTTTGACAATACCGCCTCGCGGGCCGCCGTGCCCAATGCGCTGGACGTTCAGCGGCGCTAAAGGCGGGGTTCAGACCCGCAAAGGCGCAACGGCTGGTCAGCGGTGGCCGCCGCGGAAATGCCCACCGCGAAAATGCCCGCCACCGTAGCCCCGGCCCCAGTGTTGGCCTAAGACAAAGCCCAGGCTTAAGCTCACCGGCGGCCAGTAATACGATGGCTGCGGCGCGTACACGGGAGCGGGGTAGTAGACTGGTGCTGAACCGTACACCGGCGCCTGGCTGTACACGGGCGTCTGGCTGAAGATCGGCGCGCTGCTATAGACGGGGCGCGGCACTGTCGTCGATGAATATTCGACCGGTTTGCCGTCCGGCGACTTGGCGGCCACCTTGGCTGCAGTTCCCACAGGCACTGGTGTCACCGACACCACGCGCCACTGTGACGGGTCGCGCGGCTGCGCATAGGCGTTGGTGCCGTAGCCTTGTTGCTGCGGCATCTCTGCACAACCGGCCAGGGCAGTAGCCAGGGCAACCACAAGTAATTTTCTCATCGCGCAATCCTCCACTATCAGACGAACACTATAAAATAATTGTAGCCCGTATCAGGGGCCATTTACAGCCTGTTACAACGACGCGCAAAGCAGTTACGGCGCCGGTGTCGCTGTACCGTAAAAATCGATCAGCGGAAAAAACATGTATACCCTTCGACTTGCGCAAGAAGCGGAAAAAACCGAATTGAACGCACTGATTCGCGCTTCCGGCGTGGGCCTGTCGGTCGGGTTTTATACCGACGAGCAGGCTGCCGCCATCACCCGCGACGTGTTCGGCGTCGACAGTGCGCTCGTTGCCGACGGCACCTACCACGTAGTTGAAGACAACGGCGTGCTCGTCGCCTGCGGTGGCTGGAGTGCCCGTGCGACCGATTTCGGCGGCGACCAGGCAAAAAGCGGCAATGATCGGGCGCTCGATCCCGCCACCGAGCCGGCCCGCATCCGCGCCTTCTTTGTTGATCCCAGGATGGCGCGGCGCGGTCTCGGCACCATGCTGCTGCAGCACTGCACCAGCGCCGCCGCCAAAGCTGGCTTCAAAGCGCTCGAACTGGTGTCGACCATGCCGGGTGTGCCGCTTTACGCGCGTCATGGGTTTGTGCCTACTGAGCACATCACGCTGGCCTTGTCGGGCGGCGTCACAGTGGCGCTTACGCGCATGCGCAAAGAAATGTAGACAGGAACTGCGCGCGCCGCCAAATTTGCACCTCTATAGAAGCGCTTCCAACTCGACACCGATCCGTGCCCGGTTTGCTTTCGCGATGATCTCTTATCCGATTCGGTATCAGTGAAAAACTTTCCTCCAATTTGCGCGGAAATCTATGCAATCTGGATTGACATGAAAGCTTTCAAAAAGCTAACCTTGAATCAGCGCGACACAATTCGGCATGTTTTCAACTTGACGAGAACGACTGAATTACGCCATTTTATCGTCATTTTTTGCACAAAAATGCACACCACGGCAAAAGTCAACGCCGTTTTTTTTCGAGATGCAATGAAAACGATTTCATAAGTCGGTAAATAGTAAAACGCTGTGATACCGCGCGACGGACGCGTCGCTCGGTGATACTCCTCGCTGGCATTGTTCTGCGTAGTGAAAGAGCAGCCGGCCCAAGTTGGCGTCCGCATCCTGCGGCCGTTCCGAAAGCCCATATTCGTAGGAGACGAATAGTGAATAACTCGACCAACAACGTACACTGCAATGCCGCCGCGTCGCCACCGGCACCATCGACGGGTGCGCGCATCGTGCATAGTGCCTTGCGCAACCTGAAAGTGTTGTCGGTGACGGCCGGTACGGCCGCCGCGCTCGCCATGCCGTTCATGGCGCCGGCACACGCAGCGCCAGACGCGGAATACAACAAGCGTTTTCTGGCCCAATACCAAAAAATCAAGAACCCGGCCAATGGTTACTTCAGTGCGCAGGGCGTGCCCTACCATTCGATCGAAACGCTGATGGTCGAGGCGCCCGACTACGGCCACGAAACCACGTCCGAGGCCTACAGCTTCTGGCTCTGGCTGGAAGCCCAATACGGCCGCGCCACCGGCGACTGGGCGCCGCTCAATGCGGCATGGGCCAATATGGAAGCTTTCATTATCCCGACGCAGGCCGACCAGCCCACCAACAGCTTCTACAATCCGGCCAAGCCTGCCACCTACGCGGCTGAATACAATCTGCCATCGAGCTATCCGGCGCCGCTGGCAAGCGGCGTGCCGGTCGGCACCGACCCCATCGCCAACGAATTGCAAGCCACCTACGGCACCCGCAACATCTACGGCATGCACTGGCTGGTCGACGTCGACAACTGGTACGGGTACGGACGCTGCGGCGACGGCGTGAGCAAACCCGCGTATATCAACACGTTCCAGCGCGGCGCGCAGGAATCGGTGTGGGAAACCGTGCCGCACCCCTCCTGCGAGACCTTCAAGTGGGGCAAGAACGGCGCCAGCCAGGGCTTTCTTGGCCTGTTCATCGGCGACGCGAGCTACGCCAAGCAGTGGCGCTACACCAATGCGCCCGACGCCGACGCGCGCGCGGTGCAGGCGGTGTACTGGGCATCGGTGTGGGCCAAAGCGCAGGGCAAGAGCGCGGACGTGGCCGAGCTGGTCAAGAAAGCGGCCAAGATGGGCGACTATCTGCGCTACGCGATGTTCGACAAGTACTTCAAAAAAGTCGGCAACTGCATCGACAAATATGGCTGCCCGGGCGGCAGCGGGGCCACCAACGCGCAGGGCCTGCGCGACAACCAGCATTACCTGATGAGCTGGTACTACGCCTGGGGCGGCGCCACTGATCCCAACGCCGGCTGGGCATGGCGTATCGGTTCCAGCCACAATCACTTCGGCTACCAGAATCCGCTGGCTGCCTGGGTCTTGTCGAGCCAGGCGGAGTTCAAGCCACTTTCGCCGACGGGCGCCGGCGACTGGGGCAAAAGCCTGGGCCGCCAGCTGGAGCTGTACCGCTGGCTGCAGTCGGCCGACGGGGCCATCGCCGGCGGGGCCACCAACAGCTACGGCGGCGACTACCTGGCCCCGCCGCCGGGCACGGCCAGCTTCTACGGCATGTACTACGACGAAAAACCGGTCTACCATGACCCGGCGTCGAACACCTGGTTCGGCTTCCAGGCGTGGTCCATGCAGCGCGTGGCCGAGTACTACTATGCGACCGGCGACGCGCGCGCCAAGACGGTGCTCGACAAGTGGGTGGCGTGGGCTGCGGCCAACACGGCGCTGCTGGCCGACGGCGGCTATGCGATTCCCAACACGCTGGCGTGGAGCGGCCAGCCCGACACCTGGAACGCCGCCGCTCCGGGCGGCAATGCCGGCCTGCGCGTGAGCGTCACCGACAAGACCGACGACGTGGGCGTGGCTGCGGCCTATGCGCGCACGCTGATCTACTACGCGGCCAAATCAAACAGCAGCAGCGCCAAAACACTGGCCAGGGAACTGCTGGACCGCATGTGGGCCAGGCACCAGGATGCGCAGGGCCTGTCGGTGGAGGAAACGCGGGGCGACTACAAGCGCTTTACGGAAGCCTACAACCCGGCCACCGGCTCGGGCGTGTATATTCCGCCCGGCTGGAGCGGGACCAACGGCCAGGGCGCGACGATCGATGCAAGTGCCACCTTCCTGAGCATGCGGCCCAAGTACCTGCAAGACCCGCAGTGGCCGGCGCTCAAGGCTTACCTGGACGGCGGCGCGGCGCCCAAATGGCGCTACCACCGGTTCTGGGCGCAGGCCGACATTGCAATGGCGATGGCCGACTACGCCAACCTGATCGGCGGCGTCGACTCGCCGTCGGTGCTGGCCAGCGCCGCTGCGCTCACGGTGCCCGAAGGCGGCAGCGCCGCAGTTGGCATCACGCTGTCCAAAGCGCCGGCGGCCAACGTGACGGTGTCGGTAGCCAAGGCGGCCGGCGGCGACGCGGACCTGGCCACCGCCAGCGCCAGCCTGGTCTTCACGCCGGCCGACTACAACGTCGCCCAGAACGTGGCGATCAGCGCCGCGCCGGACGCCGACCAGGTCAACGGCAGCGCCAGTTTCAACTTCGGCGCGCCCGGCCATACCGGTGTCAGCGTGGCGGCAGTGGAGGCTGACCGTGACGTCGTGGCGCCGGTGACGCTGGTGGTCAGCGGTGCGCCGCTGGCTGTGCCCGAAGGCGCCTCGCGCAGCTTCCGGGTGCGCCTGGCCACCGCCCCTGCGGCCAACATCAGCGTGTCGGTGGCGCGGGTGGGCGGCGACGTTGATCTGGGCGTGGCGGGGGGCGCCACACTCACGTTCACGCCCGCTAATTGGAACCTGGACCAGAACGTGACGCTGGCCGCCGCAGTGGACGCCGACAGCATCAACGGCAGCGCCAGCTTTACGGTGACGGCCCCGAACGCCGCCGCGCTTACCGTGCTTGCCACCGAGGTGGACAAGGACGTGGTGGCCGCAGCCGGCTGCGCGGTCGAGTTCAACACGGCCAGCGACTGGGGTAATGGCCAGGTTCCGTCCGTCACGCTGCGCAACACCGGCAGCGCGCCGATCAATGGCTGGTCGGTCAGCTGGACCGAGTCGAACGACGTCACGCTGTCCAATTCGTGGAATGCGATGCTGGCTAAATCGGGTCGTGCATTCGTGGCCACGCCGATGTCGTACAACGGCACGGTACCGGCCAATGGCAGCGTCAACTTTGGCATGCAGATTGGCTACAGCGGCGCCAAACCGCTGCCCACTGCGCTGGCCTGGAGTGGGCGCAACTGCACCATCGTCGTAAAATAGAACCGGCGGCGCCGCAGGCTGCGGGCCAGCGGCGCCGCAATTGGACCCACGGAAGGAAGCTATGCATCAGTACAAAAAAATCGCCTTGAGTGCGGTGCTGGTCGCTGCAATGATGGCGCTGGCGGGCGCGATTGCGCCGGCGCGTGAACTGGTGCGCGCTCGGGCTGATAGCGAAGCTGCCTGGCACGACATCGTGCGTATCCACGCCTCGCGCATCGAGGCCGCCAGTGCCGCGCTTGACGCCGAGCGCACCATTGACGCGGCGCCGGCACGCAGTTCGCTGGCCAGGGCCAGGGCGGTGCGCGCCGACGACAGCGTCTTGTATGACGCACAGCGCATCAACCATTACAAGCAGCAGCAAGGGGAGCTGACCGGCGCGCTGCATATGCTGGCCGCCGGTGAGCACGGCGGGGCGGGCGCGCTGGACGCGTTGCGCGAGCGCCTGGTGCGCGACGAAGTCGCGCTTTCTGCCGCGCGTGCGCGTTATGGCGAGGCCAGCGCCCGTTACCAGTCGATCATTCGTACGGCCACCGGGGCGACGCTGGTCGCTGTGCTGCGCTATCCCGAGCTGCCGGCCGCGCTGTAAATCGCGCCTGACGATTTTTCAGGCAATCACAGGGGAGTTAATATGAAGACAACTACAACAGGTCGCAGGCTGGCCACGCTTGGCGTGGTCTTGCTGGCGTTTGGCGCGAGCGGATCGGGCCAAGCGCATAGCGTGAGCGGCAGCAAACTGCTCGACACCAGCGGCAAGGAAGTGGTGTTGCGCGGCGTGAACTGGTTCGGCTTTGAAACCTACGACGGCGCGGTGCACGGCCTGTGGGCGCGCAACTGGCGCGACATGCTCGACCAGATCCAGGCAACCGGCTTTAACGCGCTGCGCCTTCCCCTGTGCCCGGCGGCGTTTCGCGGCGATGGCAAACCGAATTTCGACGCCAGGTTCAACCCCGAACTGGTGGGGATGAACACGCGCCAGTTCCTCGATCTGTTCCTGACCGAGGTGGACCGGCGCGGCATGTACATCTTGCTCGACCATCACCGGCCCGACTGCAATGCCATTTCTCCGCTGTGGTACACCTCGACCTACAGCGAGGCGCAGTGGCTGACCGATCTTGAATTTTTGGCCCGCAAATACGCAGGCCTGAAAAACCTGATCGGCATCGATCTCAAAAACGAGCCTTACGGCGCAAGCTGGGGCACGGGCGACGCCACGCGCGACTGGAATTTGGCGGCCGAGCGTGCCGCGGCGCGCATCCTGGCGGCCAATCCGAACCTGCTAGTGTTTGTGGAGGGCGTGGCGGCCAACCCGGTCTGCAGCGCCAACACGCCCGTGTTTTGGGGTGAAAACCTGGAACCGCTCAAGTGCAAGGCGCTCAATATTGCGCGCAACAAGCTGGTGCTCTCGCCCCATGTGTACGGGCCGGACGTGTACAACCAGAGCTACTTCGGCGCATCCAATTTTCCGGCCAATATGCCGGCCATCTGGGACCAGCATTTTGGCCAGTTCGCCGCCACTTATCCGGTCGTGCTCGGAGAATTTGGCGGCAAATATGGCCACGGCGGCAATCCGAATGACAAGGTATGGCAAGACGCGCTGGTCACCTACATGAAGCAGCGCGGCATGGGCAGCTCGTTTTACTGGACTTGGAACCCGAACAGCGGCGACACTGGCGGCATATTGCAGGATGACTGGAAGACCGTCTGGCCGGACAAGGTAGCGCTGCTCAAGCGCCTGTGGGATGGGGCCGCGACGCCACCGCCACCGCCACCGCCACCGCCCCCACCGGCCAGCGCCGTCAGTGCGACTTTACGCATCACGTCCGACTGGGCTGCCGGCTACTGCGCCGACGTCGCAGTCAAGAACAGCGGCAGTGTGCCAGTCGTGTGGAAGGTGCTGTTGACGGTGCAGGGCAGGGTGAACAACCTGTGGAATGCCGACTACACGCAAAGCGGGGCCACGCTCGCGGCGAGCGGCAAGAGCTACAACGCTACGGTGCAGCCGAACGGCACCCAGTCGTTCGGCTTTTGCGCTGTCCGCTAACTATGCGGCAGGCGAGACGCCCTCCCTGCGCGCGGCCAACCAAAAGTTGCCACATGCTGCACGACGGCGCGCTGGCCCTGATGGGCTTGATGGACACGATCCGCAGCCAAATCGTCGTCCACTATCCCGCCGCCCAATAACAACAGGGCACAAACCGAACCAACTGCCCAAACCTCGACCGGGGTCAGTTCCCCCATTACGACACGGTCTCATCTGTAACGGCAGCTACAGATGAGGCCGTGTCGCAATGGGGGAACTGACCCCGGTGGAGGTTTTTGTGACCGGCGGTACATGCTGCCGCGGGTGAGCCGTGCGCTTACTACTTCGTCCGGCAGTTCGATGGGGTCGAGCACTTCTTGATTCGACGCATCAGCCGAGAATGGCGAGCAAGCCGTCCAGGCCGCAGTAGTTGAGGGCGACGTCGGCCTGGGCGCGCACCACCGGCTTGGCGCGAAACGCCACCGACAGGCCGGCGACGCCCATCATTTTCTGGTCATTGGCGCCGTCGCCCATGACGATGGCTTGCGCCGGCGCGATGCCCATGCCGGCGCAGACCTGTTCCACGGTGCGTCTTTTTTCATCGGCGTCGACAATGGTGCCCGTCACGCGGCCGGTCAGCTTGCCGTCGATGATTTCAAGGGCGTTGGCGTGGGTGTAGTCCAGGCCAAGGCGTGTCTTGAGTCGCTCGGTAAAAAAGGTGAAGCCGCCCGAGACCAGCAGCGTTTTCAGCCCTGCCGCCTTGACCGCGGCCAGCATCGCTTCGCCGCCCATCGAAATGGCCAGGCGTTCCTGGTACACGCGTTCCAGCGCGCCGGCGTCGAGCCCTTCGAGCAGCGCCACGCGGCGCTTGAGGCTTTCGGAAAAATCGAGTTCGCCACGCATTGCAGCTTCGGTGATCTCGGATACCTGTGCTTTCAAGCCCTGCATGTCGGCGATTTCGTCGATGCACTCGATGGTGATCAGCGTCGAATCCATGTCCATGGCAACTAGCTTGAAGTCGGCCAGCGTGCGTCCCGGCGCAATGAAGGTGGCGTCAAGACATGCTCCGTCGGCAGCCAGTTCGATATTGGCCTTGAGGATGTCGGAGTAAGCGACTTCCTCGCAGCGCACGGCGTGTGCGCCCAGATGCACAACGCGCGCCGGATTGGCCAGCGCGGCGATGCGCAAGAGCGTGTCGGTAGTCGCATCAAGGCCTTGCAAGACCAGGTTCATGTTCATTTTTTTGTCAGCCCAGTAGTGATTTGATCGTTTGCTTTATCTGCGTCACGCGCGCGGCCAGGTCGGGCATGCTGGCGGTGATCTTCAGCTTGTCCTGGCCGGCCAGCTTGATATGGCGATTTTTCTGAATCAACGTGATGATGCGCAGCGAGTCGATCGGCGGGTTGACCATGAACTGCATGCTGGCCGCTTCGCTGTGGGCGTCGATTTTGATGATGCCCACCGCCTTGGCCGCAACGCGCAGGCGGTGCGTTTCGATCAGCGCCTGCACCGGGTCGGGCAGCTTGCCGAAGCGGTCGATCAGCTCTTCCTGCATGTCGTCGATTTTTTCCTGGGTGGCACAGTTGGCCAGCCGCTTGTAGACCGACAGCCGTTCGTGCACGTCGCCGCAGAAGTCGGCCGGCAGCAGCGCCGGCACGTGCAGGTTGATTTCGGTGGTGGTGGCCAGGGGCGCAGCCAGGTCCGGCTCTTTGCCCGCCTTGAGTGAGCGTACGGCGGCGTTAAGCATGTCCGAATACAGCTGAAAGCCGATTTCAAGCATCTCGCCGGACTGGTTCTCGCCGAGCACTTCGCCGGCCCCGCGGATTTCAAGGTCGTGCATCGCCAGGAAAAAGCCGCTGCCCAGTTCTTCCATCTGCTGGATCGCGTCCAGGCGGCGCTGCGCCTGCTTGGTCAGCCCCGTGACATCGGTCACCAGCAGGTAGGCGTAAGCCTGGTGGTGCGAACGGCCCACGCGACCACGCAGCTGGTGCAGCTGCGCCAGGCCGAACTTGTCGGCGCGGTGCATGATGATGGTGTTCGCGGTCGGCACGTCGATACCGGTTTCAATGATGGTCGTGCACAGCAAAATGTTGTAGCGCTGCGCCACGAAGTCGCGCATGACCTTTTCAAGGTCGCGTTCGTGCATCTGGCCGTGCGCCACGCCGATGCGCGCCTCGGGCAGCAGCTCGGTCAACATCGCCATGCGGTTCTGGATGGTTTCCACTTCGTTGTGCAAAAAGTAGATCTGGCCGCCGCGTTTCAGTTCGCGCAGGCAGGCCTCGCGAATGATGGAGCCGTCTTCGCTGCGCACAAACGTCTTGATCGCCAGGCGTTTTTGCGGCGCGGTGGCGATGATCGAAAAGTCGCGCAAGCCTTCCAGGGCCATGCCGAGCGTGCGCGGAATCGGGGTCGCCGTGAGCGTCAGCACGTCCACTTCGGCGCGCAGCGCCTTGAGCGCTTCTTTCTGGCGCACGCCGAAGCGGTGTTCTTCGTCGATGATGACCAGGCCCAGCCGCTCGAACTTGACGTCGGGCGAGAGCAGCTTGTGGGTGCCGATGACGATGTCGAGCGTGCCGTCGGCCATGCCCTTGATGGCGGTGTTGATTTCCTTGCCGGTTCTGAAACGCGACAGCTCGGCGATGCGCACCGGCCAGTCGGCGAAGCGGTCGGCGAAGGTTTGCGCGTGCTGCTCGGCCAACAGCGTGGTTGGCGCGAGGATGGCGACCTGCTTGCCGCCCATGACGGCGATGAAGGCGGCGCGCAGCGCAACTTCGGTCTTGCCAAAACCAACGTCGCCGCACACCAGGCGGTCCATTGGTTTGCCACCGGTCATGTCCTTGATGACGTTGTTGATCGCCTCGGCCTGGTCGGGCGTTTCCTCGAAGCCGAAGCTGTCGGCGAAGTTCTGGTAGTCGTGCGCCGAATACTCGAACGCGTGGCCCTTGCGCAGCGCGCGGCGCGCGTACAGGTTAAGCAGTTCGGCGGCGGTGTCGCGCACCTGTTCGGCGGCCTTGCGCTTGGCCTTTTCCCATTGACCGGAGCCGAGCGAGTGCAAGGGCGCGTCTTCGGGCGTGGCGCCCGAGTAACGCGAAATGACGTGCAGCTGCGAGACCGGCACATACAGCTTGGTGTCCTTGGCGTATTCGAGGTGCAAAAACTCAGTCTCGCCTTCGCCCAGGTCCATGCTGGTCAGGCCCATGTAGCGCCCGATGCCGTGGTTGATGTGAACGACCGGGTCGCCGATTTTTAGTTCCGACAGGTCGCGCACCATCGACTCGACCTGGGTGACGCCTTCCTGCTTCTTTTTGCCGGCGCGCCGGCCGGAACCGGCATACAGCTCGGTCTCGGTGATGAAAACGATGTCGCCGGCGCTTTTTTCGGTCAGTTCGAACCCGGCCTGCAAGGGAGCGACGCC
Source organism: Massilia sp. TWP1-3-3 (assembly GCF_049897805.1). Lineage (NCBI taxonomy): Bacteria > Pseudomonadati > Pseudomonadota > Betaproteobacteria > Burkholderiales > Oxalobacteraceae > Massilia > Massilia sp. TWP1-3-3. Next base: position 25,994 of record NZ_JAFCWX010000023.1, read on the forward strand.
CAGCGCCAGTTTGGCGTTCGAGGCCATGAAGCCGGCAAAGCCTTCGACCGGGCTGGGGGCCAGCTGGTATTCATTGAAGTACTGCTGCAGCGTTTCGCGCCGGCCGTTCGATTCGGCGCAGATCATCACGCGCTTGCCGCTCTGGAGCAAAAAAGCGCGCAGATTGGTCAGCGGGTCTTCGATGCGGCGGTTGACGGCGATGTTGGGAATCGGCGCGGACAGTTCGGAAGGCTGCTGGTCGGCTTCCTTGGAGATGGTCCAGCGACCGAGCGGCTTGGCCAGCGTGAAAAACGCTTCGTCGGACAGGAAAATCTCGTCGGGCGCGAGAATCGGACGGTCGCGGTCAGCTTTCAGGAAGCGGTAGCGCGACTCCGTGTCGACCCAGAAGCGCTTGATGGCCGCGTCGATGTCGCCCACCAGCGCCATGTTGGCGCCTTCCGGCAGGTAGTCGAACAGCGTGGCGGTTTGTTCGAAAAACAGCGGCAGGTAGTATTCGATACCGGCCGAGGCGATGCCGCTGCTGACGTCCTTGTACACCACCGAGCGCGATGGGTCGCCTTCGAAACGCTCGCGCCAGCGGCTGCGGAAAGTGGTGCGGGCGGCGTCGTCCATCGGGAATTCGCGGCCCGGCAGCAGGCGCACTTCGCGCACCGGATAGAGCGAGCGCTGGGTGTCGGCATCAAACGTGCGGATGGTTTCGATCTCGTCGCCGAACAGGTCGAGCCGGTAGGGTAGGGCCGAACCCATCGGGAACAGGTCGATCAGGCCGCCGCGCACCGAATATTCGCCGGGCGACATGACCTGCGAATTATGGGTGTAGCCGGCCAGCGTGAGCTGGGCCTTGAGCTTGGCCTCGTCGAGCTTTTCGCCCTGCTTGAAAAAGAAGGTGTAGCCGGCCAAAAACGAGGGCGGCGCCAGGCGCACCAGCGCGGTGGTGGCCGGAACGAGCAGCACGTCGCAATGGCCGTTCTGGATTTCGTACAGCGTGGCCAGACGCTCGGAGACCAGGTCCTGGTGCGGCGAGAAAGCGTCGTAAGGCAGCGTTTCCCAGTCCGGCAGCAGGTGGCAGGCGAGCTTTTCTTCGGCGAACCAGGGGATTTCGTCGAGCAGGCGCTGGCCGTCGCTGGCGTTGGCCACGATCACGACCAGCATCTGCTTGTTCGCCTTGAGCGCGAGCGCGGCCACCGCCAGCGCATAGGCGTCCGCCGAGCCATACAGGGTCGGCAGCGCGAAGCGGCTGCCGGACTTGGGGAGGGACTTTTTTAAATCGAAGGGCATGCAGGCGGCGGGGCGAGAAGGCGTAATTGGTAGCCTTTCATTATAGCGTACAGGGGAAAATCACATCGGCCCCTATGCGGCGGGTATTTACGCCGCGGGCGCTCGCCTGTTCGCAATCCCGAACGGTACGTGCACCATCGGGATGGTGCCCCCGGGCGACGATTTCAGGTGGGTAATCTGGTCATCGAAGAAAATGTGCGGCTTGAATACCGACAGCACGCGCGCCTTGTCCATCCCGCCCAGGAAAAACGTCTCGTTGGCCGACACGCCCCAGCTCTTGAGCGTGGTGACCACGCGCTCATGCGAGGGCGCGTTGCGCGCCGTGATGATCGCGATGCGCAAAATTTTGCGGTAGTTCGGGTCGCGCTTTTGCGCGCGCTCTTCCATGCGCTGCATCAGCGCCAGCTTCTGGAACATGTCGGCCAGCGGTCCTGGCTGGTGCGGCACGGCCATGTGCTTGGTTTCGTGCGCGTGGAACTCGTTGACGTCGTTGTTGCGCTTGAAGATGGTCTCGGACTCATCATCGGCGAGCACGCCGTCAAAATCGAAGGCGATGCGCAGCTCGATATCGTCGCTGTCGTCGTCCACCAGCGATGGCAGCACCAGGCCGGCCGGATAATTGGCCGCGATGGCGCTCTGCACGTCTTCCTCGTTCGCGCTCAGGAACAGCGCGGCATTGAAGGCGGGCAGGTAGGTATAGGGCGACTTGCCGGTCATGAAGGCGGCGCGCGAGATGTCCAGGTCGTAATGGGCGATCGAACGCATCACGCGCAGCCCGGTTTCGGGTGAATTGCGGGAAAACAGCACCACTTCGACCGGGTTTTGGCGCGGAAAGCATTTGTTGATGTTCAGGAAGCGGCGGATGAAAGGGAAGGCCACGCCCTTGCCCAGGATGGTATCGAGATGCGCTTCCTGGTATTTGCGGTATTCGTCCGGTCCGCTGTCAAGATAGACCTGGTGCGACGCGGTCAGGTCGAACAGGGCGCTGGAAGCGACGCCGATCACCAGTTTGTGCTCAATCTGAAACGCCATCAGTGATCCTCGATCGTGGGTGCGGGACGCCAGATTCTACAGGATGCGTTCCAGGTCGCGCTGTGATCGCCCGCCAATGGCGGATTTGAGACAAAAACGCGGTTTGCCGGCGTGCAGTGTTTGCGTACGGAATGTCTTTAAGTATGATGGTTGTTCGCTAACCGGATGTTACGCCATGAAGAAGCCTGAAAGTATCGGACCCTACACCTTGCTCTCGCCGCTTGGCGATAGCGTGCGCAACCGTACGTGGCTCGCGGCAAGCGGGCCGCGCCAGGACCAGGTGGTGTTGAAGCTGGCGCAAAAGGACAATGCGCATGAGCGCGCGCGCTTGCTGCATGAACTCACCGTTTTGGCCGCACTGGACCAGGAAAATATCGTCCGCCTGCTCGACAGCGGCGAATGGGAAGGCCGAATGTGGATGGCGTTGACGTATATTCGTGGGCCGTCCGCGCCTTTGCAATTGGCCAATTTCCGGCAACTGCTGCTGGCACTGGTGCATGTGCATGCCCATGGCGTGGTGCACGCCGATATCAAGCCAGCCAATTTGTTGCTCGATGCGCAAGGCGACCTGCACCTTGCGGGCTTCGGTAACGCGCGCCGGTTCGGCGCGGGACCGCTGGGACCGGGCGGCATGCCGCAGTATATGTCTCCCGAACAATTGCGCGGCGAGGCACTGGATGTGCGGGCCGACTTCTTTTCCGCCGGTGCGGTCCTGTTTCAACTATTGACGGGGAGCCGCCCCTTTGACGGCAAGGCTGCGCTGCGCGGCAAGGATGACGTCGAGCCGGGCTTGCCCTTGCCGTCCGCGCTCGTGCCTGGGCTGGGAACGGGGTTCGACGGGTTGACGAGCAAGCTGCTGGCGCCCGACAGGCGCGACCGCCACGACAGTGCGTTTGCCGTGCTGGGCGACTTTGACGTTGCCTGCCATCGGGGCGTTCGCGCAGCCGCTTGAACATAGCGGCACTGTCCGTCCACACTATTGCTTGACCGCTTCCACCGCAATGGAAAGGGTGACGTCATCGCTGACCCCGGGCGCGTACTTGCCGGCATTGAAGTCGCTGCGGCGGATGGTGGTCGTGGCGTTCGCGCCGCAGGCTTCCTTCTTGAGCATGGGGTGCGGCATGCACTTGAGCGTGGCAATGTCGAGCGTAACCGGTTTGGTAACGCCTTTTACGGTCAGGTTGCCGTCCACCGACGCCGGTACGTCTCCCTTGAAATGCATCTTGGTCGATTTGAACGTGATGGCCGGGTATTTTTTCGTATCGAAAAAGTCAGCGTCCTGGATGTGCTTATTCAATTCGCCGTTGCCGGTATTGACGGAAGTGGCGTCGATCGACACCTCGACCGCGCCGGTTCTGGCCGCCCGGTCGAGCGTGATGGTGCCGCTGGTCTTGTCAAAGTGGCTGACCTGCCTGGACAGGCCGAAATGGCTGTATTCGAAGCGGGCAAAGGTATGGTTGTTGTCGATGATGTAGTTTTCGGGCGTGGCTGCGGCACCCAGCGCGAAACCTGCGCCAACGGTTAAGGCAATCAATTTTTTCATGAACATTTCCAGGGTCAAGGGAAAGGAGGGCGTCAGTCTTTTGGACAACGCTGCCTCCCGTCCGTTCCCCGCTTATTGTGTACACTGCAGCAGCACGACAGTGATGTTGTCGCGGCTGCGGTTGCGTTTGGCCGCGTCGATCAGTTCGGCGCAGGTCGTTTCCAGGTCCGTGGACGCGGCCAGCAGCGCCGCAATCTGTTCGTCGGGGCAGGCGCCGTGCAGGCCGTCGCTGCACAGCAAGTACAAGTCGCCCGGCTCGGTTGTCTGCATCTGCAGTTCGGGCCGTACTCCCGATGATGGCCCGAGCGCTTGCAACAGCAGGTTGCGCCCCGGCAGATTGTGCACAACGCCTGCTTCAATTGCCCGCTGATACATGGTCTGGTCGCGCGTGAGCTGGGTCAGGTGGCCGTGGCGAAAACGGTACAGGCGCGTATCGCCCACATGGAACACGAACTGCGGCCCGTCCGGCACTGGCTGCCAGATGCCGGTCAGCGTGGTGCCCATACCGCCGCCTTCGGCGCGGCGGTTGCCGCGGTTGATCTGGTACATGCGCTGGTTGGCAAATTCCACCGCGTGGTGCAGCGTCGTCATGGCCGCGCTGGTCGTCTGGTTCCAATCGACAAAGGGATCGGTGAGCGCCGGGTCGTAGTTGCTCGGCACAAAATCAGGCATCGGTTCGCCGTGCTCGCGCGCGGCGCTGGCGCGGATGAAGTGGGCCAGCGAGATCAAGGCGTCGGAACTGGCCACTTCGCCCGCTTCGTGGCCGCCCATGCCGTCGGCCACGGCGAGCAGGCCAAGTTCACGGTCGATGTAAAAATTGTCTTCGTTGGAAGGGCGGACATTGCCGACGTCGGTCATCCCGAATGCAATGCCCAGATCCAGTTGTTGCTGCACCGAAGGTGAGAGTTGTTTCCAAACGTACACGGACAGCTCCAAGGGTTGGCGTTGCAAACCGACATGGTTGCCACTTGCACCGCCAACATCCTAGCACGCGAAGTGCACATTTGTTAATGAATATTGCTTTTCGACTCATTAATTTATTCGGGCGGCAACACAATGACGTCGGTTTCCGCCGCCACCGGTGGCTCGCGCGGCGCTTCCGGGTCGATTGGCTGCTGCTCGGGCTCGGGCGCGGCAGCGGCGGGCTCGATGTCGATGCCTTTAAAGTCCAGGGTGCCTGCGTATTCGCCATACATCCAGTCGTCGCCGTCGCGCACCACGCCTTCCGGGGGGGCGCGCTCGGTCACGCTCTGCTTGGCCAGCGCCACTTTCATATAGTCGATCCAGATCGGCATGGCCAGCGTGGCGCCAAATTCCTTGCCCCCCAGGGAACGCGGATCGTCGTAGCCCATCCACGACACCGCCACCACATTGCCCGCATACCCGGCAAACCAGCCATCGACCGCGTCGCTGGTGGTGCCGGTCTTGCCGGCCAGGTCGGTGCGGCGCAGCAGCTTGGTGGAGGCGGCGCCGGTGCCGTAGCGCGTCACGTCGCGCAGCATGCTGTCGACGATAAAGGCGTTGCGCGCATCGAGCACGCGCGCGCTTTCTTCCTGCACCGACGGCACCGTGTGCGAGAGCACCTGGCCGCCGGCATCCTTGACGGTGTCGATCAGGTAGGGTTTGATCTGATAGCCGCCGTTGGCAAAGATGGCGTAGGCGTCGGCCATCTGCAGCGGCGTGACCGCCCCCGTGCCCAGCGCCAGCGTCAGGTTGCGCGGGTGCTTGTCGGCCTCGAAACCGAATTTTTGCAAGAACATGTGGGCGTAGTCGACGCCGACGGCGCGCAGCAGGCGCACCGAGGGCACGTTCTTGGAGTGCGCCAGCGCGAAGCGCATCGTCACCTTGCCGTCGTACTTGCCGTCGTCGTTCTTGGGCGACCAGGTCGCGCCGGCGTTTTCGCCCGGCATATCGAGCGGCTCGTCGAGGATCTGGGTTGACGGCGAGTAGCCGCGTTCCAGCGCGGCCGAATAGATAAAGGGCTTGATGGACGATCCAGGCTGGCGCCAGGCCTGGATCACGTGATTGTACTTTTTGAGGTTGAAGTCAAAGCCGCCGACCAGTGCGCGGTAAGCGCCGGTCTTGAAGTCGATGGCCACAAAGGCCGCTTCCACCTGCGGCACCTGGACGATCGACCAGCTTTGGTCGGGCGCGCGCGCGATGCGGATCACGGCGCCGGTGCGCAGCTTGATGTCAGGTTTGGCGGTGGGCGCCAGCGCCCTGGCGGCAAAGCGCAAGCCGTCGCCGCTGATCTCGATATTGTCGCCGTCGACGTTTTCCACGGTGACCAGCTTGGGCGAGGCGCTGGTGACCACCACCGGCACCAGGGAGTCGCTGACCGGGCGCGCGCGCAGGGCGTCGTTGATGGCGTCTGCGCGCTCTTCCGCCGCCAGCGGCAGCTCGATGAAGGTTTCGGGACCGCGGTAGCCGTGGCGCTGGTCGTAATCGAGTACGTTGCGGCGCACCGACTGGTAGGCCGCTTCCTGTTCGGCCTTGCTGATGGTGGTGATCACGGACAGGCCGCGGGTGTAGGCGTCTTCCTTGAATTCGGCATACACCGCCTGGCGCACCGTCTCGGCGACAAACTCGGCGTGGGCGTCGAATTCCTGGCGTACGGTGGCGATGCGCACCTGCTCGGCGACGGCCGCACTGTATTGCACCGGCGTGATGAACCCGACGTCGCGCATGCGCGCGAGCACCGCCTCCTGGCGCTGCTTGGCGCGGCGCGGATTGACGGCCGGATTGTGGCGCACCGGGTCTTGCGGGATCCCGGCCAGCATCGCCATCTCGGCGATCGACAGCTTTTGCAGGGGTTTGCCGAAGTAGGCCTGGGCCGCGCTGCCAAAGCCGTACGAACGCCGGCCCATGAAGATCTGGTTGACGTACAGTTCCAGGATCTGGTCTTTGGAGAGCGCCGCTTCTATCTTGTAGGCCAGCGCCACTTCATTGACCTTGCGTGAAATGACCTTGTCACGCGACAGAAAAAAATTACGCGCCACCTGCATGGTGATGGTGGATGCGCCCTGGCGAAAGCCGCCTTTCAGGTTGGCGCGGGCCGCGCCCATGGCGCGCTTCCAGTCGATGCCGCCGTGCTCATAGAAGCGCGTGTCCTCGATGGCCAGGATCGCCTTTTTTTGCAGGTCAGGTACCTGGGCGATGGGGACGAAGTCGCGGTGCTCTTCGCCAAATTCGCCGATCAGGACATTGTCGGACGTGTAAATGCGCAGCGGGATCTTGGGCTTGTAGTCGATGACGGCGTCGATCGCCGGCACCTTGGGGTAAATCGAGAAGTAAAAATACGCCAGCAAGCCCAATGCCAGCAGCAGGCCGGCGCCAAACAGGGCGGCCGCGCTGATGATTAAGGCGCGCCGCGTCGGCCAGCGCAAGGAGAATCTGCTTGTTGTTGTCAAAAGGGTACTCTCCGCGTTCACGCCGTACAGTTGTTGACGGCTCTGTACTGAAGATTATAATCCAACGATTTTGGCTTCCCTTTTAATCATCCAAGGCGCGTGCGGCGGTATTGCGCGGCCCGACTTCAGGAACTAGCTCCATGCCTCTCGATCCTACGCCCACCGGCTTCAAGCCGTACATTCCGGCTTCGGCGCACCTGCCCGAAATGACCGCGCGCGCCCTTATCATGGGCATCGTGCTTGGCATGGTGTTCGGCGCGTCGTCGCTGTACCTGGTCCTCAAAGTGGGCCTGACGGTCAGCGCCTCGATTCCCGTGGCCGTGATCGCGATCACGCTTTTCGGGATGGCCAAGAAAATGGGTGGCAAGGATTCGACCATCCTTGAAAACAGCATTACCCAGACCGCCGGTTCAGCCGGCGAATCGATCGCCTTTGGCCTGGGCGTGACGATGCCGGCCATTATGATCCTCGGCTTCGACCTCGAAATTTCGCGCGTGATGCTCGTTGGCGTGCTCGGTGGCCTGCTGGGCATCCTGATGATGATCCCGATGCGGCGCACCATGATCGTCGACCAGCACAAGGAACTGAAGTACCCGGAAGGGACGGCCTGCGCCGAAGTGCTCAAGGCCGCCGCCACCGAAACCTCGCGCGCAGCCGCCGGCGAAATGCGCGAGGAAGGCTCGGACGCCGCGCGCGACGCCAAGCAGCGCGCGATGATCATCTTTGGCGGCTTTTTTGTCGGGCTGCTGTACAAGACCGTCAATATTTCGCTCAAGGGGTGGAAGGATACGTCGAACTTCATCTTCGGTTCGCCGCTGGCGGCCGGCTCGATTGGCGCCGAAGTCTCGCCCGAGCTGCTGGGCGTGGGCTACATCATCGGCCCGCGCATTGCCATGACCATGGCCGCCGGCGGCGTGCTGTCGTACCTGCTCTTGATCCCGATGATCAAGTTTTTCGGTGACTTGCTGACGGTGCCGGTGGCGCCCGGCACCATGCTGATCCGCGACATGAGCCCGGACGACATCCGCAGCGCCTACGTGCTCTATATCGGCGCCGGCGCGGTGGCCGCCGGTGGGCTTATCAGCCTGGTGCGCGCGATGCCGATGATCTGGAAGGGACTCAAATCGGGCTTGTCCGGCATGGGCAAGGGCGCTTCGTCGGCCGACGCCACGCTGCGCACCGACCAGGATATTTCAATGAAGTGGGTCGTCATCGGCTGCCTGGCGATCATCGCCGTGATCACCGTGGCCACGCCCTTGCACATGAATTTGCTGGGCGCCTTGCTGATCCTGGTGTTCGGCTTTTTGTTTTCAACCGTGTCGTCGCGCCTGACCGGCGAAGTCGGTTCCTCGTCCAACCCGATCTCCGGCATGGCGGTGGCCACGCTGCTGTTTACCTGCCTGATTTTCCTGTTCATGGGCTGGACCGGGGGCCAGTACTACGTGACGGCGCTGTCGGTGGGCGCCATCGTCTGCATCGCGGCCAGCAACGCCGGCACCACCTCGCAAGACCTCAAGACCGGCTACCTGATCGGCGCCACGCCGCGCCTGCAGCAGTATGCGATCCTGTGCGGCGCGCTGGCGTCGGCGCTGATCCTCGGCCCGATTCTGCTCAAGCTCAATGACGCCAACACCACCTACGTGCCGGCCGCGCAGGTCGCGCCTGGCATCAAGGTGGACCCCAGCAAGCTGACCGTCACGGCGCAGCTGCAAGGCCCGCAGGCCAGGGTCGACGGCAAGACCTACAAGGTATGGCAAAAGGGCGATACCGCGGGCGGCCCGGCGGGCAAGTACCTGGTGGCCGATGATGGCACGCTCGCTTACCTGGTCGACCCGGGCATCAACGGCACCCACAAAGTGCGTCCGGACGGCTCCAAGGTGGCCAAGTTCGATGCGCCCAAGGCGGTGCTGATGTCGTACATTATCAAGGGGATTTTGGACCGTCAGCTGCCGTGGACGCTGGTGCTGCTGGGGGTGATGATTGCCGTGGTGCTGGAGATGGCGGGCGTGCAGGCGCTGGCGTTTTCGGTGGGCGTGTACCTGCCCCTGGTGTCCACGCTGCCGATCGCCATTGGCGGCGCGGTGCGCTGGCTGGTCGACAAGCGCAACAACAAGCTGGCGCACAATGCGGTGTTGAACGAGGAAGAACAGCAGGCGGCGGGCGACCGCAGTTCGGGCGTGCTGCTGGCGTCGGGGTATATTGCGGGCGGGGCCCTGGCGGGGATTGTGATTGCCATTACGGCCGGCGTGATGACCGATTTTGATGCGGTCGTGACGACCTGGGCGAGCGCGGCCAATCCGTTCTTTGCGGGGGAGCGAGCCGATTTGCTGACGATGGCGCCGTATGCGGCGATCATCGTGCTGCTGTATTGGGTGGCGCGGGAGAAGAAAACGGTGGCGTGACGCGGGCAGTGCGCAATGCGCTGTCGCTTTTGCGCTTTACGTTCTGCAACGGCCATGCACTTTTGGGCCCTACGATCTGCGAAGGCCATGCTCTTTTGCATCATGCGATCTGCGAGGGCCGTAGGGCGGAAAAGAGCGAAGCTCGCATTCCGCCAAGCTGAGTGTTGAACGAACTATATTGGGTGGCGCGGGAGAAGCTAGCGGTGGCGTGACGCCGGCATGGCGGAATGCGCTGTCGCTTTTCCGCCCCACGATCGGCCACGGCCATGCACTTTTCCGCTATATGATCTGCGATAGCCGTAGGGCGGAAAAGAGCGAAGCTCGCATTCCGCCATGCTCAGTGTTGAACGAACTATATTGGGCGGCGCGGGAGATGATTACGGTGCGCCGGCATGGCGCAATGCGCTATCGCTTTTCAGCCCTTCGTTCTGCAACGGCCATGCTCGTTTCCGCCATGCCCGGTGTTAAACGAACGCCAGATCGTGCTGGCGAATCAAATCGTCGAGCCACTCGTCGCTGTGGCCGAACTTGTACCCCAGCGCTACTGCGCGGCTCATATCCATCATGAACGGCGCCGGGTAGTCGAACGGGCTGAGCTCTCCCGGCGCACCGGCCTGCGTGACCGGCAGCGCCCGCACCGGCTGGTCCAGCACCATCCCCACGCGCTGGTAAATGTCGAACGCTGACAAACCACCATCGCACGCCGCATTCACCGGCCCGGTGAAATCCTGTGCGCCGGCCCACACCAGAAAATCGCTGATCACCTGAGCGCTTAAAAATGAGCTGCACGCCGCCGCATTCGTATAGCGCAGCGCCCCGTACTGGCGCGCCAGGTCGACGTAATGCGCCAGGCGCCCGGTAACGTCTTCTGAGCCGGCCAGGACATGGCCGATGCGCACTGTCACCAGCGGCAGCGACGCGTCCCGGTAAAGGTAAGCCTCGGCCTGGACCTTGCCCGCCACGTAGCTTTGGGTGGCCAGCTTGGGATCATGCCACGCAAACTGCGTGTCGATCGGCTGGGCCAGCACGTTCAGGTCAGCCTCGGCGAAAGGCGTGTTTTGCTGCCCCAGCAAGCTACGGTAGACGTCAATGGTGGAGGCGACGATGTAGCGTTTGGCCTTGCCCGCAAAAACCTTGACGGCAATCGCAGCGTCGATCGGGCTGTAGCACATTTGGTCGTAGACGACGTCGTAGTCATCGACGAGGGCAAACGCGGCCAGCATGGCGCGCTCGTTGCGGCGATCGACGCGGATGCGCGTGATGCGGCTGCCAAAAGGGTCGGGCGCATGCCCGTGGGTGGCAATCGTTACCTGGTGGCCGGCGGCCAACAGACGCTGCACCAGCAATTTACCGAAGTAGCGCGTACCACCGATAACCAATATATTCTTGCCCATGGCATTTCCTTTTGTTTTGAAGTATATTTTCTTCTTAGTGTGCTAATTGAACAACCGAGAAATTTTGACGCAATGACTAAGAAAAACTTATGCATGGGGGCGCGATGAAGCCTTTGCGCAGCCTGTCCGGCCTGCTCGACTTCGATTGCGCTGCGCGCTGGGGCAGCTTCAAGCTGGCCGCGCTCGAACTGCACAAGACGCCGGCGGCGATCAGCCAGCAAGTCAAGCACCTCGAGGAGATGGTCGGCTTTGCGCTGTTCATTCGCCATCCGCGCCACATCACGCTGACCGAAAAAGGGCAGGAGCTGGCTATTTCCGTGGGCCGCACGCTGGGCGAACTGCGCGCCAAGATCGGTGCCCTGCAAAGCGGGGACGAGGAATCGGTGCTGCGCATCTCAACCACGCATTCGTTCGCGATCAAGTGGTTGGTGCCGCGCATGCACCGCTTTACCGAGCTCTATCCGGAGCTCGACATCCGGCTCGATTCGAACGACGCGCCGGTCAACCTGGACGACGACAGCACCGACGTGGCGGTGCGCTACGGCCCGGTGAGCGAGGGCGACCCGGACATGCTGTTTCGCGAGCGCCTGATCGCCGTCTACAGCCCCGAGCTGCTGGGACCCGGCCAGCGCGAAATCACGCTCGCCGACCTGCCCAACTTTCCACTGCTGTACGAAAAAACGCCGGAGTCGTGGCTGCAGCTACTGAACGAAAACAAGGCAAAGGGTAAATACGATTTCTCGCGCGGCTACAGCCACTGGGGCGTGCTGGCGCAGGCGGCGGTGGCGGGGCAGGGGATTGCATTGGTGGCGTACGGGATCGCGTTCCAGGACATCCTGAAGGGCGCGCTCAAGCAGATCAACTGCCGCAGCGCGCCGTTTGGCAGCGGCTACCGCTTCCTGGTCAACCCGCGCAAGGAAAAGATGCCCAAAGTGCAGCGCTTTCGCGCCTGGCTGGTGGCCGAGATGAGCGACATGCAGCGCGCGCTCGAGCAAACGGTATAAATAAGAACGGCCCAAAAAAACGGCGGCCCGCAGGCCGCCGTTGTCAACGCAGGCGTATAACTTACTTCACGCCGTGCATCAGCTTCTGGATCAACGGTGCGAGCAGGAACAGAATCACGCCGCCTACCATCAAGATCCAGAATCCTTGCGTGTAGCCGGTGAGCGCCGATTGTACCGACATGCCGGTTTCGCCGCTGATCAGGCCGGCGATGATGCCCGACAGATTATTGCCGATACCGGTCGAGAGGAACCAGCCGCCCATGCCCAGGCCAACCAGGCGCACAGGCGCAAGCTTGGTGACCATCGACAGGCCGATCGGGGACAGACACAGTTCGCCCACCGACTGAATCCAGTAAACGGCGAACAAGGTCCAGAATGGAATCTTGCCGATGGTCGGATCGACCAGGAAGGTCAGCGAATACATCAGCAAGCCAAACGCCAGGCCGTTGAAGATGATACCCAGGCCAAATTTGCGTGGAATGGACGGGTTGACGTTCTTTTTGCCCATGGCCACCCAGATCCAGGCGATCAGCGGAGCGCAGGCGATCACGGCGACCGAGTTCACGCTCTGGAAGTAAGCAGTCGGGAACATCTCCATGCCCAAGGCGCCGGCGCGGTTGACGACTTTTTCGGCCAGGAAGGTAAACGAGCTGCCTGCCTGCTCGAAAAACGCCCAGAACAGGATGTTGAAGGCGAAGATGATCATCATGGCGATGGTCTTGTCGCGGGCGATTGCGCCGTCCTTGATGCCTTCGGCCATCAGCATGACGGCGAGCACGGCAAACAGGCTCATGAGTACGTATTGCAGCGGCTCGGCGCCTGCCTTGAGCAGGAAGTACATGACCGGGATGACGAATAAGGCGCCGATGGCGACCATGACCATGCGCATCGGATTCTTGGCGTCGCCTTCCGGTGCGCCAATGCCCTTGAGCGTTGCGCGGCCAAAGTAAAACCATACCAGGCTGATCAGCATACCGATGCCGGCAGCGAAGAACACGATCTTGTATGCCGGGGTGTCGCCCGTATTGAACACTTTTTGCGCGAGGTATTGGGTCAGGATCGGTGCAAAAAACGCACCCATGTTGATACCCATGTAAAAAATCGTAAAACCGGAATCGCGGCGGGTGTCGTTCAATGCATACAGTTTGCCGACCATGGTCGAGATGTTCGGCTTGAACATGCCGTTACCGACGATGATGGTGGCCAGACCGAGCTTGAAGATGTCCGGGTTGGGCATGGTGATCATGAACAGGCCGGCGGCCATGAAGATCGCGCCCAGCAGGATCGAGCGCTGGTAGCCAATCACCTTGTCGGCCACGTAGCCGCCGAAGACGGCGCCCGCATACACCAGCGCCAGGTAGGAACCGTAGGTCAGGTTGGCGTCTGCCTCGCCGACCGATTGGCCGCCGTAGAACTGGGTCACGATATACAGAACCAGCGCCCAGCGAATGCCGTAGAAAGCGAAGCGCTCCCAGAATTCGGTCATGAACAGCATCCACAGGGGACTTGGGTGCCCCATGATTTGCTTGAACTCTGGAATGACAACTTCCTTGTGCGTACTAGTGGTACCGCTCATCCGGTATCTCCTGATTTTATTGGTTTATGAAATGGATAAATCATATGAAGCGCCCATGCTTGTGGCTCGGGAATTCCAATAGGGACGCATTTTAATGTAAAACCTGCCACGCAAAGCGAAATTTCATAATGTGTGCTAAATACGCCCGGCGGCGCCCGTGTGCAGGCACAATATAATTCGTGGCCCCAAGAGGCGTGAGTTGTCGTATATTGGCATTGCAGGCTTGTTTGTATCACCAGATAGATAAGGAATCCGCACTATGGAACATGAAGTTGTCGATACCCTGATTTCGCCCGAAGGCCAGCTCGAGGTGCTCTCCAAAGCCGAAGTCTTCAAGCTTCTCGACACCAGCCAGGGCGGCCTGTACCAGATTTTCCGCAATTGCGCCCTTGCGGTGCTCAATTGCGGCAGCTCGATCGACGATGGCAAGGAATTGCTGGAACGGTACAAATCGTTCGATATCAGCATCGTGCAGCGCGAACGGGGCATCAAGCTCGAGATCAAGGGTGCGCCGGCCATCGCTTTTGTCGACGGCAAGATGATCAAGGGGATTCACGAGCACTTGTTTGCGGTGCTGCGCGATATTATTTTCATCAGCAGCGAAGTGACCGACAATCCGAAATTCGACATGTCGCGCACCGAGGGCATCACCGATTCGGTTTTCCATATCCTGCGCAACGCCAACGTGCTGCAGCCGCTGCGCAACCCGAATCTGGTGGTGTGCTGGGGCGGGCACTCGATCAACCGCATCGAATACAACTATTCGAAGGAAGTCGGTTATCAAATGGGGCTGCGCGACCTTGATATTTGCACCGGTTGCGGTCCTGGCGCGATGAAGGGGCCCATGAAGGGCGCCACCATCGGCCACGCCAAGCAGCGCCTGACGGGCGGTCGCTACCTGGGCATTTCTGAGCCGGGCATTATCGCGGCCGAGTCGCCCAACCCGATCGTCAACGATTTGGTGATCATGCCCGACATTGAAAAGCGGCTGGAAGCGTTTGTGCGCACCGGGCACGGCATCATTGTGTTCCCGGGCGGCGCCGGGACGGCCGAAGAGATCCTGTATATCCTTGGCATCCTGCTGCATCCCGAGAATGCGGACATGCCGTATCCGCTTATTTTTACGGGGCCGGAAACGGCGCGCGACTACTTCATCCAGATCAACCAGTTCATCGCCGATACGCTGGGCGAGGAAGCGCAGAAGCGCTACCAGATCATCATTGACGACCCGGAAATGGTGGCCAGGGAGATGCAGCGCGGGATCAAGCAGGTGCGTGAATTTCGCAAGACGCGCAGCGACGCTTATTATTTTAACTGGCTGCTGAAGATTGACGAGGAATTCCAGAAGCCGTTCCGTCCGACGCACGAGAACATGCGCAACCTGAGCCTGCACAAAAACCAGGCAAAGCACCTGCTGGCGGCAAATTTGCGGCGCGCGTTTTCGGGCGTGGTGGCGGGGAATGTGAAGGATGAAGGGATCCGGGCGATTGAAAAATTCGGGCACTTTGAAATTCATGGCGACGCGGCGATCATGGGTCCGATGGACGCGCTGCTGTCGTCGTTCGTGGCGCAAAGCCGGATGAAGTTGCCTGGCAAAACGTACACGCCTTGCTACAAGGTGATCCAGTAAGGCGGCCGCCAAGCGGTTGATACAAAGGGTGTGAAAGCGAGCGCTTTTCCACCCTTTTTTTACGCCTGGGGCCTCCAGCTCGCTTCGACCAGGTCGTCCTGGCGCCGTTCCAGCGTGTGGACCTGAGCGCCGATATGCTCGAGGATGGCGTGGACGAATGCCAGTTCGGCCGGCGTTGTCCATCCCGGCCAGCGGATGATGCGCAGCAGTTCCTGCAAGTTGCTGCCGCGCCCAAGATGGGCCAGCGCATCAAGCAAATGCCGGATCTTGTTTTCCAGCTCGTGGATGTGGTGCGGCGGCCGGTGATGGCATTTGTGGTCCTTGTGATCGTCGTTGGCAGTTTGCGCGACCTGCTGTTGCCGCTGCTCTGGCAAGTTTTCTTTGGCCTCCATGGTATTACACCTCGTCGAGCCGGAAAAAATGACGGGCCGCTGTGGCTCACTGGCGGCCTGTAACCAGCCTAACGAGAAAGGATGAGGTCACTTTAATCAAAATTAACGCCGGTCTCAGTGGATTTTGTTTAAATTTTTCATTGGAATAACCCGTAAAGCGCGGCGTTTAATTCTGATGAGACATCGCTAGTCGGGAACCTGATCCAGGCTGGAAATTTCGATGCGGGGCTGGGCATTGCGCTCGTGGCGAAAGGCCGATGACGCCTCGTAAGCCTTGATCCGGGCGCGCATGATGGACCCGAGGGGACGGTGCGCCTCAATGCAGTGCCAGGGATTGAACGACAGGACATCGTCGGTAAACACGCGGCGCGCATGGCTGTAGGCTTGCTGGGGCGGGATGGTCAGCTTGGCCACGCTCTGGTAGGGCGAGAGCGCTTGCGGCCAGTCCACCGACGCGTCCTCGATCGGCATCTGGTCCACGCCCGTGCATAGCTGGGCGCGCAGTTCATATTCGGCTCCCTGGTGCTTGAAAAAATCCACCACCAGGTCGCGCAGGACCGAGTCGCCGTCGTCGTGCTCGATCAGCTGCCCGGTGAGCGCCTTGAGATTGTCCGACAGCGGCGCGGCGCACAGCTTGGCCACGTAGTTGCCGTAGCGCACGGCCGCCATGCTGTAAAAGGTCTCGCCAAGGATATGATTGTTCGGCATGCCGATGGTGTCGATGGTCGCGCTTTCAATGCCGAACGCATGTAGCGCCTTGCTGCCGCCGCGCGCCAGCGCCGCCATGATGCGCTTGGTGGTGTCCGGATCGTCCATGTGCTTTTCCAGCAGCTTTTGGGTCTTGAGGTAGGCGGCGGCGTGGCCGAACGCGATCACGGGATGGTTCACCAGCAGCAGGTCCTGGGTGCTGGCCTGCTGGCGCGCGGGCAGGAACTGGCGGCCTGGCACGCCCAGCATCTTGATCGCCATGCCGCGCGCCACCGGGACCTTGTCGCTATGGATGTCGCCGAACGCGGTGGACAGGCGGATCACGACCGGGTAGGTGGCCGCTGTGGCGAATACGCCCTGGGCCAGGTGGGCGGGAAGATGATCGTAGACGGTGACTTCGCCCACCAGCACGCCGTGGCTTTTGGCATGCGCATCGCGCTTGGCGTGGCGGTGCTTGTCGAAGACTTTTTCGTTCACGCGCATCATCGAGGCGACGATGGTGTCGATGATGGCGTCTTCGTTTTCCTGCTGTTGTTCGAGCTTGTCGTGGTAGCGAATATAGGCGGACATGCGAGCTCCCTGCTTGTAAAGGAAGCAAGATGGTAGCTCCCGCCACACGGCGTTCGCTAGAGAGCAAGCTCTAACTAAACTTCCACCCCGGGGTGGATTTGCGGTTCGTTACTCTTCGCGGCGCAGGTGGGGGAACAGGATGACGTCGCGAATGTTGGGCGAGTCGGTGATCAGCATCATCAGGCGGTCGATGCCGATGCCGCAGCCGCCGGCCGGCGGCATGCCGTATTCCAGCGCACGGATGTAGTCGGCGTCGTAGAACATCGCCTCTTCATCGCCCGCATCCTTGGCCGCTACCTGCGCCAGGAAGCGCGCCGCCTGGTCTTCGGCGTCGTTCAGCTCCGAAAAACCATTGGCGATTTCGCGGCCCACCATGAAGAGCTCAAAGCGCTCGGTCACGCCGGGCATGGTGTCGGAGGCGCGCGCCAGCGGCGACACTTCGGCCGGGTAGTCGATGATGAAGGTCGGCTCCCACAACTGCGCTTCGGCCGTCTCTTCAAACAGCGATAGCTGCATCGAGCCTAAGCCCGACGTCGAGAACGGCTTGACGCCGAACTTGAGCAGCTCGCCCTTCAGGAAGTCGATGTCGTTCAGTTGTTCGGTCGTGTAGTGCGGCGCGCATTTGTTGATTGCTTCAACGATCGTCAGGCGATGGAAGGGCTTGGACAGGTCGAGCTCGCGCCCGCCATAGGTCAGCACCGCAGTGCCATGCGCGTCCACCGCAGCCCTGCGAATCACGGCTTCGGTGAAGTTCATGATCCACTGATAGTCGGTGTAGGCGGCGTAAAACTCCATCATCGTAAATTCAGGATTGTGGCGCGGCGAGACGCCCTCATTGCGAAAGTTGCGGTTCACTTCGAACACGCGGTCAAAGCC
The DNA here is from genome assembly GCF_049897805.1 of Massilia sp. TWP1-3-3. NCBI lineage: Bacteria > Pseudomonadati > Pseudomonadota > Betaproteobacteria > Burkholderiales > Oxalobacteraceae > Massilia > Massilia sp. TWP1-3-3. The sequence goes on from NZ_JAFCWX010000023.1 coordinate 43,809, forward strand.
GCCCACGACCAGGCGCTTCAAGTACAGTTCGGGCGCGATGCGCAGGAACATTTCCATGTCCAGCGCATTGTGGTGCGTGATAAAAGGCTTGGCCGCAGCGCCCCCGGGAATGGTGTGCAGCATCGGCGTTTCGACTTCCATGAAGTCGTTTTCTTCCATGAAGCGGCGGATCGACGACATCGCGGCGGTACGCGCCTTGAAGGTGCGGCGCGTCTCTTCGCTCATGATCAGGTCCACGTAGCGCTGGCGGTACTTGGTCTCCTGGTCGGCCAGGCCGTGGAACTTGTCAGGCAGCGGACGCAGCGACTTGGTGATCAGGCGCAGGCTGGTCACCTTGATGGTCAGTTCGTCGGTCTTGGTCTTGAACAGCGTGCCTTGCACGCCCAAAATGTCGCCTAGGTCGTAGGAGTGCAGCTCTTCCATCGCCGCTTCGCCGGTTTTGTCGAGCGTGACGTAGATCTGGATGCGGCCGTCGCCGGCGCCGGACGAATCCTGCAGGACCGCGAACGCGGCCTTCTTTCCCGCCGGGCGCGAGAGCATCATGCGCCCGGCCACGATTACCGTCACTTCGTTCGCCTCGAGCTCTTCGCGCGACTTGTCGCCATACTGCGCGTGCAGGTCGGCGGCCTTGTGCTGGGGGCGGAAGTCGTTCGGAAAAGCGACGCCTTTGGCGCGGATGGCCGCCAGCTTGACGCGCCGCTCGGCGATCAGCTTGTTTTCGTCGGCGCCCGGGGCGGCTGCTTGGTCTTGAATGTCGGTGGTCATGATGAGTATCGCTCGTCTTTTTGAATAGTCTGCTTGACTATTCGTGTTGTTTATTCAGGATCGTTCGGGATTATTCTGGATTATTCGGGGAACAGTTCATCGATCGTCAGCTGCGAAAAATCGCTGGCGATGTGGAGGACATTGTCGAATTCGGCGAACGCTTCGGCGGGTAGGGTGGTGCTGAGCACCACCGCTTTCATACCCGCGCGGCGCGCAGCTTCCACGCCCAGCGGCGCGTCTTCAAACACGATGCAGTGCTCGGGCGCGACGCCGCAGCGCTGCGCCGCCAGCAGGAACACGTCCGGGTGCGGCTTGCCGCGCGCAACATCGGCCGCGCCGACGACAGCGTCAAAGTGACGCCGCACGTCTAGCCCGTCGAGCGTGAAGGTGATGTTGGCGTCGGGCGCGGCGGTGGCCACGGCCAGCGCCACGCCGCGCAGCTTGGCCTGGTCGATCAGGTCGTCGAAGCCGTCCACCGTTTTGCGATGCGGCGCATACAGTTCGCGGTAGACCGATTCCTTTTCCTGGTTCAGCGCCAGCACGGCGGCGTCGTCAAGATGCTCGCCCAGGTACGAACGGATGATCTCCTTGCCCTGGCGCCCGGCGGTGGCGCGGAAAAAGGCGTCGGCATCGATGTCCTGGCCGCGGCGCTGGAAAAACGTGATCCAGGACGCGGTGTGAAAGGACATGTTGTCGACGATGGTGCCGTCCATGTCGAAGATGAATGCGCGTTTCGTCATCTACACGCCTTGCTTGAGCGAGGCCGAGATGAAGTCGTCCAGGTCGCCGTCCAGCACGCCTTTGGTATTGCCCGTCTCGAAATTGGTGCGCAAATCCTTGATGCGCGACTGGTCGAGCACATACGAACGGATCTGGTGGCCCCAGCCCACGTCGGTCTTGGAGTCTTCCAGCTTTTGCTGCTCGCTCATGCGCTTGCGCAGTTCGTGCTCGTACAGCTTGGCCTTCAACATCTCCATCGCCTCAGCGCGGTTGCGGTGCTGGCTTCGGTCGTTCTGGCACTGGACCACGATGCCGGTCGGGCCGTGCGTCATGCGCACTGCGGAATCGGTCTTGTTGATGTGCTGTCCGCCGGCGCCCGATGCACGGTAGGTATCGACCCGGATGTCGGCCGGGTTGACGTCGATCTCGATCGAGTCGTCCACCTCGGGGTAGACGAACAGGCTGGTGAACGATGTGTGGCGCCCGTTGGCCGAGTCGAAAGGCGACTTGCGCACCAGGCGGTGAACGCCGGTCTCGGTGCGCAGGTGGCCGTAGGCGTATTCGCCTTCGACTTTGAGCGTGGCGGTCTTGATGCCGGCGATTTCACCGTCCGACTGCTCCATGATGTCGACCTTGAAGCCCTTGCGCTCGCAATAGCGCAGGTACTGGCGCAGCAGCATCGAAGCCCAGTCCTGCGCCTCGGTGCCGCCGGCGCCGGCCTGGATGTCGATGAAGCAGTTGTTGGCGTCGAGCTGGCCGCTGAACATGCGACGAAACTCCATCGCTTCGATCACGGCCTTGATGGTGTCGGCGTCGAGCACGACCGCTTCAAGCGTTTCTTCGTCGGCTTCTTCGCGCGCCATGGCAAACAGGTCGTTCGCGTCTTTGAGGTCGTTTTCAGCCTTGATCAAGGTATGGACGACCGCTTCCAGCGCTTTTTTCTCCTTGCCGAGATCTTGCGCGCGTTTCGGGTCGTTCCAGACCGTCGGGTCTTCCAGTTCTTCGTTTACTTGTTCGAGCTTCTCTGACTTTTTATCGAAGTCAAAGATACCTCCGAAGTTCGGCTTCACGTTCCGTGAGGTCGTTGAGCAGTGCTGCGAGGGCGTTAATGCGTTCGGCTTCCATGGCTTGTCCGGTCTTAAATTGGTTGAATCGAACTTTCGATTATACCGTATCTGCCCGCTTCCCAGAATGGCGCGCGCGTCCGGCTTGATCGCAGGGCGCGCGCTGCGTATGATCGAGGCACATTTCATATCAAAAAGCGTCCACTCTTCCCTATGCGTTATCAACTATGCACTCAACTATGTACCGCAGTGGTGGGCCTGCTGGCCGCCGCCTGCGCCCATGCCGCCACGCCGCCGCCGGTTGGCACGCACGCCGTCATTGCCGTGCTCGAGACCACCGACGTGCATTCGAATGTGCTCGGCTACGATTACTTCCGGCTTGCGTTCGAGCCTGCACTGGGCCTGGAGCGCACCGCCGCCCTGATCGCCACGGCGCGCGCGCAGTATCCGAACAACGTCCTGATCGACAATGGCGACACCATCCAGGGCACCGCGCTGGCCGACTATGAAGCGCTGGTCAGGCCGCTCGCCTGCGACAAGACGCTGGCCGTCTACAAGGCCATGAACCTGATCGGCTTTGACGGCGGCGGCATCGGCAACCATGAATTCAATTACGGCCTGTCCTACCTGAGCCAGGTGACGGGCAGCCGTTTCGACGTGGCGGGCGTCGACCCGGCCAGACCTCGCTGCGCGGGGCCCAATTTTCCGCTGGTGCTCGCCAATATCTACAGCCTGAAGACCAGGCTGCCCCTGTTTGCGCCCTGGCGCATCATCGACAAGCAGGTGATTGCCTCGGGCCCCGACAGCACGCCGGTGCAGGTGACGCTCAAGGTAGGCATCATTGGCTTTACGCCGCCGACCATCATGTCGTGGGATAAGCGCTGGCTCGACGGCAAGGTCTACGCCGAGGGCCTGCGCGAGAGCGCCATCAAGTTCATCCCCGAGATGAAGGCGCAAGGCGCCGACATCATCATCGCCATTTCGCATGGGGGCCTCGATGACAGCGCCTATTCGCCCAGCATGGAAAACGGTAACTGGCATTTGTCGAAAGTGCCGGGCATTGACGCCATGCTGATCGGGCATTCGCACCAGGTGTTCCCGAACGCCGCCAGTACGGTGCCGCAATTTAACCTGCCGGGCGTGGACAAGGCCCGCGGCCTGGTCAATGGCGTGCCGACGGTGATGGCCAATATGTGGGGCAAGCACCTTGGCGTGATCGGCCTGCACCTGCAGTACGACGGCCAGCGCTGGGTTGTCGACAAGGACAGTACAACGGTCGAGGCGCGCTCGGCGCAGCTGGCCGACAAAAGCTTCGTGGCGCCCGATCCGGCCATCGCTGCGCTGGTCGCGCAGGAGCACGAGGCGACGATCGCCTATGTCAAGACGGCTGTGGGGACGACCGATTTTCGGATGTCGTCCTATTTTGCCGACGTCGGCGACGTGTCGGCAATTGCCGTCGTCAACCTGGCGCAGGCCGATTACGTGCAACGCTTCGTGAAAACGTCATTGCCTCAGTACGCGGCGCTGCCGGTGCTGTCGATGGCCTCGCCCTTGAAGAGCGGCCACGCCGGCGCGGGCGACTTTACCGATGTTCCGGCCGGTCCCCTGGCACTGAACAATGTGGCCGACCTGTACCTGTATCCGAACGCGCTGCACGCAGTCAAGGTCAATGGGGCGCAGCTCAAGGCATGGCTGGAGCGCTCGGCCAAGCGCTTCAATACCATCGACCCGGCCAAGACCGGGCAGCAGGAGCTGATCAACCCGTCGTATCCCACCTATAACTACGATGCCATGACCGCGAAAGAGGTCAGCTACCAGATCGACCTGGCGCGCCCGCCCGGCGAGCGCATCGTCGCGTTGCGCTACAAGGGCAAGCCGGTCAATCCGGCCAAGGAGTTTTTGGTGGCGACCAACAGCTACCGCGCCAGCGGAGGGGGCGACTTTCCCGGCCTTGACGGCAGCAAGACGGTAATCGCTTCGCCCGACAGCAACCGCGATGTGCTGATTGCCTATATCAAGAAAACGGGCGCGCTCACGCGGGCGGCGCACGGCCAGCCGCGCAGCTGGCGCTTTGCCGCCATGAAGACGGCTGGACCGGTGGTGTTTCGCTCGGCGCAGGGCAAGCTGGAACTGGCGCAGCAGGCCGGCTTGAATAATATCTCGGTACTCAAGGACGATGACGGGCAGGGCAAGGGCGTCTCGGTGTATCAGATCGACTTGTCGAAATGATGCGGCAATTGACGATCTTGCGCGCTGCCGTGCTGGCCTTGTGCGCGGCAGCGCTGCATGCGCCGGCCCACGCCGCGCCGCAGCTTGATGCGACTTTTGAGCTGGGGCGACAGTACCGCCATGGCGCCGATATGCCGCGTGACAGTGCGCGCGCCTATGCGCTGATCGAGAGCGCGGCGCGTGCCGGCCATGCGCAAGCGATGTTCATCGCGGCGGCCATGCTGGCGACGGGCGAGGGCGTGCGGCGCGACGGGGTGCTCGCCCGGCGCTGGCTGGAGGCGGCGGCAGAGCTGGAAAACCCGGAAGCGATGCAGCAGCTGGCAATGAATCTGCGCGAAGGCGCGCCGGGTTACGAGCGGGATGAACAGCGCGCCGCGCAACTGCTTGACGAACTGGCGCACGCCATGAAACACCGCGCGCACTGATGCCTCAGATGGCCGCGTCGTGCGACGTGGTCGCCTTGAGGTGAAACTCCTCTCGCAGTAAACCGTAGACAAACAGATCGACATACTCGCCGTTGAGCAGTTCAGCCTCGCGCAGCATGCCTTCCCACGTAAAACCGAGCCGCTTGGCCACCATCTGGCTGGCCAGATTGGTGCTTGTACACTGCAGTTCGATCCGGTTGAAACCGAGTTTGTCGAAACAGTAGCCGATCACCGCGCGCACCGACGCACTGGCCAGACCCTGCCCCTGGAAGTTCTCACCGATGTAATAACCCATCGACGCCTTGCGGTTCTCCAGCTCGATTTTATTCACGCGAATCGCGCCGCACAGCTTGTCGTTGGCAAAAATATGCCACTCGAACAGCTCGTCGACCTGGCCGGCCTCGATTACGTGCTGCACATGCGCGGTGCACGCGGCAATGCTCGACAGTGTGACGACTTTCGGCAGATATTTCTTCAGGTATGCAGTATTTTCCTGGATCAGTGCGGCCAGCCCGGCCGCATCGGCAAGTGCCACCGGGGTCACGCTGACCGACGAGGAAATGCGCAGTGTTTCAGTTTTCAGGGTAACTCCGTAGTGTCGCTATCTTTACAGCCGAATAGTATATAGGTTATGTTGCCTGCCAACGGCGCAGCCGGCGCCTACCGAAAAATACTGAAAGTAATTGATGAAAAAAACAATACCCGCCATCCTGCTGGTTCTTGTCGCAGCAGTCGGCGCGACCGGTTGCACCATCGTCGATACGGGCGAAGTGGGCTTGCGGGTCAATTTCGACAAGACCATCGAAAACAGCGAACTGGTGGCGGGCAGCTTCAACCAGACGCTGGTGGGCCACGTGCTGACGTTCCCGGTCAAGGATGTGAGCGTGGACGTCAAGGACTTGATGCCGCTGGCCGCCGACAATTCGACGATGAAGGATTTCGACATCAGCGTGGTGTACAACATCACGCCGTCGGCCGTGTCGGAGCTGTACATTAACAAGAGCCGCTCCTTCCATATGGTGGACAACACCGGCGACATTTACCTGATGCACAACTATATTTACCAGACCGCGCGCAACGCGATCTACAAGACGGCGCGCAAATACGAGGCGCTGAACATGAACGACAGCCGCTCGCAGATCGAGCAAGAGATCCAGGAGATCATGGTCAAGACGCTGATCGACGAAAAGCTCGCCGGCATCGTCATCTCGCAGGTGCGGGTCGGCAGCATGGTGCCGAGCGACGCCGTCAAGGCCAGCGCCGACAACCTGGTGCGCGCCAAGAACGAGGAAAAAACCAAGGAAGTCGAAGTGCAGATCGCGAAAAAAGAAGCGGAGCGCATCGCCGCGCTGAACGCCAATGCAGGCGCGATCGCTTACATGCAGGCGCAGGCGCAGATGAAGATAGCAGAAGGCATCGCCGAGGGCAAGGTCAATACGGTCGTCATTCCTTACGACTTCAAGGGCATGGTCAACATCACGGCGCCAGACAAGTAAAGGCTGGCCGCCTTTTCGTATAGAATTTCGCGCTTACCCTTATTGGAAACCACCATGTCTATCCCGCTGCCGATCGCAAAAAACATCACTGCCACGCCGGCCTTCACGCTCGACATGCTCTCGAGCCTGGTCAACCGCCATGGCTGCATCACCGGCGCGACCGGCACCGGCAAGACCGTGACGCTGCAAACGATCGCGCAATCGCTCTCGGACATCGGCGTGCCCGTCTTCATGGCCGACGTCAAGGGCGACCTGTCTGGCATGGCCAAGGCCGGTGCGCTGTCCGACAAAATGAAGGCGCGCTTGGAGATGCTGGGCGTGGAGGAGCCGGCGTGGGCGGCCTGTCCGGTGACGTTCTGGGATGTGTACGGCGAGCACGGTCACCCGGTGCGCGCGACCATTTCCGACCTCGGCCCGCTGCTGCTGGCGCGTATGCTCAACCTGAACGACACCCAGGAAGGCGTGCTGCAGCTGGTCTTCAAGATCGCCGACGACAATGGTCTGCTGCTGCTCGACTCCAAGGACTTGCGCGCGATGCTGCAAAACGTGGGCGACAACGCGGCCGACTACCGCACCTCGTACGGGAACATCTCGGCGGCCAGCATCGGCGCCATCCAGCGCGGCCTGATGGCGATCGAGGAGCAGGGCGGCGAGCAGTTCTTCGGCGAGCCGATGCTCAACATCGACGACCTGCTGCAGACCGATGCGCACGGCAAGGGCATCGTCAACATCCTCGCTGCCGACAAGCTGATGAACGCGCCGCGCATGTACGGCGTGTTCCTGCTGTGGCTACTGTCCGAGCTGTTCGAAAACCTGCCTGAGGTAGGCGACCTGGAAAAGCCGAAGCTGGTGTTTTTCTTCGACGAGGCGCACTTGCTCTTTGCCGAGGCGCCCAAGGAACTGCTGCAGAAAATCGAACAGGTGGTGCGCCTGATTCGCTCGAAAGGCGTGGGCGTGTTTTTCATCACCCAAAACCCGCTCGATATTCCGGACACGGTGCTTGGACAGCTAGGCAACCGCGTGCAGCACGCGCTGCGCGCCTACACGCCGCGCGACCAGAAAGCGGTCAAGGCGGCGGCCGAAACCTTCCGCCCGAATCCGGCGCTCGATACGGCGCAGGTGATTTCGGAGCTGGGCGTGGGCGAGGCGCTGGTCTCCTTTCTTGATGAAAAGGGGCGGCCCAATATCGTCGAGCGCGCGTTCATCCTGCCGCCGGCGTCGCAGCTCGGGCCGATCGACGCGGCCGAGCGCAAGGCGGCCATTGCCGCTTCCGTAGTCGCCGGCGTGTACGAAAAAACCGTGGACCGCGAATCGGCGCACGAAATCCTTGCGCGGCGCGCCAGCGCGACGGCAGCGACCGAACAGGAAGCGCGCGCCGCCAAAAAAGCAGATGCACCAGCGGCCGATTCGGGTGGCTTTGGCAGCATCCTGGGCGGCTTGTTTGGCAATGGCGGCAGCAAGCGCGAGTCGCCGGTGCAGGCGATGGTCAAGTCGGCCGCGCGCAGCATTGGTTCGTCGGTGGGCCGTGAAATCATTCGCGGTGTGCTCGGCTCGATCCTGAAAAGCAAACGCTGATTGTTTCTGCGGCGCGCTCCACGCGCCGTAATGAAACGCGCGACACTGCGGCGACGCGCTTGCGCTTTTGGCGCCCGTCGCAAGCGGAAATCCAACCGTCGCCCCTGCCAACGCCAGCGGCGTCGCATACCTTACGCAAACAGAGGAATCAAAAACGTTCTCTTGCCATCAAGGCAACGTTGCTGGTACGCTGAGCCTTGGCGCAGCGCGGTCGCCGGCCAACAGCAAAACGTCGTGATCGTACAAACGAGTACAAGCCGAAAAGGAAGCAATGACAACCGAAAGCAATGCTTATTTGCCAACAGGTTGCGCTGCGGTGCATGGTATGTTCAGCCGGGCCCAAGATCCTCTCGTCATCATTGCCACCAGCGGAACAGGTGGCGACTTGCTTCCGTTCATCACGATAGCGCAGGGCTTGCTTGCACGCGGAAGACGGGTATTGATGCTCGTACCGGGTTTTCATGCTGCGACCGTCCACGCTGCGGGCCTTCCTTTTCAAACTTTCGGCACCCATGAGCAATTCCAGGCGCAGCTAAGCGACCCCGACCTTTGGGATGAACGCAAAGGCTGGGGCGTGGTCTGGAAGGGATTGGTGCCCCACCTTAATGCCATATGCCAGATCATTGAGCGGCTGCCAGCCGAGCAATCGTGCGTGGTGCTATGCCACCCGATTCTCGTTCCAATGGCTGTGCTTGCAAGGGCGATTCGACCGGATTTGCGGATTGTTTGCCAATATCTCGCCCCGTCGAACCTGTGCAGCAGCCATGACATGCTCACGGCCGCCTCGTTGCGTATTCCGTCCTGGATTCCGATCAATTGGCGACAGGCGCTGTGGAGACTGATTCACAAGGGCTGGGTCGACCCCCTGACCTTGCCTAGCCTTAACGCGGCACGAGAGCAACACAAGCTGCCGCTAGTGCGGCATTTTTTTGAGCATATGTTGACAGCGCCTGATGTGTCGGTGGGCTTGTTTCCAAGCTGGTACGCCTGCGTTCAAGTCGATTGGCCTCAGCCTTTCGTGGAAGGTGATTTTGTCAGTGCCCCTTCACGCGGCGGGGCCCCCTTGGCGCCGGAACTGGAGCAATTTTTGGTCAATGGCAGCCCGCCGATTGTGTTTACTCCCGGGACCGGACACCAGCACGCCGCACGCTATTTCGATACTGCGGCGAAGGCTTTAAAGCGCCTAGGGCGGCGCGGACTTTTCATCACTCCACATGCAGCACAACTGCCCGATTCATTACCGCCCGATATTTTGTGGCAAGCGCATGTACCTTTCGATGCATTGCTGCCGCGCGCGGCCGCCGTTGTGCACCACGGTGGCATTGGGACCACTGCCGAAGCCTTTGGTGCAGGAATACCGCAACTCATCGTGCCATTTGCCTACGACCAGTTCGATAACGGTCTTCGCGCCAAGCGCTTAGGCGTGGCTGAAGTGCTGCTCGCGAAACGCCTGTCGAGTAGGCGAATGGAAAAGCAACTCACCAATTTACTCACCTCTCCCGATGTAGCGCAGGCATGCAGCACGCTTGCAAAGAAATCGACTCAGAAGCCGGAGTTGCCTTGGCTGCTGGATCGCGTGGACGAGGCCTTATTCCAAACATCCAAAACCAAGCCTGATGTGGACGCTCTGACTGGGGCGTTCATGCCAGTGTTGTCGTAGTCATGTTCGGCCAACAGCAGACGTAGCGGTACTTTTTATAGAATTTTAACGGGGAGATATTTTGAGAAATTGGATTGGTAAGTGGGTGATGTTTGTCGCTATCGGACACACTGTCTCTGCATCGCTTTTCTTTGGTGGAGCTTATCGTGAATTGATTGCTGGTGGGCTCTATGATTCCGTACAGTCAGTAAAATCCGAAAGGGCTGTCTGGTTTGCGCTATTTGGCATCGTGTTGTTCATTGTTGGAATGCTGATTTCCAACCTTGAAAAAAATAGGCTGCAAGTGTCAAAATCGGTGGGGTTGGCACTTTTGTTGCTAACTACCCTCGGCGTGTTGATGATGCCAATTTCAGGATTCTGGTTGATGTTTCCGGCAATATTTGGGATATTTTATAATTGCACATCTGTCGCGCCCAATGCGAGCGCATGACCGGCGCTACGACCGCCCGCCAAGCAAGGGATAAGGATTGATCGCGCCCTCATCGGCATAGACGCCGTAGTGCAGATGCGGTGGCGTGGTTTTGGCATTGCCAGTGTTACCAACATATCCCAGCAGCGTGCCGGCCCGCAACCGATCGCCGGCTCTGACAGTGCCGAAGCGGTCCAGGTGAGCATAGTAGTGATGGTGCCCGGCCGGCCCGAGCACCCACACCACCTTGCCGCCGACGGGCGTTTCCTCGAGCCGCAGCACAATGCCTTCGGTAGCTGCTAACACCGGCGTTCCCTTTTTCGCAAAGATGTCGATCCCTTCATGGCGGCGATTCGGCGCCCTCGCGGCATGCCACGTGTCTCTGAGGGCGTGGGGGTCAATCGCATCAACAGGCATCGCCAGCTCAGTTGGCTGCGGCATGGAAGACAGCCGGACGGCATACCAGGCGAGGTCCAGCCAGGGAAACGCCAGGTACGCCAGGGCGATGAACAGTACGGTAGCAAGGAGACGGCGAATGATGGTTAACAAGAGCGGATTCACAGTGCAGAGTAACGTCGGTTGGGCAGCGTAACACCAGACTTTACTGCCGATGTGTGCAGGCACGATGCGTTTCCAATGTAATGCCTGCGCGTTGATCTGCAGACGAGCGCTGATGTTTTTCTTGCAAGCCCTCTAAAATTGATTTTTGATCCGTGACCTCAGCAAGCCAACCCATTTTTTGAAAGGAGTTTGATATGACTAACTTGAACATCTCCACTCCTTTTCTGGGTCTGGCTGGTCACGTCCTGCATTAAGCCGTAGTTCCTCCAGCGACGAATCACTCGTCCGCCCACCGCCAGCGCCCAATCCTTTTTCTATTTTTTGGATTGGCATTACATGGGCAATTTTGTTCAACAAATTTCTGATCGCGTATCGATCATTGCGTCCGAGCGCCTGTGGCTCGAGGACGCGGCTATTCAACAGGCAAAGACCACGTCGCTTTTGCCAGGCATGCAGCGCGTGGTCGGACTGCCGGACTTGCATCCCGGCCGCGGTTACCCGGTCGGCGCCGCTTTTTTCTCGACGGGGCGTTTTTATCCGGCGCTGGTGGGCAACGACATTGGCTGCGGCATGGCGCTGTGGCAGACTGACATCCTGGCCGGGAAGGCCAAGCTCGACAAGCTCGACAAACAGATCGGCAACCTGGACGAGGTCATGGATGAGGACGAATGGGCCAGCCTTGACGAGGGCTTGCTCGCGCGCCTCGCGCAATTGACGGCGCTGATGCAGGCAGCTGGCCTGGACCCGGCGCATCTGCGCTCGCTCGGCACGATCGGCAAGGGCAATCACTTCGCCGAACTGCAGGTGATCGACGCGGTGGAGGCGCCCGACGTGCTGGCCGCAACTGCGCTGGCGCCAAAGTGCCTGCAACTGCTGGTGCACAGCGGTTCGCGCGGCCTGGGCCAGCAGGTGCTGCGCGCGCATGTCGATGCGTTCAGCCATGCGGGGCTGGCCGAAGGGAGCGAGGAGGCTCTTGCCTACCTGCTGCAGCACGATGCTGCGGTGCGGTTTGCAGAGCTCAATCGCAGCCTGATCGCCGCGCGAATGTTTAATCGGTTGCGCTGCACAAGTAAAGCAGTCTTGGAAGTGAACCACAACACCGTCAACGCCGCCTCCATCGATGGCGTGCAGGGCTGGTTGCATCGCAAAGGCGCCACGCCCAGCGATGGTCCGCTGGTCGTGCTGCCTGGGTCGCGCGACGACTACAGCTACCTGATCGAGCCGCTCGTGGAAGTAGGATCGCTCAGCCTGCATTCGCTGGCGCATGGCGCCGGGCGCAAGTGGATGCGCACCGACTGCAAAGGGCGGCTGGACCGTATCGCCACGCCGGCGCAATTGAGCCGCACGACAATGGGCGGGCGCGTGATCTGCAATGACCGCGCGTTGATTTACGAGGAGGCGCCGCAGGCATACAAGAACGTCGACAGCGTGCTCGCGTGCCTGGTTGGCGCAGGACTTGCGCGCGTTGTTGCGCGCAGCAGACCGCTGCTGACGTACAAAACACGCGGGGAGTGCTGCTGATGATCTGGTTGCAAATCACGGTCAATTCCGGCCCGGCGGCGTGCTGCCTTGCGGTGACAAAGGCGGTCGGCGTGTTGAGCGCGGAGGCGTTGCAGGCCGGCGTCGACATTCGTATCGTCGAACAGCTGGAAGGGCCGGTTCTCGGCACTTTCAGGTCGGTCTTGCTTGAACTCGATGGTGGCGACGCCGCGTTGCTGGCCAGGCGCTGGTGCGGCAGTTTGCTGTGGGTGTGCGAGAGCCCCTACCGCAAGCTCCACAAGCGCAAGAACTGGTTCCTGCATGGCGCGGCCTTCGCGCCGCCGCAGGTGGACGCCGGCACGGGCGAGATCCGCTATGAGGCGACGCGCGCGTCCGGACCGGGCGGGCAGCACGTCAACAAGACCGACAGCGCGATCCGGGCCACGCACGTGGCGTCCGGCTTGTCGGTCAAGGTGCAGAGCGAGCGCAGCCAGCATGCCAACAAGCGGTTGGCGGGGCAACTGCTGGCAAGTAAGCTGGCCGCTTTGGCGCAAGCGCAAGCCGATAGTCAAAAGTCGGCGCGCCGCATGGGGCACCTGCAGGCGGAGCGGGGTAATGCCGCCCGCGTGTTCGTCGGTGCAGACTTTGCGGAAAAGCGCTAGTGAATTTTTTTCTTCTCTGGCTGGACCAGGATGAAAGGATTGACCACTGACGTCCACAGCAAGGCCTCGGACTGAGCCCAGGTCTGGGCCTGCACGTCGGTGACCTTGCCCACTTTGCCTTCGGCCATCCAGGCGGCGATGGCGGCCTTGTCGTCGTGCGAAATACGCACGGCGACATCGACCAGGTCGAGTTCTTCGCTAATGTAGACCACGGTGCCCTGGGCGAAGTGGCGTTCCAGTTCGGCCCATGGCAGGCGCGCAGTTTCGAGGTTGATCTTGATGCGCAGGTCGGTGTCGTTGTCAGGTGTCGTGTTCATGCAAAAGATCAAGGGTGTTCAATGGATTCAATGACGGGTGTTGGCGAGCCGGACCACGTAAGGCGGTAGGCCGGGCCTTTGCGCACGTTGCCGACCAGCGCGGGCCGAAAGCATGCCAGGCAAGTGCCGCCTTCATGGCGCACGCTGGGGTAAATAACGCCCATCGAGCCGGCGTCGAGCAGGTCGGCGGCCAGTTTTTGCGAGTCCATGTAGCTGGCCGGGTCCAGGCAGTTGCTGAAGGCGTCGATGCCACGGATGTCGTGGAAGGTGCTGGTGAAGTCAGCCAGCATCGCCTGGTAGGTCACGCTGTCGTCGAAGCGGTCGATCTCCTGGTATTCCACGGTCTTGTGGAAAGTGATTTCGGCGAGCGAAGTCTCCACTTCGAAAGCGCAGTACCAGGCCCCGCGTTCGCCGTCGTTGAAGCGGCTGCCTTCCGGGCGCGGATAGGTATAGGCCGCATTGATGATGCGAAAGTTGGGCACGCCGAATACGAGTTCATCGACGCCAATGCCGGGCAGGCCGCCGTATTCGCCGCGCAGGCGTTCGTTGGTGGCGTTATCGAGCTCGAACAGGTCGCGCAGCACGTCGGGGCTTCCGGCCAGCGGTGCGAGGACCGAGTCTTCGACATCGGCAAAGCGCGACGGGATTAGGCGACAGGTATCGAACTGGCGCAGGTTGCAAAGTTGGGGGACGACGGGCAATTAGAGGCCTCCGCGGCGCGCATCGAGCAGTTTGCGTACGGTTTGCATGGCCAGCAGGCCGCCCGCAACCATCTGCGAGATCGGGGTGCGCCCGGCAAACACGGGATTTTTATTCGGGAGCGTGATCCATTCGTCGGCGAGCTTGTCGCCGTACAGAATGTGCAGGGCCTTGTAGATGCCGAGCAGGTAAGAAATACGCGTAATGCGGTCGACTTCGAGCACGCGGTCGGGGTTCTTTTTCCACTCGTAAAACGTGGACGAAGACAGGCCGCCGAGAAGTTCGCGCGCGTCTTCGTCGCGCAGCTTCCAGGCTGCAACGAGCTTGAAAAAGCCGATGAGCGCCGACTTGGACAGGCGCTCGCGTTCGGGCCGCGCGTTCAAGTCCACCAGGACGGCGGGCTCGAAACGGCTTTTAGGATATGCGTAGGCTAGGTTCATGATGCGATACCTCCGGTTATGGATACTTTATACTCCACTTGGGCCGCACGTGCAAGCGTTTGCGCCGAATTCGGAGGGTTTCTTGGCTTTTTTCGATGAGTTGGAGTAATTTACACTCGTCATTTTGTTGTTGCGCGTTTGGGGCGTCAACGATGCGCAGGTCGGAGAAGGGGCGCGCCCAGGCCTTGCGCTTATCCGACCTATGCCCCTCGTTGGGACACGTTCACACCAGAGGCAGCGCGCAATGCTAAAACGTTATCTGTTCTGCGATAACTTCGTGCGCGAGGTGCTGCGTCGATGACTGAGCAACTCCTTGGATCTGGCGTCCCTTTACGCCGGTTCCGCGTGTTCCACCATCAGTTGCACCCGCGTGACGCCGTTGTACTCATTGGCATCGAGCCGGAATGCGACCCTGGCGCGCTCGCCCACCGACGCGGTGTGCCCGAACCAGATCGCATCATAGCGCTGGCCATTGCGCTCCAGCTGCAGCTTCAAGTGGCGCTCTTTCAAAATGCGCTGGCTTACCACCCGAAACTCGTCGCAAAACACGGGCGGCGCGAAGCCCTGGCCCCATACCTGGCCATCCATGATGTCAATGAATTCGGTCGTGTAGTACGCGTCTTCCAGCGGTCCGTCGGTCTCGATGATGCGCTCGAGCTGCGGGGCGCTCAGCCAGGCGCGTCCCACTGCCTCGAAGGCTTCCGAGAACGCGTCAAAGGCGTCAGCGCGTATCGTCAGCCCGGCCGCCATCGCGTGGCCGCCAAATTTGTCGATTAGGCTGGGCGCACGTTTCGACACGAGGTCGAGCGCATCGCGCAAGTGAAATCCTGGGATCGACCGTCCGGACCCCTTGATCCAGCCATCGGCACCGGGCGCGAACGTGATCGTGGGCCTGAAAAATTTCTCCTTCAGGCGCGAGGCCACAATGCCGATCACGCCCTGGTGCCAGCTTTCGTCAAACACGCTGATCGTATTGCTGGCCGACGGCTCAAAGGCGTCCAGGTGTAGCAGCGCAGCGTCCTGCATCTCCGCTTCGATTTCGCGCCGTTTAAGGTTGATTTCATTGAGCTGCTGGGCGATCGCCCAGGCGCGCCCTTCGTCGTCCGTGATCAAGCACTCGATCCCAAGCGACATGTCGTCCAGCCGTCCCGCGGCGTTCAAACGCGGACCCAGGGCAAAGCCCAGGTCGAAGGGCGACGCGGTGCGCGGTTCGCGCCCGGCCACGCGAAACAGCGCGGCTACGCCGGCATGCATGCGGCCGGCGCGCATGCGCTTCAAGCCTTGCGCGACCAGGATGCGGTTGTTGGCGTCGAGCTTGACGACGTCGGCCACGGTCCCCAGCGCGACCAGGTCGAGCAGGTTGTCGAGCTTGGGCTGGGTCTGGGCGTCGAACACGCCGCGCCGGCGCATTTCGGCGCGCACGGCCAGCAGTACGTAAAACACCACGCCCACGCCCGCCAGGTGCTTGCTGGGAAAGCCGCACTCGGGCTGGTTGGGGTTGACGATGACGCGCGCCTCGGGCAGCTTGTCGGCGGGGAGGTGATGGTCGGTGATGACGACGTCAATCCCGCGCCGCTTCGCTTCGAGCACCCCGTCGATGCTGGCGATGCCGTTGTCGACGGTGACGATGATGTCGGGCGCTTTTTCGCGCGCGGTCAGGGCGACGATTTCGGGCGTGAGCCCGTAGCCGTACTCGAAGCGGTTGGGAACAATGAAGTCGACCGTGGCGCCCATGGCCCGCAAGCCGCGCAGCGCGACGGCGCAGGCGGTGGCGCCGTCGCAGTCGTAGTCGGCCACGATGCACATCTTTCTGCCGGCAGCGATGGCGTCGGCCAGGAACACGGCGGCGGCGCCAATATGCAGCAAGCCGCTTGGTGCCATCAGGGACGCTAATTCGCTCGACAGTTCGCGCGCGTCGGACAAGCCACGTGAGGCAAACAGGCGGGCCAGCACGGGATGCACGCCGCCCTGGCGCAGCATTTCAGAAGTGCGGAACGAACAGGGGCGGGTCGAAATACGGGTCATGGCAACAATCGGTCGAGGGTAGGCGAACGCCAGAATGCTTTCTGCGCCCACTTGGTGGTGATGAATGCCTTGTGGACGGCGCGGTTGCCGATCACGAGCCTGAGCTGCGCATTGCGCCCATGCTGCAAGCCGGCCAGCGTGGGCGCGAACAGTGTCTCTTCAAAGCGCTGCATGAGGCCAAGCCAGCTGGACCAGTCGCCGGCCATGGCGGCCTGGCACAAGTCGCCGCGCACCAGCATGCTGTCAGCCTCCTTGCCGCTGAACGGGTCGGGCAGGGCGGCTGCAGGACTGGTGGCGATGGCCGACAGCCAGGACGGCACGCCGGTGGCGGCAAACAGTGGCGTAGCGCCCGCAGTTGCAGGCCCTTGCGACAAGCCCCACGGCCAGAAGGAATTGACCGCTGCCAGGCCGCGACCTTCGCGCGCCACGTTGGCCGGGTGCTCGAACCACAGCATCTGGACTTCGTTTTGCAGCTTGCGAAATTCCACGGCGGCCGGGCCGGTAGGCAGCCAGTCGGTCAGGTTCTGGCCCACGGCGGCGTCGGGCGAGCCGGTGTGCAGCGTGGCCCAGTCGCCGGCGGCCATGAACCAGGTCTGGGCGTCGCCGTACACCAGCGTTTTGCCCAATTCGTCGAAAACCGGCTTGGAGGTGGCGAACAAGGCTTTGGCATGGTCTTCGGCCAGGTGCAGCTGGCGAAGGTCGTGCATTAACAGGTGGCTGCGTGCGATTTCGATGTGGGCAGGGTTGATGATGAACCAGGCGGCCGTGCCAGGGTCCAGGCCAAAGCCGCGCATGGCGGCGGCGGCAAAGCTTGGGGCGCCGGAAGGCGCCAGGCCGAGCGTTGCGGAAAGCCAGGTTTCATGCGGCAGCGCGCGCAAATTGTCGTCGAAGGGCAAGCTGCGGCACGCAGCGCGCGACAGCAACGCTGCCAAGGCTGGGGTCTTCAGGGCGCGCACCAAGTCTTGCGCCAGTTCGGAGGGGGGCAGAGCGTAGGGCAGGACAAGCGTAATCTGAGTCATGCCACATTGTAGGGCATCTTATGTTTCCAGGTGCAATTGCACGAACCTGCAGTGCCCTTAAAAACGCGCGCCGGGCGACAATCAAGCCACCATTAGGCGGCACGGCGCGTGCTGCCATTTACTAATGCATGCGCTGCTGTTATTCCGCTGATATCGACTCTTGCTGGCTATCGATGTCCCCACCGTCGAGCTCCACATCGCCGTACGTCAGTCCGATGGCTTCCTCGTACCACGTTTGCACCAGTGCCAGGTGCTCGCGCTCCTGGTTCAGCGCGTTAGTGAACTCATCGACCATGTCGGTCAGGTCGTGCTCGTCAGCCAGCGCGACCAGCGTTTCCCAGCCGGCTTTGTCGCACAGTTCGGCCGTCATGATGGCGTGCAGCGACTGGGCAATGCTGGTGCGCGGGTCGTTCAACACCTGGACCAGACCCATGGACTCGACCCCGGCCAGGTCGGCGCTGGGCGTTTGCGACGTCGGGTCGCCGCCCAGCGATTCGATGGCGTCGGAAATAAGCATGAAATGGCGCGCTTCATCGGCCCTGATGTGCTCCAGGTCATCGATAGTCATGCTGATGTCGCCGTCGAGCATGACTTCGCACTTGGTGATCAGCGCGTCATAGAGCCGGGTGCCGGTACGTTCAAAGGCGAGCCGCTCGCCAAGCTTGTCGAGCAGGATTTGCGGGCTGTCGCCCTTGAGCGCCTGCACCGTCATGCTCACTGCACCCTT
Organism: Massilia sp. TWP1-3-3; assembly: GCF_049897805.1. Taxonomy (NCBI): domain Bacteria; kingdom Pseudomonadati; phylum Pseudomonadota; class Betaproteobacteria; order Burkholderiales; family Oxalobacteraceae; genus Massilia; species Massilia sp. TWP1-3-3. The sequence continues at coordinate 62,081 of NZ_JAFCWX010000023.1, forward strand.
GAGCGTGCCGGGAAGCGGAATCGAACCAAGCGAATCGGCGTTGGCGATGTAGTCGTTGCGCATCTCGGCCAGTGCCGATTCGTCGCCGTCGTCAATCCCGGCCATGGAAGGATCCATTTCCTGCATCGCCTTGCTGTCAACGGGCGACATCTGGATCCCGGTGCGGTTCATGCCCACGTGTTCAGAATGAAGTGTCATACATATCTCCTAAGATGTCTCCTGCAATAGTTCATCAAATCGGGAAGACGTCAGGACGCCATGGTTCCCACGGCGCTGATCTTGCCCCTGCGGCTCAGTTCCGTGCCTGGCGCCCAGATGTAGCCGGACGCCACCGCTTCGCTGGGCGAACCGTCAGCGTTGACCACGTTGCGGTAGAGGATAGAGTTAGGTCCCTCCTTGTCGCGCGTGACGAACTGTGTGCCGTCGGTGCGCAGGTCAACCTCGTTGGCGAGCACCTTGCGCACGAACTCGCGCTGGCTGCGGAACGCGAGCGGGGCGGTGAAGTCGCTCGTGACGATCTCGGCTGGGTCACGTTTGGCGAACTGCTTAAGCGCGTCGCAGGCCATGTGGAAGTGCCCCAGCTCATAGTCCAGGAAGCGTTCCCAGATGGCTTTGACGTTGTGGTTGGTTTCCTGCTCCACGCAGCTGTAGTAGTTGTAGCACTCGTTTGCCTCGTGCAGCACCCATTGTTCGAGCCAGCTTTCGGTCGGGTCGAGCATGGATGAGTACTGGGTGACGTGCTGCTCTTCGACCGATGCAATCTCGGCATAGAGCTGGCGTGCCAGCGGGTCGGAAAACAGCGGACCGATATTGAGGTAATAGTTCTGGGTTTGCGATTCGCCTGCGACGATGATGAGCGCGTGCAGTTTGGTGAGGAAATCGGCCTGTTTGGCGTCGTAGGGCGTGCGCAGGTCGTCCTCGGGCGAGCGGTGGTGTTCCACCGTGTGGCGGGCGGGCACGATGTCGGTATAGCTTTGCAAGATGTTGTTGGCATCCTTGCCTTCAAGCCGGTCGAGCAGGGCCGAGTAGCGGTATAAATGGTCGAAGTCTTCCAGCAGCCCGAAACGGTAAACCTGCGCCAGGTAAGCGTCCGGCTCGCGCTGGGCGATGGCGGCGGTGACTTCGATCGCCGTCTGTTCGTAGGCAATGGTGGTTTCAAGGGGCGAATGGTCGGCGCCAATGAGCCAGTTGACCATGGTGGCCTGGTGGTGCTCGGTGCGGCGCACCTGGGCCAGCGGCAGGCGCAGGTCGGCATTGAAACGCGCCGCCATGTGACCGAAACGCAGCGCTTCGTGCTCCAGCCCGTTGATGAGAATGATCCGCACGCGCGTAAATGCGTCGTCGTCAAGTTTGCTGATCGGTTTTTGAACAAGGTCGCGCCAGGTAAAATGCTGGTTCTCGACCTTAATGCCTTTTGCGTCAAATAAGCTAAATGCCATCACGAGCCTCCTGTTGGTGAACGTACGGGCTTCATGCTTTGAGTTGCCGGCTGCCGGCAGGTTCAAGGTTTTTTTGTAACTGTCAGCCTAGCGGCGCGTGATTCAATGGTGGCAAGACTGTCATGCAGCGGCTTTGTATGGCACACTTCGCACTTACTTAAAATACACTGCCGGGACTCATGAGTATCACCCACAAGATGCCGTACGAATGGCTGGTCGGCCTGCGCTACACGCGCGCCGGCAAGCGCAGCGGCCGCAACAGCTTCATTTCCTTCATTTCCTTCCTGTCGGTCGCCGGCATCGCTCTCGGCGTGGCCGCGCTGATCATCGTCATGTCGGTCATGAACGGCTTTCGCAAGGATGTCACCAACCGCATGCTCTCGGTGCTGGCGCATATCGAAGTGCTCGGGCCCCAGGGCGAGATGAGCAACTGGCAGGAGGTGATGACGCAAGCGTTCCAGAACCCGGCCGTCAAGGGCGCGGCGCCCTACGTCCAGACCCAGGGCATGCTGCTCAAGGACGGCTCGATGCGCCCGGCCGTGATTCGCGGCGTGCTGCCGTCGGAAGAACCCAAGGTGTCCGACGTCGCCAAGACGGTCGTGCAAGGTAGCCTGGACGCGCTGCGCCCCGGCCAGTTCAATATTGTGATGGGCTACGCGCTGGCCCGTTCGCTTGGTCTGAATATCGGCGACAAGGTCACCATGGCGCTGGCCCAGGCCCAGGTCACGCCGGCCGGCATGGTGCCGCGCATGCGTTCTTTTACGCTGGTGGGCGTGTTCGAGGCGGGCCACTTTGAATTTGATAACGGCATGGCCTTCGTGCACATGGCGGACGCACAGAAAATGGAACGTCTGGCCGCGCCGTCCGGTATTCGCCTGCGCATCGCCGACATGCACCAGGGGATTGAAGTCGCCAGGCAGCTCGAAGCGAGCCTTCCCGGCCACCTGGAAGTGCGCGACTGGTCCAAGCAGAACAAGACCTGGTTTGCCGCCGTGCAGATCGAAAAGAAGATGATGCTGATCGCCATGGCGCTGATCATCACCGTAGCCGCCTTCAACCTGGTGTCGATCCTGGTGATGACGGTGACGGACAAGCAGGCCGACATCGCCATTTTGCGCACGCTGGGCGCGTCGCCGCACTCCATCATGAAAATATTCATGATCCAGGGCGCGGTCGTGGGCATTCTGGGCACGCTGGCCGGCGTCGGCATGGGCGTGGTGGTGGCGCTCAATATCGGCGTGATCGTCCCGTTTTTTGAACACCTTTTTGGAGCGCAGGTTTTGTCGAGCGATATTTACCAAGTGAGCGCCTTGCCGTCGGACCTGCACTGGCCCGACGTGTATGGCATCGGCGGCATGTCCGTGCTGATGGCCTTTTTGGCTACCATCTATCCAAGCTTTGCCGCCTCGCGCGTCAAGCCCGCGGAGGCGCTGCGCTATGAATAAGCCTGTTTCAAGTAAGCCGGTTTCCGACGTTGTGCTGGCCTGCCGCGGCCTGGGCAAGACGTATACGCAAGGCGACTACCAGGTCAAGGTACTGAGTAATATCGACTTTAGCGTGCAGCGCGCCGAGCATGTGGCCATTGTCGGCGCGTCCGGTTCGGGCAAGTCGACTTTGCTGCATCTGCTCGGCGGGCTCGATACGCCCAGCACCGGCTCGGTCACCTTGCATGGCAAGGACTTTGCCACGCTGTCGGAAACCGCGCGCGGCGACTTGCGCAATGCCTCGCTCGGCTTCGTCTACCAGTTCCACCACCTGCTGCCCGAATTTTCGGCGCTCGACAATGTGGCCATGCCGCTCCTGATCCGGCGCGAAAAACGTGCAACGGCGCTGGCCAAGGCCGAAGCCATCCTGGCGCGCGTGGGCCTGTCCAAGCGCGCCATTCACGTGCCGGGCGAACTGTCCGGCGGCGAACGCCAGCGCGTGGCACTGGCGCGCGCCCTCGTCACGCAACCGGCCTGCGTGCTGGCCGATGAACCGACCGGCAACCTCGATCACGCGACCGCGCAGCAGATCTTTGCGCTGATGCTCGATTTGTCGAGCACCCTGGGCACCGCCTTCGTCATCGTCACCCACGACATTGAACTGGCCGGGCGCTGCGACCGCGTGCTGCGCCTGACCGAACACGGGCTGCATCCGGCTGAACGGATGACCGTTTTGCAAGGCGCGACGCCATGAGCATTATCGACAAACTGCCCTACGAATGGGCCGTGGGCATCCGTTACACGCGCGCCGGCAAGCGCAGTGCGCGCAATAGCTTCATTTCATTCATCTCGCTCATTTCGGTGTCGGGCATTGCGCTTGGCGTGGCCGCGCTGATCGTGGTGCTGTCGGTGATGAACGGCTTTCAGAAGGAAGTTACCGACCGCATGCTGGCCGTGGTGGCGCACATTGAAATCTACGACGAGCGCGGCGCCATGCCCGACTGGCAAGGCGCAATCAAGGCGGCATACCAGAACTCGGCCGTGATCGGGGCTGCTCCGTTCGCCGAAACCCAGGGCATGCTGATGTACGACGGCGTCATGAAGCCGGCCGTGCTGCGCGGCGTGCTGCCCGCCGAAGAGAGCAAAGTGTCGGACGTCCCGAACAGCATGGTCAAGGGGCAGGGCAGCTTTGACGCCTTGCGCGCGGGAGAATTCAACATCATCCTGGGCAGCGAGCTTGCCAAGGCGCTCGCGCTCAAGGTAGGCGACAAGGTCACGCTGGCCGTGGCGCCGGGCGATGCGTCAGCGGCCGCCAGCTCGCCGCGCATGGTCAACTTTACGCTCGTGGGTATCTTCGAGGTTGGCCATTTCGAGTTCGACTCGGGCCTGGCTTTCGTGCACATGGCCGATGCGCAGGTCATCGCCAACCTGCTGGCGCCGGCCGGCGTGCGCCTGCGCCTGGCCGACCTGCACCAGGCGCCGCAGGTCACCCAGGAGCTGGCCAGGACCATGCCGGGCAGCTTGCTGCTGCGCGACTGGTCCAAGCACAACCCGACCTGGTTTGCCGCCGTCCAGAGTCAAAAGAAGATGATGTTTATTATTTTGGTGCTGATTATCGCGGTGGCGGCCTTCAACCTGGTGGCCACGCTGGCCATGACGGTGACGGACAAGCAGGCCGACATCGCCATCTTGCGCACGCTCGGCTCATCCCCGCGTTCGATCATGAAGATCTTCATGATCCAGGGGGCGCTGGTGGGCATCATCGGCACTGCCGCAGGCGTGGGCGCGGGCGTGCTCATCGCGCTCAATGTCGACGTCATCATCCCGTTTATCGAGCGCGTGCTGGGCATGCAGTTCATCTCCAAGGAGATCTATTTCATCAGCGCCTTGCCGTCCGACGTGCGCTGGCCCGATGTATGCCTGATCGCCGCAGTGTCAGTTGGCCTGGCCTTCATCGCCACGCTGTACCCCAGCTTTGCCGCCTCGCGCGTCAAACCGGCGGAGGCGCTGCGCTATGAATGACGCCAAGCTGCCAGCCGTGCTCTCGTGCCGTGGTTTGGGCAAGACCTATGTGCAGGGCGACTACCAGGTCAAGGTGCTCGATAATGTCGACTTCGACGTCTACCGCGGCGAGCACGTGGCCATCGTCGGCGCGTCGGGTTCGGGCAAGTCGACGTTGCTCCATTTACTGGGCGGGCTCGATACGCCGACCACCGGCAGCGTCACGCTGCAGGGCGCCGACTTTGCCACCTTGTCGGAGACGGCGCGAGGCGACCTGCGCAATACGTCGCTTGGCTTCGTGTACCAGTTCCACCACTTGCTGCCGGAGTTTTCCGCGCTCGACAACGTGGCCATGCCGCTGTTGATCCGGCGTGAAAAGCGCGCGACGGCCGTCAAGAAGGCCGAAGCGATCCTGGAACGGGTAGGACTGTCCAAGCGCGCTATTCACGTCCCGGGCGAGCTGTCGGGCGGCGAGCGCCAGCGCGTGGCACTGGCGCGCGCGCTCGTCACACAGCCCGGCTGCGTGCTGGCGGACGAACCAACCGGCAACCTCGATCACGCGACGGCGCAGCAAATTTTTGACCTGATGCTCGACCTCTCGAGCACCCTGGGCACCGCCTTCGTGATCGTCACCCACGATATCGAGCTGGCGCAGCGCTGCGACCGGGTGCTGCGCCTGACCGACACCGGGCTGCAGAGCGCGGCGCACTGACCATGTGGATCGACACCCACTGCCACCTTGACGCCCATGAATTCGGCGCCGAGTCGCTGGCCGTGGCCCAGCGCGCCGGCGCGGCCGGGGTGGGCATGATCGTGATTCCAGCAGTTGAGCGGGGTAATTTTGGCGTTGTCGCGCAACTGGCGGCCAGTGCGCCCAACGTCAGCTATGCGCTGGGAATTCACCCGATCTGCGTGCCCCAGGCGCGCGAAGAAGATCTGCTGGCGCTGCGCACTGCCGTCGAGGCGGCGCTCATCGATCCGCGCTTTGTGGCGATCGGCGAAATCGGGCTCGATTTTTTCATCCCGATGCTGTGCGAGGCGGCCATGCGCGAGAAGCAGGACCATTTTTTCCGCGAACAGCTGCGCATGGCGCGCGACTATGCCTTGCCGGTGCTGATGCACGTGCGGCGTTCGCAAGACCAGGTGCTCAAGCACGTGCGGCAAATTCGCCCGGCTGGCGGAATCGCGCATGCATTTAACGGCAGCTTCCAGCAGGCGCAGATGTATATTGACCTGGGCTTCAAGCTTGGCTTTGGCGGCGCGATGACGTTTACCCGCGCGCTGCAGATCCGCCGGTTGGCCACCACGCTGCCGCTCGACGCCCTTGTGCTCGAGACCGATGCGCCCGACATTGCGCCGGCCTGGGTTCATCCGGCGCGCAACAGTCCGGAGCAGTTGCCGGCGATTGGCGCGGCCCTGGCCGAACTGCGCGCGATGGCGCCAGGCGATGTGCAGGCGGCGATGAAGGCAAACGCGCTCTCGGCATTGCCCCGCTTGAGCGCTATCGTCGGCTGAAAAATGTACGCTATGCGTGCTATGCGTGTTTGCGCCCCGCCAGAGCCAATGCTGCGATGCGCTTGTACAGCGTGGCGCGCGACATGCCCAGCTGGCGCGCCGCCGCCGGTACGTGGCCGCCGTTGTATTGCAGGGCCAGCGCGATGATGTTGCGGTCGAACGCTGCGAGTGCCTCGGCGTAATTGACGGCAACGCTCGCCGCGGCCGGCCCCAAAAACGCAAAGTCGACCGCGTCCAGTTCGAGGTTGTCGCTCAGGATGCAGCCACGCTCGAGCACGTTGGCCAGTTCGCGCACATTGCCCGGCCAGCGGTAGGCGCTGAGGATGGGCATTGCGCCCGGACCGATGCGGCGCGGCGCCGTGCCGGTGCGGCGCGAAATTTCTTTCAGCAGCGCTTGGGACAGCAGCGCCAGATCTGACAAGCGCTCGCGCAGCGGTGGCAACTTGATCTGCAGGACATTCAAGCGATAGTAAAGATCTGAACGGAAACGACCTTCACGCATTAAATAATCGAGATCGACGCTGGTGGCGGCGATCACGCGCACGTCCACTTTGACGACGCTGTTCGAGCCGAGCAGTTCGAATTCCTGCTCCTGCAGCACGCGCAGCAGCTTGCCTTGCATCGGCAGCGGCAAATCGCCAATTTCGTCAAGAAACAAAGTACCGCCGTCGGCCAGCCTGAATTTTCCTTCGCGCGCTCGCTTGTCGGCGCCCGTGTAGGCGCCAGGCGCCACACCGAAAAACTCCGCTTCCAGCAAGGCTTCCGGCACCGCTGCCATGTTGATGCCAATAAACGGCCCGCCCGAGCGCGGCGACGCGGCATGAATCGCGCTGGCGATGATTTCCTTGCCGGTACCGGTTTCGCCCAGCAGCAGCACGCTGGCCTCCTGCTGGGCGGCGCGGCGCGCCAGGCGCTTGACTTCAACGCTGGCCGGGCTCTCGCCGACAAAGCTGTCGAGCGTGTGCTTGGGGCGGCGCGTTTCGGCCAGCCCGCGCTTGGCCTGCGCCAGCTCGGCTTGCAGCGCGGCGAACTTGGTCAGCAGGGGTTTGAGGTAATTCATTTTTTCGTACAGCACAAAGCCGACCGCGCCGATGACGTCGCCCTGGGCGTCGTGCAGCGGCATGCGCGTGACGACCATCGGCTGGGCGCCAATGGTCATGATGTCGAGCAGTATGGGCTGGTTCAGGCGCATCACTTCGCGCATCAGGCTGTTGGGGATGAGGGTTTCCACATCCTGGCCCAGCGCATCGTGGGCGCTGGCAACGCCCAGCATGGCCAAATACTTGTCGTTGATCCAGGCGATCCGGCCCTTGCGGTCGACCGTGATCGCCCCCTCGCACAAGCTGTCGAGCTGGGCGAACAGAGAGGCCATCGCATGCTTGTGGATGGCATGCGAATCCTGCAGGAAAGCTTGCGTCATGTGTGTCAACATCGTGCACCGGCCCTTTGGCGATCAGCTTGTAGGATACTTGCAAATGATGCAAGTGTACAGCGGATCAGGCCGGTTTAATCACGTCCTTGGCCTCAGGCCGAATGGGCGTTCTTTCCGGCCAGGCTTTGCAGGTAGGCATGCGCCTCGGCCGCGCTTTCGTAGATATGCGGCGCCACACTGCGTTCGGCCAGCGCTTTTCCCAGCTTGGCGCGCAGAAAGCTGCTGGTCGTGTAGCGCGTCACACCCGCGTAGTAGCGGGCGATCAACTCCTTGACCATGTCGGTGTAGGCGTCGAGCACGTCGGGCGCGATCGAGAAATTGTCGTAGTTCACGATCGCCTGCACGCGCCGTCCGCCCGGCAGGGCCAGGCGTTCCACCTGGAAGCCGATGGCGTTGACGTCGGCCAGGTTCCGAACGCTGTAGCCTTCGAAATTGATGAATAGCGTATTGTGCCGCTCATCGTAAGCGAAGCGGCTGGCCAGTGGCAGGCTGAGCATCCTGTCGCGCAAGCCCATTTTGTCGTCCTCGAAGATGCGTGCATCCATCAGCGCGACCGTGCCATTGATGCGCGGCGCGAAGTCCATATGGGCCAGGATATCGCGCGCCACGTCCACGCCCGGCGCCACTTCGATCAGTTCCAGACCTTCCTCGCATAACTGGAATACGCAGCGCTCCGTCACGTACAGCACCGGCTGCTTGCGGCGCACGGCAAACGGTCCGCTGAAGGTGCAGTGTTCCACCTCATCAACAAACTTGCGCACATCATTACCGGCGAAAAACGTTCCCATGAACACAACCTTTTTTGCGTTCTGGCTGATATTGATAAAGCCGCCCGCACCGGCCAGTTTGCTGCCGAACTTGCTCACGTTCAGGTTGCCGTGGCGGTCAGCCTGCGCCAGCCCCAGGAAGGCCACGTCCAGGCCGCCGCCATCGTAGAAATCGAACTGCGACGGCTGGTCGATGATGGCGTCGGCATTGATGGCCGCACCAAAGTTCAGGCCGCCGGCGGGAATGCCGCCGATTACGCCCGGCTCGGCCGTGAGCGTCACCAGGTCGATCACGTTTTCTTCGTTGGCAATGGCGGCCACGCCTTCGGGCATGCCGATGCCGAGGTTGACCACGCTGTTGGGCTTGAGTTCAAGCGCGGCGCGGCGCGCGATGATGCGGCGCGCACCGGCGAGCATGGGCTGGGCGGAGGCGCCGGGCACACGAATCTCGGCGCTAAATGCTGCGCTGTAGGGCTCGCCGAAAGTCTGCCAATGATGTTCCGGGCGCGCCAGCACCACGCAGTCGACCAGGATGCCGGGTATGGCCACCCGGCGCGCATTGAGCGAACCGCGCTCGGCAATACGTTCGACCTGCACCATCACGATGCCGCCCGAATTGTGCACCGCCATCGCAATGGCCAGCGCTTCCAGCGTCAGCGCTTCTTTTTCCATCGTGATATTGCCGTCGGTATCAGCCGTGGTGCCCCGCAAGATACCGATGTTGATCGGAAGAGCTTCGTAGAACAGGCATTCTTCGGTGCTCATCGGCATGTCGATTAATTGCACCAGGTCTTGGGTGGTGCGTTCGTTGAGCTTGCCGCCGCCAAAACGGGGATCGACAAAGGTGCCCAGGCCGACCGTCGAGACATGGCCGGGCCGGCGCGCGGCAATGTCGCGAAACAGGTGCGAAATCACGCCCTGCGGCAAATTGTAGGCTTCGATGGCGCCGGACAGCGCCAACTGCTGCAGTTTGGGTACGAGCCCCCAATGGCCGCCGACCACGCGCTTGAGCAAGCCCTGGTGGGCCAGGTGGTTCAGTCCCTTGTCCTTGCCGTCGCCTTGACCGGCGGCGTACACCAGCGTCAGGTCGCGCGGCCCGCCGCCGTCTAAAAACAATTGTTCTAGCGCGATGGCGATCTCTTCGGCAAAACCGATGCCGACAAAGCCGCCGGTGGCGACCGTGTCGCCGCTGCGGATCAGCCGCACGGCCTCGCCGGCCGTGACCACCTTGCCTTGCCCTGCGCTGTGCCCGATCATTGCGCGGTCCATCCCCCGTCCACCGTCATGGCCGCGCCGCTGATCTGGGCAGCTGGGGCGGAGCACAGGAAGGCCACCAGCGCGCCGACTTGTTCGGGCGTGGCGAACTGACCGGATGGCTGCTTTTGCGACAGCAACTGCGCCTGGGCTTGCGCCGGGGCGACATCCAGCCGTGCGGCCAAGTCATCGATCTGTTTTTGCACCAGCGGTGTCAAGACCCAGCCCGGGCACACGGCATTGCACGTGATGCCGGAGCCGGCAGTTTCCAGCGCAATGGCGCGCGTCAGGCCGATCACGCCATGCTTTGCTGCCACATAGGCGCTTTTCATGGTCGAGGCAACCAGGCCGTGCACCGAGGCGATGTTGACGATCCGCCCCGCGCCCTGGGCGCGCATATGGGGCAGGGCGGCCTTGATGGCGTGGAAATTGGACGACAGGTTGATGGCGAGGATAGCGTCCCATTTGTCATCCGGGAATTCTTCGACGGGGGCCGTGTGCTGGATTCCGGCATTGTTGACCAGGATGTCGACGCGGCCCATGCGCGCGCTGGCGAGAGCGACCAGTTCGCGCACTTGCCTGGGGATCGACATGTCGGCGTCGCAGAACAGCACCTCGACGCCGTGATCGCGGGCCATGCCGGCGCGCAGCAGTTCGATGGCGTGCGGGTCGCCAAAGCCGTTAAGGACGATGTTGGCGCCTTGCTCGGCCAGTGCGTGGGCAATGCCCAGGCCGATGCCGCTGGTGGAACCGGTCACGATGGCAGTTTTGTTGCGTAGCATGCAAAAGTCTCCTGGAATGATCGGCCGATGCTGACCGTTCCGGATTACTGAGCAATGATCATGCCAATGTGGGAGGGCGGTTCAAATGACGGGTCGCCACGAGCAAGAAATCGTTCGCCGCGCAATTGTCGAGGTGGCGGTCGTCTCAAGTTTGAGACTTGTTTGATGCATGGCGGGCGTGGCGCTCTATTGCTCGGCTTTGTCTCAAATTTAAGACGGTTGTCTCGAATTAGGAGCGGGCGTTACCTGTTAGTTGCTCGGGGCGCTAGGAAAAGCGTCGGCAGTGGTCTGGAATCCGTGCCCGTTACCGGCACCCTTGCCGTTCCGTGGCCAGGGTGGGGATGATCTGCCACCCATGGGAGCCTGGAATGGCCTCTTCGTCAGCGTGCTGCACAAAGATCACGTGACCGCCGGCGCTGCGGATAGACCAGGCGGCGCTAGCAAAGTGTCCATTGGTGACTTTCTGGTTGGGGCTGACGGTGTGTGAAATTTTGGCAAGCCACAATTAATATCCCACCGAATTTGCCGAGATCTAGATTTGAGACAAAGCAAACCTCGACAACAAGGCGAGACTCGTGTCTTTCTCCGCCAGGGACCTATCATGCGCTGTGCGATTCTCGGTTTTGCCACCGGCGCAGCTTGTCTTCAGTCATCGCCTGGCTTGCCCGACGCTGCAGCCCTCGCATGGCTCGCTTGCGCCGCAGTCCTGTGCGGCTGCCTGCGTTACGCGGCAGGCGCTGGCGCCGCAGGCGTGCTGCTCGGCTATTGCTGGGCCGCGCTGCTGGCGACGCTGGCGCTGGCCCCGCAATTGTCGGCGGCGGACGAAGGGCGCGACATCGTCATTACCGGGACCGTCGACAACCTGCCGTACCACTTCGACCAGGGCACGCGTTTCAACTTTGCCGTCGAACGCGTGCAGGACGCGCGCATTCAGGTCCCGCCGCGCATCACACTGGCGTGGTACACGGGTTTTCGCGACAGCGTGCAGCAGGTGGGCGACGTGCAGCCGGGCGAACGCTGGCAGCTGACGGTCCGCTTGCAGCGACCGCACGGTAACGCCAATCCCGAGGGCTTTGACTATGAAGCGTGGCTGCTCGAGCAGGGCGTGCGCGCCACCGGCTATGTGCGTCCGGCCGGCGCGCAAAACCGGCGCATCGACCCTTTCGTGACCAGCGTGTCCAACCTGGTCGAGCGCAGCCGCGCCACGCTGCGCGAACGCATCCTGCGCGCGCTGCCCGGCAAACAATACGCGGGCGTGATCGTCGCGCTGGTGGTGGGCGACCAGCGCGCCATCGACCAGTCGGACTGGAAGGTGTTCAACCGCACCGGCGTTGGACATTTGATCTCGATCTCTGGGCTGCACATCACCATGGTGGCGGGCCTGTTTGCGCTGCTCGTCTCCAGTTTGTGGCGGCGCTCGTTTTTTACGCGTGCCCAATTGCCGCTGTTGCTGCCGGCGCAAAAGGTGGCGGCGCTAACTGGTGCTGCCGTCGCGCTCCTCTACGTGCTGCTGGCCGGCTTTGGCATTCCCGCCCAGCGCACGCTGTACATGCTGGCCGTGGTGGCCGTCGCGCTCTGGTCCGGGCGCCTCGCCAATGTTTCGCACGTGCTGTGCGCGGCGCTCGGCGCGGTGGTCCTGCTCGATCCGTGGGCCGTGCGGGCGCCGGGATTCTGGCTCTCGTTTGGCGCGGTGGCGGTGATCCTGTTTGCCACCACCGGCCGCACCGAAGGGCCGGCCACCCGCTTTTGGAGCGTCATCAAACTGGGGGCGCACACCCAGTATGTGGTCACGCTGGGGCTGGTGCCGCTAACGATGCTGCTGTTCTCGCAGTTCTCGCTGGCCAGCCCATTCGCCAACGCGATCGCCATCCCTCTCATCAGTCTGGTGGTGACGCCGCTGGCACTGGCCGGCGCCATGCTGCCGGCGCCGCTCTCCACATTGCTGCTCACGCTGGCGCATGCCGCGGTCGAAGCGCTGGCCTTAGCGCTGGAAGCCATGAGTGCCATGCCGATGGCGGTATGGAGTGCGCCGGCGCCATCGGCATGGGTGTTTTGCTTTGCGATGGCCGGCACCCTGTGGATGCTGGCGCCGCGCGGCTGGCCGCTGCGCTGGAGCGGCGCCATCGCTTGGCTGCCGCTGCTGGCGGGGCAGCCGTCGCACCCCGACGATGGCCAGTTCACCGTCACCGCGTTCGATGTCGGGCAGGGCATGGCGCTGCTGGTGGAAACGCGCGGGCATCGGCTGCTGTACGACGCCGGGCCGCTGTACTCGGCCGAGTCGAATGGTGGCAACCGCGTGATTTTGCCGTACTTGAAGGCGCGCGGGATCGACGTGCTCGACGCCATGGTGGTGAGCCACAGCGACGCCGATCATGCCGGTGGCGCGCTGGCGGTGCTCGGCGAAATCAAAGTGGACTGGGTCAGCTCGTCGCTGTGGTATGACCACCCGGTGGTGCACGCAGCGCGGCGCCACGTGCGCTGCGTTGGCGGGCAGGCCTGGGTATGGGAGGGCGTGCGCTTCGAAATGCTGCAGCCAAGCTTGGCCAGCTACGACGAGCCGGCCCTCAAGCCGAACGCGCGCGGTTGCACGCTGCGCATCTCGGCGCGCGGGCAGGCTGTGCTGCTGGCGGCGGACATTGAAGCGGCGCAGGAAGCGCAACTGGTGGCGCGCATGCCAGGCTTGCTGCGCGCCCAGGTGCTGCTGGCGCCGCATCATGGCAGCGGAACCTCATCGACGATGGCATTTTTAAAGGCCGTCGATCCTCAGCTGGCCCTGTTCCAGGTGGGTTATCGGAACCGCTATCACCATCCAAAAGCGGAGGTGATCGCGCGCTACCGGATACGTGGCATCGCGCGCTTGCGCAGCGATGAATCGGGCGCGGTGCAGATCAGCTCGAGCGATGGTTTCGTTCCCCATGCCTACCGGCGCGAACACCAGCGCTACTGGTACGGGCATTAAGGCTTGCTGTTGAGAAACGCCCCACCTGTGCGTTGCCACAAACCGGCCTCATCCTTTTAATCCAGAATCTCCTACGGTGGACGCCGCCGGTGGCGCCCCTTACCCGCCTCTTACCTTATGGAGTTGTCATGAATGTGTCCGAATTAGCTTACCTGGCGCGCCGCCCCTACAGCGCCTTGCTGCAAGAAAGTACCATCTTCGGTACGCTCTTTGTCGTCAAGCAGTTACCATTCAATATGCAGCTGCAGACCCAGTCGAACTGGTGCTGGGCGGCGACGGCCAACAGCGTGTCGCATTATTTCTGGCGCTGGAGCACATGGAGCCAATGTAAAATCGCCAACGCGGAACTGGGCCACACCGATTGCTGCCACAGCCCGGTGCCGTCGGACTGCAACGTGCCGTGGTATCTCGACCGCGCGTTGACGCGCACGCGCAACTTTGTCAGCATCCAGGGGCCGGCCAGTTTCGAGCTGGTGCGCGCGCAGATCGATGCCGGCAAACCGGTCGGCGCACGCATTGGCTGGAGCGGCGGCGGCGGCCACTTCATGGTGATCTACGGCTACAGCCTGATTGCCGGGAACGAATACTTCGATATCGACGATCCGATTTACGGCAAGAGCCACATTCCCGTGTCGGAATTTTCAAACAGTTACCAGGGATCGGGCAGCTGGACCCATACTTACTTTATGAAAAGTTACTTCAAATTGCCATTCGACTTCCCGATTCCGGCGGACAAGATCTTGCGCCGCATCTGGGAACTGCGCCCGCTGCTCAAGTTGAAGGGCGACCTGGCGGACGTCAATCCGCGCGACGCCAGCGACGACCAGGACGCCTCCGTGGGTCTGGCGCAGCGCATCTATGCCGTCGGGCTTGACGCCTTGCTGCGCGGGGACGCCGTTGCGCCCGAGGCGGTCGGCCTGCGCGTCTACGAGATGGCGGGCGAGGTGCCGCGCGCCTTTTTCGATATCAGCGAGGATGACGAGGCGCGCCTACTGCAGATGTCGGCCGCCAAGGTCCACCTGGACGCCTTTGCGCGCGCCCTGGCGGTCGCGCTCGGGCAGGCCAAGGAAGACCAGACGTACGAATTGCGTCTGTTCCGGGTGCCGGCGTTGAACTTCGAGGCGCTCTGGATCAGCTCCGACGGCGATGCTGCCAAGGATGTGCTGGTGCCTACGCGCAGCGTGGGGCGCCTGGCGCCGTATCAGGTGGTGGCGCTGCCAGACGCGCTGGCCGCACTGCGCGAAGCTGCGCGGCCGCTGGCGAACATGGATGACACCATCGGCGCCTGATGGTGGGCTGGGTTGCCAGTCTTGCAACAGAGTTGGCGCCGGTCGGGAAAGGTCGATGGCGCCTGCGCGGCCGCCTTTTCCGACCAGCGCCGTCGAGACGCATGGCGGAATGCGAGCCTTGCCCTTTTCCGCCCTACAGAGGCTCTTCACCACTCGCGCGCGCGGATGATCGAAGGATTTCTTTACTCACGGCTTGTCAGGAGCGGTAAACCATGCGACCGCCGACTGTGCCACCTCCGCCGGTATCGTATGCCCGCCGTCAAATTCTTCGTACGTCACATCAAATTCCAGCCGTTCCAGTTGCTTGACGATACTGCGGGCACAGGGATTGACGGGGAGTACCTCGTCCTCGGTGCCGTGCGAAATATAAATCTTCGGCTCGCCGCGCGCCGTCATCGGCCCGATGTCCGAGCCGTAAGTGCGCGCCGCAATGATGTCCCAGGTGCCGGCGTCGGAGGCTGGCGCGACGAGCATCATGCCGGCCTGGTCCGCCTGCGAACGCAAGATGTCGAGGCCGTCCTGCGCGTGGCCGCCTGCGCCGTGCAGCAACACCACCAGCGGCATCGGATACAGCGGGTGATAGCGCGACGGCACGTACAAATAACTGTCGCGCTTGCCGCCGACAGGCAGCGTTTGCATCCCGGTCGGCGCCAGTGCCGTGACCGGCCCGGGACGCGCGTACAAATGCGCTTGGGTGGGCATCGCTTCCTCCTACAAATGAGGGTAAGAACAGCGCCGGCGCGATTGGTTCGCGCGCCTCTAGTGCGTTTCCTCTAAACCATGATCGGCGGGGCGCGAATCCCCTTACAATTTGGCGATGAGCAAACCCCTGATCCACTTTTCGCACGGCAACAGCTACCCGGCCGGCAGCTACCGCCAGTTTTTCGATTACCTGCGCGACGAGTTCGATATCCGTTCGATCGACATGTACGGCCATGATCCGCGCTATCCGGTCACGGACGGCTGGCCCAAGCTGGTCGAGCATCTGGTCGCCAGTCTTGAAACGTATCCCGAGCCGGTGATCCTGGTCGGCCATTCGCTGGGCGGCATGCTCAGCATGATGGCAGCCAAGCAGCGGCCCGACCTGGTGCGCTGCGTGGTGATGCTCGATTCGCCCGTGGTGGCCGGCTGGCGCGCCATGCTGCTGCGCTTTGCCAAGGGCCAGCGCTGGGCCGACCGGTTTTCGCCGGCCAAGTCGTCGAAAAAGCGGCGCAACGTGTGGCCCGACGCGCAGGCCGCGCATGCGCACTTCAACAGCAAACCCATGTTCGCCGCCTGGGCGCCCGGGGTGCTCGCCGACTACCTTGAACATGGCCTCGAGCCGCATCCGGAAGGGGTGCAACTGCGCTTTCGGCGCGAAGTCGAAACTGCGATTTACCGCGCGCTGCCGCACCACCTGGGCACGCTGATGGGCGGGCAGTTTCCGGTGCCGATTGGCTTTGTGGCCGGCGTCGCCTCCGAAGAATTACGCCAGGCCGGGCTGGGCGCCACGCGCGCGCTGGTGGGCGAGCATTTCAGCCCGATCGAGGGCGGGCACCTGTTCCCGATGGAGTCGCCAGAGAAGGCGGCGCGCCTGACGCGCGAGATGATCGGGCGGCTGCTCAAGCAGGCTAAATAGTCTGGCGGGCGCTTTTCGCGTAAAATCGCGTGAAATTAACCCACCAATCTGGAAGAAGCCTCCGCGATGACTATCAAAAGCGATAAATGGATCCGCCGCACGGCGCTCGCCACCGGCATGATCGAACCGTTCGAACCGCAACAGGTGCGCGAAGTGGATGGGCGCAAGATCATCTCGTATGGCACCTCGTCTTATGGCTACGACATCCGCTGCGCCGACGAGTTCAAGATTTTCACGAATATCAACAGCACCATTGTCGACCCGAAGAATTTCGATCCGAACTCGTTCGTGGACGTCAAAAGCGATGTCTGCATCATTCCACCGAACTCGTTCGCGCTGGCGCGGACCATGGAGTACTTCAGGATTCCGCGCAATGTGCTGACCATTTGCCTGGGCAAGTCGACCTACGCGCGCTGCGGCATCATCGTCAACGTGACGCCGTTCGAGCCGGAGTGGGAAGGCTACGTGACGCTGGAGTTTTCAAACACCACGCCATTGCCGGCCAAGATTTATGCGGGCGAAGGCTGCGCGCAGGTGCTGTTCTTCGAGAGCGATGAAGTGTGCGAGACCTCGTACAAGGACCGCGGCGGCAAGTACCAGGGACAGAGCGGCGTCACCTTGCCGAAGGCTTGATCAGGAAGGCGGGGCGGGGCCATGTACCCGCTTGGCATGTCGGCGATCCTTACAGGCGCCCGATGCAACATATCATGCCATTGTCGTTAAGTAATTGATTTATAGACATTATCCCGCCAGTGTACTTGCACTGGCACAACTTGTGCTTTTCCCCTGGCAAGCCGCTTACTTGAGCGGCGTAGTCAAAACGCTATATGGGAAAACTGCATGAAACTATTACAAAAATTCCTGGCAGCAGCCGTGCTGGCGATGTCCGTCGCGGCATTTGCGTTCCCGATCGCCGCATCCGGAACGGAAGGACTGGTCGTACTGGCCGGTAACACCGGCGATATTGTCGCCACTTACCAGGGCAACACGGCGTCATTCAGTAACGACCTGTACCTGTACACCGATGACGGCATTGCCGGTAACGATGTCCTGATATTCAACAATCATGCCTCGCCGATCGGCAGTATTTTCAACCTGGGCTCTTTCGCTACCGGGTCTGAACTGCTGTTCCGCCTGCATGTGAACAATACGGGCAACGACTACTTCACTGGCGCTGCCACGCGCAACCTCGACAACAATTTCCATGCGCGCGTTCAAGAGAACTGGATGCCTGGTACAACCCTGGTCAGCTTCGAAGACCTGTTGGGCGGGCCGTTCGACTACAACGACCTGAGCTTCTCGTTCACCAACACGGTGACCACGGCCCCGGCAGACGTTCCCGAACCGGCAATGCCGCTGCTGTTCGGCCTGGCACTTGCGGACCTGATTGGTTCGCGCCGCCGCGCCTAAGTTTCTCCGCAATAAAAAAGGCCCGGTCGCTGCAAGCGCCGGGCCTTATTTTTAACTGTCGCCTACTGCATGACGCAATCGACGAAGTAACCTCGCTTGCCATCGACTTCGCGCTTGACCAGGCCGTGCACGTCCGTTTCGAAGCCCGGGAAGCGCTCGTTGAAGTCGCGCGCAAAGCGCAGGTAATCGACGATGGTCTTGTTGAACCGCTCGCCGGGAATGAGCAGTGGAATGCCCGGCGGATAAGGCGTCAACAGGATTGCCGTGATGCGTCCTTCCAGGTCTTCGAGCGCAACGCGTTCGATTTCGCGATGCGCCATCTTGGCGAATGCGTCCGATGGTTTCATCGCAGGGATCATGTCCGACAAATACATCTCGGTCGTCAGGCGCGCCACGTCGTAGGCCTGGTAGAAATCGTGGATCTGCTGGCACAGGTCGCGCAGGCCCATCGCTTCGTAGCGCGGGTTGGCGGCCGCAAATTCGGGCAGGATGCGCCACATCGGCTGGTTCTTGTCGTAGTCGTCCTTGAACTGCTGCAGCGCCGTGACCAGCGTGTTCCAGCGGCCCTTGGTAATCCCGATCGTAAACATGATGAAGAACGAATACAGCCCGCACTTTTCGATGATCACGCCGTGTTCGGCCAGGTACTTGGTGACGATCGAGGCGGGAATGCCGGTCTTGCCGAACACGCCGTCAAGCGACAGGCCGGGCGTGACCACCGTGGCCTTGATCGGGTCGAGCATGTTGAACCCGGGAGCGAGGTTGCCAAAGCCGTGCCAGGTGTCTTCGGCGCGAATCATCCAGTCGTCCTGGGTGCCGATGCCTTCTTCGCTGAAGGTGTCCGGGCCCCAGACCTTGAACCACCACTCGTCGCCAAATTCAGCGTCGACTTTTTTCATCGCGCGCCGGAAGTCCAGCGCCTCGAAAATCGACTCTTCGACCAGCGCCGTGCCGCCTGGCGCTTCCATCATGGCCGCGGCCACGTCGCACGAGGCGATGATCGAATACTGGGGCGAGGTCGAGGTGTGCATCAGATACGCCTCGTTGAAGGCATCGCGGTCGAGCTTGACGGTTTCCGATTCGCGCACCAGCACCTGCGAGGCCTGCGACAGGCCCGCGAGCAGCTTGTGGGTCGATTGAGTCGAGAAAATCATCGATTCCTTGGCGCGCGGACGGTCCTTGCCGATTGCGTGCATGTTCTTGTAGAAGTCGTGGAAGGTCGCGTGCGGCAGCCATGCTTCATCGAAGTGCAGGGTGTCGATCTTGCCGTCCAACATTTCGCGCAGCGTCTCGACGTTGTAGACCACGCCGTCGTAGGTCGACTGGGTGATGGTCAGAATGCGCGGCTTCTTGTTGACCGCTTCGCGCGCGAACGGATTGGCTTCGATCTTGCGGGCGATCGACTCGGGCGTAAATTCCTCGAGCGGGATCGGGCCGATGATGCCCAGGTGGTTCCGGGTCGGCATCAGGAACACGGGAATGGCGCCGCACATGATGATCGAGTGCAGGATCGACTTGTGGCAGTTGCGGTCCACGACGACGATGTCGCCGGGAGCGACCGTCGAGTGCCACACCATCTTGTTGGAGGTCGAGGTGCCGTTGGTGACGAAATAGCAGTGGTCGGCGTTGAAGATGCGCGCCGCATTGCGCTCCGACTTGGCCACGGGGCCGGTATGGTCGAGCAGTTGGCCGAGTTCCTCGACCGCGTTGCACACGTCCGCGCGCAGCATGTTCTCACCAAAGAACTGGTGGAACATCTGGCCGATCGGCGACTTGAGGAAGGCTACGCCGCCGGAGTGGCCGGGGCAGTGCCACGAGTACGAGCCGTCGTTGGCGTAGTTAACGAGCGCGCGGAAAAACGGCGGCGCCAGGCCGTCGAGGTAAGACTTCGCTTCGCGGATGATGTGGCGCGCGACGAATTCGGGCGTGTCCTCGAACATGTGGATGAAGCCGTGCAGCTCGCGCAGGATGTCGTTCGGGATATGGCGCGAGGTGCGCGTTTCGCCGTAGATGTAGATCGGGATGTCCGCATTCTTGTGGCGGATCTCCTTGATGAACGCGCGGATCGAAATGAGGGCTGAATCGGTCTCGGCGACCGATCCTTCGCCGAACTCTTCATCGTCGATCGACAGCACAAAGGCGGACGCGCGCGACTGCTGCTGCGCAAACTGCGACAGGTCGCCGTAGCTAGTCAGCCCGAGTACTTCCATGCCTTCTTTTTCCATCGCATCGGCCAGCGCGCGGATGCCAAGGCCGGAGGTGTTCTCGGAACGGAAATCCTCATCGATGATGACGATCGGGAAGCGAAATTTCATGGACAGCTCCAAAGCAGAGCGCCGTGAGGGCAGGGACGTCGCTCACGGCACCGGTAAAAAATAAGAAGCGGATTTTCGCAGAAAAGGCGCCAATCCGGTGAAAAAACTTTTGTAAGAATAGCCACAAGCGGGCTCGGGCGTCGCACACTTGGCGCGGCGCCGGTTCAAGCCTGGCGCCCCACCTTTTCATAGGTAACAAACGCGTACGCATAACCGTTGGCGTCCGAATGATACGCCTCGCGCGCCGATTGCGCCCACGCGTTGTGGTCGATGGCGGGGAAGAAGGTGTCGCAGGAAAAGGTATGGGCAATTTCGGTCACGATCATGCGCTCGGCCAGGGCGATCGCATCACTGAAAATCTGGGCCCCGCCGATGATGAAAGCGCTCGCCTCGCCCACCAGCTTGACGGCAGCGCCCAGTGACGGCACCGCTTCCACGCCCTCGTGGCGCCAGTTGGCATTGCGCGTGATGACGATATTGCGCCGGTTCGGCAGCGCGCGGCCGATCGAGTCGAACGTCTTGCGTCCCATGATGATCGGGTGGCCGGACGTGACACGCTTGAAATGCGCCAGATCCTCGGGCAGGTGCCAGGGCAGCTTGTTGTCAACGCCGATCCCGCGTTCTGCGTCGATAGCGACCACGATGGTGAGCTTGGCGCTCATACGGCCACCGGCGCGCGGATCAGCCCCTGCGGCGCATAGCCTTCAAAGGCGAAGTCGTCGAACTGGTAATCGAACAGAGAATCAGGTTTGCGCTTGATGACCAGCTTGGGCAGCGCCATCGGCGCGCGCGACAGCTGCAGCTCGACCTGCTCCATGTGGTTTGCGTACAGGTGGCAGTCGCCGCCGGTCCAGATAAAGTCGCCCACGTCCAGGCCGGCCTGCTGCGCCATCATGTGGGTCAGCAGGGCGTAGGAGGCGATATTGAAGGGCACGCCCAAAAAGATGTCGGCGCTGCGCTGGTACAGTTGGCACGACAGCTTGCCGTCGGCGACGTAGAACTGGAACAGCGCGTGGCAAGGCGGCAGCTTCATGTTCGGCACGTCGGCCACGTTCCAGGCCGAGACGATCATGCGGCGCGAGTCCGGATTGTTCCTGATCTGGTCCAATACTTGCACTATCTGGTCGATGTGACCGCCGTCGGGCGTGGGCCAGTTGCGCCACTGGTAGCCGTAGATGGGGCCAAGGTTGCCGTCGGCGTCGGCCCAGTCATCCCAGATCGACACCCCGTTCTGCTTGAGGTAATCGATGTTGGTGGAGCCGTTCAGGAACCAGATCAACTCATGGATGATGGATTTCAGGTGCAGCTTCTTGGTGGTCACCAGCGGAAAGCCTTCCCGCAGGTTAAAGCGCATCTGGTGGGCGAAAACGGAACGGGTTCCGGTGCCGGTGCGGTCGGTTTTTACGGTGCCATGTTCTTTCACATGGCGCATCAGGTCGAGGTATTGGCGCATCGCGTAGGTTCGGTGGATTTCAGGTGATTGTAACTTAGGCGCACACTTCGGCGGCGAGGATCGCAAACGCCTCGCGCACCCGATCGTCAAGCAAGTTGGCGAGGTTGTCGCCCACGTACAGTTCGATGACGCTGGTGTCAGGCAGGGCGCCGTGCGCGGCGCGGCCGAACAGCCAGATGCGGTGCTCTTGCGCCACGCGGTTGCGGATCGCCAGCGCCTTGTCGCGGCTGACGGGCAGATGCAGGTGCAGCATATTGGCCTGCGGGCGGGCAGGATTGGGGCGCAGCGCTGGATAGTCGCGCAGCAGCGCGTAAAGCCACTCTGTGCGGCGAAACAGGGCGGGCATGGCGGCCAGGCGCGCATTGAACTGCATGGCTGCGGCCACGATATATGGCGAGCGATGGATGACATTGCCGCCCTGGCGCCGGAACGACTCGGCCGCGCGCGCCACAAAGCTGCGCGAGCCGGCCAGCATCGCGCCGCCAAGCCCACCGATCCCCTTGTACAGCGACACGTAGCACGAATCGGCGCCCGCGGCGATGTCGGCCACGGGGCGATTGTAGGCGGCGGCGCATTCCCACAGGCGCGCGCCATCGATGTGCAGGTGGACGTTGCGGCGGCGGCAGTGGGCCTTGATGGCCGACAGCTCTTCCCATGAAGGATTCTGGCCGCCGATTTCGCGCATTGGCACTTCGATGGCCACGGCGCCCAGGCGGTCCGGGATCGCTTCAAGATCATCGGGCGACCATGGCCGGTGACGCTCGCCCACCTGCAGCGCATGGAAGTGTGCGAACAGTTGATAGTTCGATTTTTCGTGGACGATGATGTGCGAGGTAGGATGGAGCGCAACCAGTTGGCTGGCGCGGTCCTCGCAGCCGAGCCGCAGCGCGGTAACCTGCGCCATCGTCCCGCTGATGCAAAAAACGGCCGCTTCGAAGCCGAGAATGGCGGCGACCTCATCTTCGAAGGCCTGGATCAGGGCGCCGTCGCCGTAGACGTCATGCGCGACCTGGTTGGCGTCGCACCACGCCGCCATCGCAGCAAACATTGCCGCCGGCGCCCGCGCCTTGTGTCCGGGAATCACCGTATCACACTGTTGCAAGAGTTCAGCATCTGTCATCACACACTCCTCTGGGGTCAGACCACAATTTTGAAATAGTTTTTTAATTGGGGTCAGACCTCGCGGTTCGAGCAATTTATTTCCGTGTTGCCACGACTTTGTACCGTCGAACACTGGAAAGGACCGACAAGGGCCAGATTGTCCCAAATACTCGCCGAATCTTGCCATGCACCTTCAAAAATTACTCGAAACACGAGGTCTGACCCCAATTAAAAAATTGTTTTCTAACTGAGGTCTGACCCCGGGTTTAGTGGGTGATGTGGACGTTGTGGAACTGGAGGGCGGCGAGGTTGGCGTAGATGCCGCCAAGGGCGACCAGCGTGGAATGGGTGCCGGTTTCGACGATTTTGCCGTCTTCCATGACGATGATGCGGTCGGCACGCTGTACCGTCGCCAGCCGGTGCGCGATGATGACGGTCGTGCGCCCCACCATCGCCGCTTCCAGCGCGCTTTGGACCAGGCGCTCCGACTCGGCGTCGAGCGCACTGGTCGCTTCGTCCAGCAGCAGCAGCGGGGGATTTTTGAGCAGGGCGCGCGCAATCGCGATGCGCTGGCGTTGCCCGCCGGAGAGGCGCACGCCGCGCTCGCCCAGGAAGGATTTGTAGCCTTGCGGCAGTCGCTCGATGAATTCGTGCGCGGCCGCCATGCGCGCCGCCGCAATCACTTCGGCATCGGTCGCGCCGGCCCGGCCGTAGCGGATGTTTTCCATCGCGTCGGCCGAAAAGATGATGGTGTCCTGCGGGACGATGCCGATTGCGTCGCGCAAGGTGTGCAGGTCGAGCTGCCTGATGTCGACGCCGTCCAGCGTGATGCTGCCGCTTTGCGGATCGTAAAAGCGCAAGAACAACTGGAACAGCGTGGTCTTGCCCGCGCCCGACGGGCCGACCACGGCCACCGTTTCGCCAGGCTGGATCGACAGCGACAGGTGCGCCAGCGCCGCCGTCTCGGGCCGCGACGGGTACGAGAACGTCACATCCGACAGCGCCAGCGCGGCGCCGGTCGCCATGCGCGCCGGCAGCGCCAGCGGCTGGGCGGGGTTCTGGATCGACGACTTGACCGACAGCAGTTCAAGCAGGCGCTCGGTGGCGCCGGCGGCGCGCTGGGCTTCGCCCATCACTTCGGACAGCGCGCCAATCGAGCCGGCCACGATCGATGCGTACAAAATGAACTGGCCAAGGTCGCCGCCCGTCATTTCGCCGTTCAGCACCGCGTGCGCGCCCAGCCACAGCACGAACACGATGGTCCCGAACACGAGCACGATGGCAATCATGGTCAGCAGCGCGCGCGCGCGGATGCGCCGCATGGCTGTCTGAAACGCGCTTTCGACCGAGGCGCCAAAGCGCGTCGATTCGATTTTTTCATGGGTGAACGCCTGTACCGTCGGCATGGCGTTCAGGATTTCGCCGGCCATGGCCGAGGCGTCGGCTATCCGGTCTTGCGAGTCGCGCGAGAGCTTGCGCACGCGGCGTCCGAACAGGATGATCGGCACGATCACTAGCACCAGCAGCACCAGAATAATCGACGAAAGCTTCACGCTGGTCACGAACAGCATTGCCAGACCGCCCACGAACAGCAGCACGTTGCGCAGCGCCATGGAGATGCTGGTGCCGACCACGGCCTGGATCAGCGTGGTGTCGGTGGTGATGCGCGAGAGGACTTCGCCGGTCTGCGTGGTCTCGAAAAATTCGGGACTCTGGTTGACCACGTGGGCGTAGACAGCGCTGCGGATGTCGGCGGTGACGCGCTCGCCCAGCCACGAGACAGTCAGAAAGCGCGCCGCCGTGGCCAGCGCCAGCACGGTGGCCACGCCGAACAGCGCCAGGAAGGTGGCGTCGACGTGCTTGATGCTGCGCGCTCCGGCCGAGGCGCCAAAGCCAAGGTCGATCATTTGCTTGAACGCGTACGGTATGGCCAGTGTGGACGCGGCGGCCACAACCAGGGCGATCGCGGCCAGCATGAACTGGCGCCGGTACGGGCGCAAAAACGGGAACAGGCCCTTGAATGCAGCCAGACTGCCTTTGCGGCTTGCTTCGGTCGCGCTGGTGCTCGCTGTGCTGGCGGTGCTGGCCGTGCTGGTGGTGCTGGTGGAGCTATTGGTCATCGTGTCTTATGCTGTGCGGTGTAATTTTAAAGTGTCATCGGGCGGTGGTAGCCGACCAGTTCAAGGTATCCATGCCCCGCAGGCACGCCGTCGCGCCCGACCGATACCGCGCCTTCCCAGTAGACGGCGCCGGTCGAGCGGCGCGAATCGAGCTCCTGGTCGCTCTGCAACGGTGTTATCTGCCATTTGGTCGATCCGGTGACGATGGTCGTCGCTACCGGATAGTCGGCGTTCGTACGGGGCGAGCGCCAATGCGCCTGCGGGGTAAAACTGACTTGATCGGGTTCATACTGCGTGACTTTGCCGCGCGCGTCGCGGACCGTTGCGTGCGCCCATAGTTTACCACCTTGTTTGCTTCGGATCTGAAAAGCCATCAGCGCCGAGCCGTCATCGAGGTTGGCGCCGATCCAGTCCCAGCCCGCCGCGTCAGGATCGAGCGCCTGGCTGGACCACTCGTGATCGAGCCAGGCCGTCCCTTCGACCGGGCGCGCAGTCGCCCCGCTGCCGGCCGTGCCGCGCACCAAAAGCTGCGGTTCGCTGTAATAGTAGCTGGCGTTGGCCGCGTCGCGCCCCTTGCGCGAGTAGCCCCCCTGGCCCTGCAACAGCAGCGCCTGGCGCGGGGCCAGGGTGAGGTCAAGCTGCAGTTGGGCCGACTTGATGCTCACTTTGTAGACGCCGTCGGCGCCGCGCACCATGCGCCAGTCCTCCAGCTTGATGTCGGTGGTGCCTGGCTTGGCATAGGCCAAACCGAAGCCTTCGCGCGTGGAGCGCTGGTCGTGCGCGAGTTTGCCGAGCGCCGGGTCGGACAGCGCGGCGTGGCCGATGATCAGCTGGCGCGGGGCAAAGGCGCTCGGGTTGTCCTTGCCCTGGCCGGTCGCGCTGCGAAAGAACGTGACCTGAAAACCGAGCGGCTTGCCGTCCGCGCCCTTGAGCCAGCCGGTGACGTACCACCACTCGGTCTTGAAGGCGGGATGGGCGCCGTAATCGGCCGGGAAAACCAGCGCGCGGCCCGGCACCACGGGCGCAAAATCGGCCGCCTGGCAAGCTTGCGACAGCAGCAACAGCAGCATGAAAACAAAGCGCATTACCAGTCCTCCCTGACGGCGCGTATCGGTCCGCCGGAGAGCGCATAGCGCCCCGACACCAGCGCGGTGAGCACGGACGCCACCAGCAGCGCGGCGGCCACGCTGGCCAGCAGGGGCCACGGCACGTTGAGCTGCATCGACCAGTGGAACGATTGCGGATTGACGATATAGACCAGCACAAAACTGATCAACAGCCCGAGCGCAAACCCGCAGGCCACGCCCAGCGCCGACAGCGAGCCGCCCTCAAGGGCCAGGATGCGCAGGATTTGCCCGCGCGTGACGCCGACGTGGCGCAGCATGCCAAATTCCTTTGCGCGCGCAATCGTCTGGGCCGAAAACGTGGCGGCCACGCCCGCCATACCGATGGCAATGGCGATCGCCTCCAGCAGGTAGGTGACGGCAAAGCTGCGGTCGAAGATCTTCATGCTCACGTCGCGAATTTCGCCGGGCCTTGCGTACGCGAGGGCGGCGCCAAAGGGCAGGGCGCGAATGCGCGCCTCTAACTGCTGCGAGCTGGTCCCGGGCGCGGTCCATACGGCGACATCGTTGACGGCGGCGTCGCCGGACAGGGCCCGGTAGTCTTCCAGGCGCACGTGGACGCCACCGTTCTGGTGCACGTAGTCGCGCACCACGCCGGCGACAAAAAACGCCTGCATGCTGCCACCGAGCGGCACGCGCAGCTGTCCGCCCACCTTGACCTGGTACAGGTCGAGCATCGCGCCCGACACCCAGGCCGGGCGCGCACCGGCCGGCACGGGGACGCTAGCGCCTTCGAGCACCATGGCGCGGCCGGGGTCGAGCGTATCGATATGGCGTGCGATCAGGGTCACGGGCGGGCGCGCCGGGTCGAGCGAGAGGTCGCGGCCACGCAGAAATTCGACCCGGGCCGCGCCCGGCAGTGCGCCAAGCGCCGCCTGCTCGGCCGGGCCCAGGCCGCCGGCGCTGCCGCTGTTTTCAATGCGCAGGTACAGGTCGGCGGGCAGCAGGCGCACCAGCCAGTCGTCCAGCGACACCCGAAAGCTCGACACCATGATCGCCATGGCGACCATCAGTGAAAAACTCGAGAGCACGCCACCCAACGCAATGCCGGCCTGCCCGGAAGCGTTGGCCAGCCGCGCCAGCGTCAGCGCCAGCACCGGGTGCTGGCGCGCGCGCGCCATGGAGATGCGGTTAAGCTGCGTGAAGACGGCGCCGGCCAGGCGCGGCATCATGCCGATGCCGCCGATGAGGAGCAGGGCGATTGCCAGGTAGCCGAACAGCGGCAGCTCCAACACGGGCGGCGCAAAAGCCATGGCCGCGGCCAGCGCAAAGCACACCATGGACGGCCACAGGCGTGCCAGGCGCGCCAGCGCCGCTTCATCGTTGCCCGATTTTAGCGCCACGGCGGGCGCGGCGCGGGCAGCTTCCAGCGCCGGCGCCATGCCGCCCAGGACCGCCACGCCCAGGCCGAGCGCAAAAAAGACGCTCGCGGCCAGCGGCGGGAACACGATGCTCGGGAGCACGCCGGAAAAAAAGCCGGCGCCAAGGTCGGCGCCAAAATAACGCAGCGCGAGCGCCGCCAGCGCGTAGCCGGCGCCGATGCCCAGCAGCGCGCCCAGCAGACCCAGGCTGGCGCCTTCGAGCAGCACCTGGCGCAGCAGCGTGCGCCGTTCGACGCCGAGCACGCGCAGCAGCGCAAACTGGCTGCGCCGGCGCATCACCGACAGCGCCTGCGTGGAAAACACCAGGAAGGCGCCGGTAAACAGGGCGACCAGCGCTAGCACGGTGAGGTTGACGCGATAGGCCCGGCTCATGCCGCTGTTGCGGCTTTCCTGGGCCGTGTCGTTGGGCTGCTCGACCCGAAAGCGGCCCGGAAAGTCGCGCTCGAGCGCTGCCGCCAGATCGCGTTCGACCGCCTCGCGGTTGGCGCCGGTGCGCAGTTTGAGGTCGATGCGCGAGAGCACGCCCACTTTGCCAAAGCGCCATTGGGCCGCGCCAATGTCCATCATGGCGATGCGCTGCCCGGGCCGCGCCTGCGCCAGCTGGCCGGCCACGCGCAGCGTAAAGTCGCTGGTGCCCGAGCGCAGCACCACGCTGGCGCCGGAGGCGCGCTTGAGCCAGCTGGTTGCCGCCGGCGAGAGGAAAATGGCGTCATCGGCGAAAATATCGGCCGCCTTGCCGGACGCGCTGGCCCCCACCAGGCCGGGCGTGACGTAGCCGGCCCGAAACGCGTCGACGCCGACCACTTGCAGCGTGGTTCTTTGCCCCGGCACGCCCGCATTGACCAGCAAGACGGGCGAGGCCACGGCCACCATCGGGTGTTCGGCAATGCGCGGAAAGAGCGCTTCATCGAACCAGGCTTCGGTGCCCGTGATGTGCAGGTCGGCCTGGCCGGAAATGCTTTTGGTGGCCGCCGAAAACTCGTTGAAGGCCGCCGAATTGATCAGGTGGATGGCAAAGCCCATGGCCACGCCGACCGCAATGGCGGCAATGGCCAGCAGTGCGCGGATGGGGTGAGCGCGCCATTCACCGAACAGCAGCCAGCGGGTCAGCAAAGTCAATCGGGACACTCCGACGCCACGTACTCGGCCACGCGCATCGCTTTCTCTTTGAGCGCCTGGGTTTCCAGACCCACGGCGGCGGTGACTTCATCGTCGGCGAATTTTTTCTGCAGGCGCAGCTTCTCGCAGCGGTTGCGTCGCCCGGCAGCCAAGCGGGCGTCGGAATCAGCATAGCGCTTGTCCTGTTTTTCGCGGATCAGGCGCTCTTTTTCGAGCCGGTCGAGCGCGATTTCCTGGCGCTTGAGTTCGGCGGCGACGGCAGGGTCGGGCTTGGGGGCGTCGGGCACGTCAACGGGTGTACTGGTCACGCCCTTGCACGGCGCGCCGGAATAGACCAGGGTGCCATTGACGCGACATTTGTACAGTTTTTGGGCGTTGGCCACTGTGCACAAGGAGGACAGCGAGCACAGCAAAAGCAAGGAAATCAAGCGCGACATGTTCTCTCTCCCGAAGTTCATAGGATTTTCCCAGGATTCATGATGCCCAGCGGATCAAGCGCGTTTTTGATTGCACGCATCATGTTCAGTTCCACGGGGCTCTTGTAGCGTACCAGTTCGTCACGTTTTAAGGTGCCAATTCCGTGCTCGGCAGATATTGATCCTCCGAAACGGTCGACGCTGTCGTGCACCAGACGATTGATCGCCTCCTGGTGCTGCAAAAACGCGGCGTGCGCCGTGCCGTCGGGCGGGGCTACGTTGTAATGCAGGTTGCCGTCGCCCAGGTGGCCGAAACACACCAGCTGGCAGCCGGGAAAGGCGGACAGCAGCAGCGCGTCGGTCTGCTCGATGAAGTCGGCGATGCGCGAAATGGGCAGCGACACGTCGTGCTTGATGTTGCTGCCGGCGGCTGCCTGCGCCATCGAAATGTGTTCGCGCACCTGCCACAGGCCGCGCGACTGGGCAACCGAGGTGGCGACTACGGCGTCGTCGGCCATGCCCGCTTCCAGCGCGCCGGCAATGGCGCGTTCGAGCAGATCGATGGCGTGCCGTTCCGACTCGCTGCTGGACAGTTCCACCAGCACGTACTGATTGTGGCGCGCCAAAAAGGGCCTGGGCAGCAGCGGGAAGTGGGTGGCCACCAGGCGCAGTGCAAAGTCCGACATCAGTTCAAAGCCCGTCAGGCTGGCGCCGCAACCGTCTTGCATCAGGCTGAGCAGGCCGAGCGCGCCGCGCGGCGAGGCCAGCGCGACCATGGCCGTGATTGATGCCTTCGGTTGCGGGAACAGCTTGAGGACGGCGCCGGTGATGACGCCGAGCGTGCCTTCGGCGCCGATGAACAGGTCGCGCAAGTCGTAGCCGGTGTTGTCCTTGCGCAGGCCGCGCAGGCCGCTCCACAGCTCGCCCTGGGGCGTGACCACTTCCAGACCGAGGCACAGCTCGCGCGTGTTGCCGTAGCGCAGCACCGCGGTGCCGCCGGCATTGGTGGAAAGGTTGCCGCCGATGGTGCAACTGCCTTCGGCCGCCAGCGACAGCGGAAACAGGCAGCCGTGTTGCGCGGCCGCCTCCTGGATAGTGTGCAGGATGCAGCCGGCGTCCACCGTGATGGTGCGGTTGACCGGGTCGATCGCGCGCACCTGGGCCAGGCGCGCCAGCGACAGCACCACGGCGCTGCCGCTGGCGTCAGGCACGCCGCCTTGCACCAGACCGGTTTTGCCGCCTTGCGGCACCAGTGGAATGCCAAATGCGGCGCAGGCCTGGACCAGTTGCACCACTTGCGCCACGGTATCCGGGCGCAGCACCGCCAGCGCCTTGCCCGTAAACCGGCCGCGCCAGTCAGTGAGGAACGGTGCCATGTCGCATTCCCTGGACAATACGTGGCTGTCCCCGGCGATGTCGCGGCAGCGGCGCAGGAAAGCAGCCGTCATTGCTTGGACGTGACCTTTTCGAGCAACTCCTTGGCGATGCGTTTTGCCGCCTTTTTGTAGGGGCGCAAATACAGCAGCGCGCAGACAAAATAAATGCAGACCAGGACAACTTCGCCCCAGGCCATGAGTTGCGACGCCGGCAGCTTGTCGCTCCAGGCGCGCACCGAGCCTTCAATGAAGTACAGCAGGATCACCATGGATGACCACTGCAGCGTATAAATGTCGCGCTTGATGACGCCGCCCAGCGGAATGAGCAGCGGCACGGCTTTCAGCGCCAGCCACGAGCCGCCTGGATGCAGCGGGGCGACGACTACTTCCCACACCACCAGCCAGACGATCAGCGCGACCAGACTGGCAATGGCGCCCAGGTGAAAATATTTTGGCGATTCCATTAGCGCGCTCCGCCAAGTTTGACAGCCGTTTCGGCCAAACGTTTGCCCATCGCGACGGCCAAACGCTTTTCGTCGTCGGTGATGGCCTTGTTGCCGTCGATACCGGACCAGTGGGTCGGGCCGTACGGGCTGCCGCCGCTGGCGGTGGTCATCAGTTCGGGGTGGGTGTACGGCAAGCCCATGATCAGCATGCCGTGGTGTAGCAGGGGAATCATCATCGTCAGCAAGGTTGATTCCTGGCCGCCGTGCAGGCTGCCGGTGGAGGTAAATACGACCGCAGGCTTGCCTGACAGGGTGCCCGACAGCCATTCGGCCGCGGTGCCGTCGAGGAAGTACTTGACGGAGGCGGCCATGTTGCCAAAGCGCGTGGGCGAGCCGAGCGCAAGGCCGGCGCATTCGGCCAGGTCTTGCAGCTCCACATAGGGCGCGCCGCCGGAAGGAATGTCGGCCTCGGTCGCTTCGGTCACGGTGGACACGGCCGGCACCGTGCGCAGGCGCGCATCAACGCCGGGCACGCTTTCGACCCCCTGGGCGATTAGTTCGGCCAGCTTGCGCGTGGCCCCATGGCGCGAGTAATACAAAACAAGAATAATCGGATTCGTAGGGTTCATCATTGGTATTATAGGGCGCTTTGAATGCCGATATCGCCACGCGACGCCTTTTTCCGACCACATGCTTTCTAAAATTTCCCGCTCCACCAACCAAATGATCCACTCGAGCGTCGATGTCGTGCGCGGCCTGACCTGGAGCGAAGCGCGCGACCTGTTTTATTTCGCGCGCCGCCGCCTTGGCGAGGAGCAATTGCAGCAGGTCGCGGGCGGCCTGACGTTTACGACCACGCTGGCCTTGGTGCCGCTGTTGACGATCATTCTCGCGATTTTCACGACCTTTCCCATATTCCATAATTTCCGCACGGCGCTGGAGGCGTATTTCGTCCAGACGATGATGCCGCGGGGCATATCCGAGACCGTGATCGGGAGCCTCACCACCTTTGCCAGCAAGGCCAAGGGCTTGTCGGCGGTGGGCGCGGTCATGCTGTTTTTCACCTCGGCCAGCATGATGGGGATGATCGAGCGCGCCTTCAACCAGATCTGGAAGGTCAGGCGCGTGCGCCCGATCGGGCAGCGGGTGGTGATTTATTGGGCGCTCGTGACGCTGGGGCCTTTGCTGTTCGGCCTGTCGATCACGGCCACCTCGCAATTGTTTTTGGCCACGACGGGGCTGACGCAGGTGTCGCCATTTGTGACCTCGTTGTTTTATACCATCGTGTCGGTCGGGCTGACCGGGGGCGCGTACACGCTGCTGTACATGCTGGTGCCGAACAAATTCGTCGACTGGCGCGACGCCATGTGGGGCGGTCTGGTGGCGGCGGTGGCGTTTGAGGTTGCCAAGCGGCTGTTTGCGATGTTCATTCGGCAGTTCCCAAGTTATGCCGTAATTTACGGCGCGCTGGCGGCGCTGCCCTTGTTTTTAACGTGGATTTATCTGTCGTGGATGATCACGCTGGTGGGGGCGCTGCTGACGGCGGCGCTGCCGGTCGTGAAATATGAGCGCTGGTGGTACAAGCCGGTGCCGGGCGGGGCGTTTGTGGACGCGATGGCGATCCTCAAGGTGCTGCACGGCAGCGCGCAGGTGAATCTGACCGCGCTGGTGTCGTCGGCGTCGATCAGGGCGCATACGCGCTTTGGCTATGACGAGATGACGTCGCTACTCGAGCGCATGCTCGCTGAAGGGTGGGTCGGGCGCGTGCAGGATGATGTGACGGCGCGCGCGCGCTGGGGCAAGGGCGTGGTGGAAAATGCGGACAACTGGGTTCTGCTGGCCAATGTGAACAAGCTGAGGCTGGCCGATGTGTACCGGCTGTTTGTGTTCAATGGCGTGGCAGTGGATGCGGCCAAGCCGCTCGACCTGGATCAGGACTCGCCGATGACCTTGGATACCAGTGCGCTGGCCCGGCAGGTGGAGCTGGCGGTGGAAGGCGGGCTGGATCAGACGCTGGCCGAGCATTTTGCGCGGGGGGCGCTGGTCGAGGCGTGACGCAAGGCGGCGCGGCAGTTGCCAGCCGCCCCGACCTGCTTTCACGCGCGGCGCTATGTTACAGTTTGCTGTTCTGGCAGCCGGCGCTGGCGCATTCGCGCACACGGTCCTGCAAAAACTGGGCGCGTGCGATGGTGGTGCTCGACGCACATTGCAAATCAACATAGAAACGGTCGGTTTCCGCCTTCGAGCAAGACCTGTTCCGATCCTGCATCCACCCGAGTTGGCGCTTTTTGAGCGCTTTCTTTCCTTCAGAATCGAGCTTGGCAGAGAGCTTCTGGTAATTCTCGTTCAGTTCCTTGTCCGCTTCCTGATACACCTTGTTCAGGCAATACAAACCATCGAAATCGTTCTTCGGTTTGTCGCAGGCGGAGTTGGCAAAGGCGGCGCTTGATGCACACAGCAGGGCGGCAATGACGATGCGTTTCATGTTTTCCTCAAAGTGCGACCAGCCCGGCGCCGCCATCGGCGCTGCAAGCTGCTCTCCACAGGCTTGTAAAGTTACCATAACGAAAACAAGTTGGCCAACGGTCATTCATTGTTATTGATATTTGACCAACATTCTGCTATGATCGCCGCGGCCGTGCGCGAAGGCCCGTTGCCATCGCAGCGACCCGCTCCGACCTACCTTGGCGACCCATATGATCACTCTCAGAAGCATCCCTGTGCACGCAGCGCTGGCAACGCTGTTGTTCGTCTCGCACCTTTGTTCTGCGCAAACCCCGGTGCGCCCCCCGATTGGCAGCTTCTTCAAAAGTGCCGCGTTTAGTGGCGCCGAAATGTCGCCCAATGGGCGCTTCGTCGCGTTCCGCGTCGCCACCAAGGGCAGCCGGGCCACACTCGGCGTACTCGACCTGGACACCATGCAGCCAACGGCTGTCGCCGCGATCGACGGTGTCGATATCGGGGAGTTTCACTGGGTAAATGACAAGCGCTTGGTTTTTTCCGTGACCGACTTGCGGATAGCCGAGGGCGAACGAGACTTCGTGCCCGGACTGTTCGCAGTGGACCGCGATGGCAATGGCTTTCGGCGTTTGGTGGAGACTGACTTCCACTACCTCAAAAATACCAACGAACCCAATATTTTGCCGTGGAATACTTTCCTGGTTGGCGTGCCGGGAACACAAGAGTCGAACGATGTTTTTGTCATGCTGTACGAGGGCTATGGCAAGAATGTCGACGCTTTTCTGCGCCTGCAGCGCGTCAATACCAAATCGGGACTTTCCACCTTTGTCGACACGCCCGATTATGCACACGACTGGCTGTTTGGGCCGGATGGCACGGTGCGCACCGTGGTAACCAGCATCGGAAAGCGCCGGGCAGTGCACTACAATGATCCGGCCAGCGCCACCTGGCGCAAGCTTGCAGAATTTGACAGCCTGTCCGGTGACGCCTTCAAGCCGCTCTGGTATGGAGCGGACCATACGCTGTACGTGAGCGCCTTGAATGGCCACGACAAGAGCGCGATCTACCGCTACGACTTGAGCAGCGGAAAGCTTGCGCTCCAGCCTCTGGTGTCCTCGAATGATTATGATATCGACGCCAGCTTTATCCATGACAAGGGCAAATTGCTGGGCGTACGCTATCACGCCGATGGCGAGATTACCCAATGGTTTGATCCGGCCATGCTTGCCATCCAGAAGGAGATCGACACATTGCTGCCGGCAACCAGCAACCGTATCTCGGTTGGGCAACGCTCGCAAACGGCCAACGTGCTGATCGACGCCTATTCCGACGTACAGCCGCATAGCTACCTCATTTACAACAGGGACAGCAAGAAGCTGACCAAATTGGGGATGGCCCATCCCGACATCGATCCCAAGCAAATGGGGACCAAAGACATGGTGCGCTACAAGGCACGCGACGGCCTCGACATTCCCGCCTACATCACCATGCCGCCAGGGGGTATTAAAAAGAATTTGCCGATGGTGGTCATGGTGCATGGCGGCCCGAATGTGCGCGGCGGCCGCTGGGAATGGGACCGCGAAACGCAGTTTCTCGCGTCGCGCGGCTACGTGGTGCTGGAGCCGGAATTTCGCGGCAGCACAGGGTTTGGCTCGCGCCACTTCAAGAGCGGCTGGAAGCAATGGGGCCTTGCCATGCAGGACGATCTTGCCGACGGAGCCAAGTGGGCCATTGCCAATGGGATTGCCGACCCCAAGCGTATTTGCATCGCGGGCGCGTCGTATGGTGGCTACGCTTCCATGATGGGGCTGGTCAAGGATCCCGCCTTGTTCAAATGCGGCATCAACTGGGTCGGTGTTACGGATATCAATCTGCTCTATACGGTTCGCTGGAGCGATCTATCCGACACCACTAAAAAATATGGCATGCCAATGACGATTGGCGATCCTGTCGCCGATGCAGCACAATTTGCCGCCACTTCGCCTCTGGCGCAGGCCTCGCGCATCCGGCAGCCGGTGCTGCTGGCCTACGGCGGCGTCGATGAGCGCGTTCCGCTGGTGCACGGCAAAAAATTCTACGACGCCGTTAGGCAAGGCAATCCCAATGTGGAATGGGTCGTCTACGGCGACGAGGGGCATGGCTGGTCCAAACCGGAAAACAATGTCGATTTCTGGTCCCGGGTCGAGAAGTTTTTGGATCGGAATATCGGCAAGCCGTGACGGGTTGACAATGGGCGGCGTGGCTGCTGCTTTGGTGACCAGTATTTTTTATCTGCAACCCGGTCGC
Organism: Massilia sp. TWP1-3-3; assembly: GCF_049897805.1. Taxonomy (NCBI): domain Bacteria; kingdom Pseudomonadati; phylum Pseudomonadota; class Betaproteobacteria; order Burkholderiales; family Oxalobacteraceae; genus Massilia; species Massilia sp. TWP1-3-3. The sequence goes on from NZ_JAFCWX010000023.1 coordinate 97,569, forward strand.
GTAGCGTGCATGGTTCAAGAAGAATGGATTGATGCACTGGGACGAGCGCTGGTCCGCGTCGATATTGACGAGCCATGGGGTCACTTTACGGGATTGCCGACCCAGGTCGGTGAGCGTCATCGCCGGCGAGTGCAATCGGCAGCAGCCCGCCAAAACCGGACGGTCGGTAGTTCAGTAAGTGCTGCTTAAATCGTTAGAGGAATGTATGACACCACGCGAAGCCTTTGAAGAGATCGAAAAACGGATACCGACTGGGACAGCGCTGACAGACGCGCTCAAGGAATTCGTGAATTTCTATTCCGCAACCTCAATCGAGGGGTGTCCAAAAGATTCTGAAGGAGATATGCTTTTGTTCGAATGGGGTGGTCCATATCCTTGGGATGAATGCGTCTCCTTGAACCTCACCCGGCAGTTCTCGCTACACGACGAAAATGGGGATTATGATCGGATGCAGCAACTGCACATGCACTGCCGCTACGATGCAAGCCAAGTAAGTCTTGTCGCGGGAAATGAATGGCTGCACGGCCAAGATGTTGACGCATTTCTTGAGCACGTGCTCAATGCGCCGTGTACGCAAACTGTCAAAATGCTGTCCATGCATTCCCTAGCGTTTGACCTGCACGATGTCTAGACGAATGTGGGCCGCCGGCTAAAAACGGTCGTTCGGCCATTGCGCAAAGTGACCAAGGTAGGCCACTTGGCATCACCCTCGACCACCATTGATTCTCAGAAGGAGCACCATGGCCAAGTACCTGATCTCTTTTCCAAGCGCGGCAATGGTTGTGCCTGATGGCGAAATGGGCGCGGTGGGCCTCGACGCGTGCGCTGTGATTGATGAGGCGAAAGCTGCGGGTGTTTGCGTCTTCGCGGGCGGAATCGACGTCGACGTACCGCCTATCCTCGTCTCTGCTGACGGAGCGGTTGCAATGGGCGGTTATCCTTGGGCGCCCGCGCTCGATGGCGGCTTTGCTGTGTTGGAATTGCCTTCGCGCGATGATGCGATGGCGTGGGCGGCGCGTATGGCGCAGGCCTGTCGTTGCGCCCAAGAACTACGCGTCTTTGGGTTCGACCCGGGGTCGTAAGGGCAATGCGGAAATGGAGCGGCAAGTGCGGTGCTTGATGAAGAAGGCCTTCTCATTTGCGGCGACGGTCGCGTCGCGGCTGAAGCCTACGCCCAGCTACAGGCGGACATCTAGAGATCGGCATTCCGGGCGGCACCCGCTCAATCCACCCAAGTTAGCGATGGGCGTGCACTTCAGTAAATTATTATCGATTTTTTCACAATAACACTTGACATCACCTTAAAATCGCGGCGCCCAGCATGGATTTTTACTATCCCTGCCTGCCATGTCCGTTCTGACCACGCTGTTCCAAGATTTCGCCGCGCGCCT
>NZ_JAFCWX010000024.1:0-97965 GCF_049897805.1 Massilia sp. TWP1-3-3
ACCGGGACATAGATGCCGCCGACGCTGACGAACCGTTCTGAGCGGTCGCTGCGCCATTGCGGTTGAGAAATCACGCGCTTCCAAAGCCAGATTTAGGCGGATTTACACCGCCGCTAACAAAGCGGACTCCTGTCGCGGCGAAACGCGGGCTGCCAAGCCGAAGACTTCCAGCTCTCGTGCCTGAAATACCTGCGCTACGCGATCATGGACACCCCGGGTGCGGCCCTTTGCCACATGCCGCGGCAAGGGGCTCAATCGTTGGCAGCGAGGCGCGAGCCAGTTGGTCGCCTTGCGCCGCCGCCAGGCGAAGCCAGCGCAGCGACTCTGGATAGTTGCGCGCCACGCCATCGCCGTTGGCATAGGCTTGGCCAAGCAATCGTTGCGCCGGCACATTCTGCTGCTCCGCGGCCAGGCGCAGCCACTTGACCGCTTCGACCTGATCTCGCTTGACCTTGTCTCCTATCAGGTACATCAGGCCAAGATTTGACTGCGCCATCGGCATGCCTTGTTCGGCTGCAAGGCGTAACCAACGGGCTGCCTCGGCGCCGTCTCGTGCCACGCCCCGGCCTTCGGCATATAGCACACCAAGGTTAAGTTGCGCTACAGCCGCCCCCTGCTTCGCAGCGAGGGTCAGCCAGCGGGCCGCTTCCACTTCGTCTTTGGCCACACCTGTGCCGTCGCGATACATGACGCCCAAATTGGCCTGGCCCGGCGCCCAGCCTTGGGCGGCGGCAAGGCGGTACCATTTAACAGCTTCTCGCGTGTTTTTTTCGATCCCGATCCCGTCTGCGTACGCCAGCCCCAAGTTCGCCTGCGCCGGCGCCGCTCCAGTTGCCGCAGCGGCACGGAACAAGTTGACCGCTGCCGCTGCATCGCGCGGGACGCCTTTCCCCTCCCAGTACATGACGCCCAGGGCGTATTGGGAATAGGAGTCCCCTTTCTGGGCAAGAGGGGTGAGCAACGTGACGGCCGCCACGTTGTCGCCGCGCTGGACGGCCGCGAATGCGTCCTCCTGTGGGCCGGCGCGTACGCCGGAGGCCGCAATTAAGGCGATGCACACCGCCAGCGGTATCAAGATGTTCATTGGATTACCATAACATGGATTGGAACACCAGCATACCAATAGTTGTCAGGGGGCACGCTGCCAGGTTTTTAGCGCCGCATGAAAAATAGGTAAAGATATGAAAATCGCGTTAATGAGTACGCCAGATACCCGCGAAGAATTCGAGCATCGATTTCACTTGCTTGGTGAGCGTTTCAATAACGGGAAGTTGCAGGTTATGCGAGGAATTGATACTGGGCTTGAGCTAAACCGATTTCTTCCTAATGGCCGCATCGATCTACTTAGTATCAATGAGACCGCGCGTGTGACGGCGAATACGACAGCTACTTTCGCAGGACGCTTTAGTGGTCTCAGGCCTGTCGCTTTAGGGGGATATTAATGGGCATGAACATTGACCTGACGCCGCAGCTTGAGGAAATGGTGCGGCAAAAAGTGACGTCTGGCTTGTACACGTCGGCGAGCGAGGTTGTGCATGAAGCGCTGCGACTCATGGACGAGAAGGACAAGTTGCGAGAAGCGAAGCTTGGCCAACTTCGCAAGGATATCCAGGAAGGGCTTGATAGCGGCACGAGCATTGCCTGGGATCCGGAAGAGATAGAGCGTATAAGTCGGGTGAGACGCGCGGCAAAGGCGGATGACGGTGCGTAGATGCCAACCGTTACTCTTCGGCCCCAAGCTCGCATTGATATTGGGGGAATTTGGGACTACATTGCGCAAGACAGCGAGGCACAGGCCGATACTTTCGTCGACCGCTTGACTGCGAAATTCACTCTCCTTTCCCATCAAGCCGCATTAGGCCGGCAGCGCGATGATCTTATGCCAAAGTTACGCAGTCTTCCATTCGGGCGCTACGCGTTATTTTAAATGCTGACGCATAACGGTGTCGAGATTGTGCGGGTTCTTCACAGTTCCCGAGACGTCAAAACACAGTTTTAACCCGGTTGCTAGCAGGCCGAAACCGTTGCTGTCCTTTTTGTATCCATTCCCGCGACGCCGATCCCGCCATGGGACCCGCCGTAGTCCAGGGCTGAACGGCACTACTTCCCTGTTGTACCTATGCTGACCGCGCCCACGACATCGTCTCAGCGACTGCTGAACTTCCAGCGCCATCTATCGCTGCACATCCAAGCCGCCGGCTGCAATGGTGGGGCATCGACTTCCCCCATGCGCCGGCTGCCCCTCGCGCTACTGCACCGCAATCACGCCCTTGATCACCTTGCGCTCGGCCGCCTTGTTCCCCTGGCCCTGGCTATCGTATGCCACCATCTCAGCACCAGACATCGGATCCACCCGCCATATCTTCAAGCTGAAGTTGCCAGCGCCGTCGCCTTTCCCATTGCCTGCCTTCGCTCCCATGCTGAATTGATAGTTTCCCGCGCCATTGATCGTACCGTTGCCTGCGAATACACCCTGCATCCCGGTCGGGCGCAGTTCCTTGCTGCGGAAATTGAGCCCGCCGACTTGAAAGTCCAACTGACCGGCCACCAACACCTTCTCCCCACGGGTGACGGCAGGCGCTATAAAACTGAATGTGGCCAAGCCCGCCTGGAACGGCGCCTTTTTATTTGGCACGTGCGGCGACGTGAACGACCCCGCGCCGCCCGCAAAGCCGCGCGACTGGTCATATACGATGATCTTGCGGCTCACCGCAGCACTGTTACCAGCCAGATCGGCCACCCTGGCCGACACGGTATACATTCCCGGCGACCCAAACGTATGGCTGCCCGTTGCGCTTCCGCTGCCGTTACGCGCCATCGTATTACCCGCGCTGTCGCCACTACCGTCACCCCACGACCAGATCACGTTGTGCCTGGCGGCCCGGTCCTCGCCCGCAAAGCTGACTGAAACGTCGAGCGGCGTACCGACTTTTACCAGCTCGGCAGCTGCGATCGGACCCACTGCGTGGCGGCATCCACAAACGCGCTCCGGCACCAGCAACACCAGTCCCGCATTTGAAATCGCCAAGATCGCGCCCTTGTCCGAGACCGCCTGGGCCGAATGCAAGGTCAGCCCCGCCGGCGCATGCCTCAGCCGTGTGTTCAGGTCAACCAGGCCTTCTTTCGCCGTCCAGACAAAAGCGCGCCAATCGTCGTCAACCGTTGCCGCGCCGCCGACCACCTGGCCCTTATTGTTGGCGCCAATGGCGAACGAGGTTGCACCGCCAAACGTGCCGAGCATGACAATCCCAGTAGCGCGCGTCCACGTCATCGCACGCTGGGCGACGTTGGTGGAAGTGATGACGCCGGTCATGCGGCCGCTGGCCGTCATGCCTACGATCCAGTTGCCTTCGCCGCCGGCCGTGCCGATATCGCGCATGCCGCCGCCGCGCGTCCAGATGAACGCGTGCGTATTGCCATTATCGACGAAGAAATTGCCGCCAATTTGTCCGTTGGCGTCCACCCCCACCGCGTCCGAATAGCGGTTGCCAAGTGTATCGATATCAACGATGCCGGTGGCGCGCTCCCACGCAAAGGCGTGGTAGTCGTACGCTGGCGTCAACGAGTTACCCGCGATTAAGCCGTTATCATTGATTGCCCTGCCATAAGCGATGGTGTCGGCCCCGCTGGCCAGGCCGCCCAGGTCTTCCATGCCGCTGGAAAGTGTCCAGCGGAACGCGCGCGGATACGGCAGCGGATCGCCATTCGACTCGCCGGTAATTTCATCGCGATTATTGATCGCCGGTTCCCATGTCGATACGGCACCAGGGAGCGCGCCGAGATCGATCATGCCGCGCCGTTTGCTCCACACAAATGATCGCACGATGCCAGCCTTGGTTTGCGAAACGCCGGTGACGTGGCCATGATCGTTCAGCCCAGTCACCCGCGCAAAATCGGCGCCGAGCGTGCTTATATCCTGGACGGTTTTTCCATCATAAAAAAACGAGCGCAGCGGACCATCGCGGCCGTTAGCCAGCGAAAACGCCACTTGTCCGCTAGCGTTGATCAACGCTGGAGCAATGTAATCTCCATTTGCAAGATTGATGATGCGATAGGTCGTGCGTTGCAGCGCGGCATGCGCGCTGTCGGCGCCTTGCTCCAGCGCTGCGGCTTGCCGGGCAGACGCCGCAGCGGCCAGCGTCAAGCCAGCTAACAGACAGGGCAGCCACACGGCAACTGCCAATTTTTGGGACGGCGAGGGTTTAATAAAGTTCAGCATTTTTTGCTCCAAGGACGGATGGGAGAACGGCGCGCGACGCTTTTTTAATCGCGGCGCAGAAGTCCATCATCAGGTGCGGCTCGGCAGTGGAGCATGGGGGAGATCATGGGGAGTTCGTTTGACGCCAAAAGGGCGCCGTGCCTCTATCGCACGCGCATCACCAACGCCAGCCCGGTCACCCACGCCACCGAAGCCATCCACCCGGCCAACACATCGGAGGGATAATGCACACCCAGATACACCCTGGACGCTCCCACCAGCACGACAAATACGGCGCCGCAAGCAAGCGCAATCCCGCGCCAGCGGGTGCTGTGCCAAAGCAGACACACTACCGCCGCAGTGACCGCCATGCTCGCCATGGAATGCCCGCTCGGAAAGCTGTAGCTAGTGTCCTGCGTTGGAAATTCGTTGTATAAATATTCCGACAATCCCCACGATGCTGCGTCAAAAATGCTCGCAAGGCCCCGGCCTTGCTCCGCTTTTGTTCCTTGCCTCATGGCGATTTAGGAACATTTATAAACAACGAACTTCCAACGCAGGACACTAGTTTCAGGCAACATCGACGTCCATAAACTTGGTCGCGCCCGCGCAAAGCTGTATTTCGCAAGCAGATTGAGCAGCGCCGCGCCCCCAGCCGCCAGCAGCCAGAACCACAATCGCAAGCGTTCGCCGCGCCTGTACAGCCAGCCTGCCACCAGCACAATGCACGGCACCAGGCCCAGCGCTGATCCGGCGCGCGTGCTCGCCACCATCACCAGGTCCAGGACCGCGCCGGCATGTGCGTGCATGAACTGCAAAATCGGACCATCGAAGAAAAAAGCGCTTTCTCGATCACGTCTTCAGCCAGCATGCCAAAGCCAAACAGCGGCACCAGCACGCACGCGAACAGCACCAGCACGCGCCTGGCTGCAAACGGCGCAATACGGGGCCAGCGACTCATCGTGCATCCGCCGAGACGGCTGCAGCCCGTTGCGGCGCCATGATGATGCAAGCGATGATGAACGCGGCCAGCCAGGCCGTGGCGCTGTAGCGGCTCAGTGCCAGGCCGCCATTGCCGATCGGCTTGTCGAGGTAGTCGCCAACTGTCGCCCCCAGCGGGCGGCTCAAGATAAATGCCGCCCAGAACAGTGCGGTACGTGAAACGCCGGTCCAGAAGTACGCTGCCGCAATGGCCAGCAGCGCCGCGGCGAACACCAGCGCGCTGCCTTGATAGCCCAGGCCCAGCCCGGCGGCAGGATCGGCAAACCAGTCGCCCAGCGCGGTTCCCAGTGTTTGCGAAAACATGATCGTCACCCAGTAGAAAACTTCCGCCCTGCGCGTATCGAGGCGTTCCAGCGCGACCGATCCCAGCGACATGTGCCAGCAGGCCAGCGAAGCGAGCAGCAAAATACCCAGCGCGGCGGCGCCGCCGGCGTAGCCAATTCCCAGTGAGCGGTCGACATAATCAGCCAGCGTGGTCCCGAAGGTGGTGGTGGCCACAATGACCGTCCAGAACAGCGCCGGGTGAAAGCGCCTGGCTACGATCTGCGCCGTCACTGCCGCCAGGAACAAGGCGGCAAACACGACACTGCCAACCAGGTAGCCCAGCTTCATCGACATGGTCACAGCGTCGCCCGCGGTTTCTCCCAAAGTGGTCGCCGCGATTTTGATGAGCCAAAACATCAATGTCAGTTCCGGGACTTTGCCCAACTTGTTGCTGCTAACGCCAGGCATCTGCATCCTCCGGTAAATTTCCTTAACGCGAGGATAGCGGCTGGCTAGCCGCGCACGCTTAAGATTACGAAAATGTAATCTCCCGTTTCCCTATGCCAGCCGAATTGCGGTCACAATGCGGTATCGCTTTTTTATGCCTGCCCATGTTCCTTTCCAAGCCTCCCATGGCGTTATCGCCATGACCAAGATCCTGTTGGTGGAAGACCAGCCCACGGCCGCCGCCTACCTGGCGCAAGGCTTGCGCGAGGCGGGCATGGTCGTCGATGTCGCCCACACCGGCCCCGACGGTTTGCACCAGTTGCTGACCCAGGCCTACGACTTGGCCATTCTCGACGTCATGCTGCCCGGGTTGGACGGCTGGTCCATTCTGGCAACCGTGCGCCGCGCACACAGGCCAACCCCGGTGCTGTTTTTGAGCGCGCGCGACGACATTGAAGACCGCGTGCGCGGCCTGGAGCTGGGCGCCGAAGATTACCTGGTCAAGCCATATGCGTTCAGCGAACTGCTGGCGCGCGTTCGCGTGATCTTGCGCCGCAATGATGGCAGCGCGCAAACGCACGAAGCCTCCCGGTTTACACTGGCCGACCTCACGCTCGACCTGCTCAAGCACCGCGCCACCCGCGGCGCCGACAGGCTGGAGCTAACGCCGAAAGAGTTTGCGCTCCTGGCCTTCTTGCTGCGGCGCGCCGGCGAGGTCCAGTCGCGCACCGTGATCGCCGGCCAGGTGTGGGACATGAATTTCGAGTCGGATACCAATGTCGTCGACGTTGCCATCCGGCGCCTGCGCGCCAAGCTCGACGATCCGTATCCCGTCAAGCTGCTCCACACCGTGCGTGGCGTGGGCTATGTTCTCGATGTCCACAATTAGCCTGCTTGACGCGCGGCGCTGGTCGCTGACGGCGCGCTTGACGGTGTTTTTCGGGACCGCCATTGCCGTGATCCTGGTGTGCGTGTCGGCCATGATGTACGCCGAATTGGTGCGCCAGGTGCACGAGAAGCAAGAGGTCGAACTGCTGGAAGACGTGCACATCCAGCAAGAGGTGCTGAGCGAGCTGCAAAGGAAGGGCCGCCAGTCCGACTGGGAACATGAATGGCGCGAACAGCAGGATGAAATCGGCGAATTTACATGGCAACTGATCGGGGCGGACGGCAAACTCGTCGCCGCTTCAGGCAACGCGGCCAACCTGGCGCCCGCGTTCGCCCACGCCGCTCCGGCCAACCGCTTTTACCGGGTGAGCGTCCCCGGCGCCCAGGGCGAGCGCTACTTTCTGGTGTTCGACGCCACCGGCAGCGGCGCCGACGGCAGCAAGCTGTTGCGCGGCATACTCGACGTCGCGCAGGACGAACAAGTGCTGCGGCGCTACCTGGCCAAATTGTTCAGCGTCGTCATGCTGGCGATCGTCGTCGCGGTCCTCACCGGCTTCTTGCTGGCGCGGCGCGGCCTGGCCCCGGTGCGCGCCATCAGTGCCGATATCGCCCGCATGAGCGCCGAGCGCCTCAGTGCCCGCATCGCACAAGATGGCTGGCCGTCCGAACTGCGCACGCTGGCCGGCAATTTCGACGAGCTGATGGGGCGCATCGAACGTTCCTTCGAACAGTTGTCGCGCTTTTCCTCTGAGCTGGCGCACGAATTTCGTTCACCGATCAACAATCTGGTGGCGGCAGCCAGCGTCACGCTGGGCCGCGCACGCTCGGCCGAGGAATATCAAACCACGCTGGCGGTGGTGGTCGAGGAGGGCGCTCGCCTGTCGCGCATGGTCTCGAGCATGCTGTTCCTGGCGCGCGCCGACAATGCCAAACAATTGGTGCAGGTCGAAGACTTGTCCACGGAACTCGAGTTTCAAAAGCTGCTGGAGTTTTTCGGCATCCTGGCCGACGAGCAGGGCGTGGCGCTGGAAGCGGACGGCAGCGTGCATCTGCGGGCCGATCCGCTGCTGCTGCGCCAGGCCTTGTCGAACCTGCTGGCCAATGCCTTGCGCCACAGCGCGCGCGGCGGCAAAGTGCGCCTTTGCGCGTTCGACCGGGCCGACGCCATTCTCATCGCGGTTAGCGACAATGGTTGCGGTATCGCCCCCGCGCACCTGCCTTTCCTGTTCGACCGCTTTTACCGCGCCGACGCGGCGCGCAGTGCGACCGACAGTACCGGGTTGGGCCTGGCCGTGGTGCGTTCGATTGTCGAGCTGCACGGGGGCACGATCGAGGTCCGTAGCACGCCGGGGGAAGGCGCCACATTCACGCTGCGGCTGCCAAAAGACGCGCCTGGCATGTCCAGATGACAGAAATGTAATCAGCCCATCCGTATTCCGTCACGGTGCACTTGTCACAATGCTGGCATTCACCGGGAGACGGACATGCAGATCAAATGCGCAATAGGAACCTTATTGTTGACGGCAACGTGTTGTGGCACGGCTTTGGCGGGCAGTGGACCCTTGGGAATAGATTCCAAGCTGAACTACGACAACCAGGGAATCTGGAAACGCAGCAATCAAAAAGCGCTGGCCGGCGTGCTGATCGGGGGCGAAATAGTCGGCGCGCTGTGGGAAGGGAGCGACACGCGCCTGGGCCGCACGTTCTACCAGGCGATCGACGCCTCCATCGTCGGCGCCGTTTCGTCCGAAGTCCTCAAGCGCACTTTCAGGCGCGAGCGGCCTTCTCAGACGGACGACCCGAACGACTGGTTCAAACGCGGCGGTCGCAGTTTTCCCAGCGGCGAAGTCACGCTGGCGGCATCGGTGGTCACGCCCTTCGTGCTTGAGTACGGGCACGACCATCCCGCCGTGTATGCGCTCGAACTGATTCCCCTGTACGACGCGCAGGCGCGCATGAAAACCCACGGCCACTGGCAAACCGATGTGCTCGCCGGCTGGGCGCTCGGCACGCTGGCCGGCTATTACGCCCATTCACGCAGCGAATCGTTCACCGTCGGGTTCGTCCCGCGCGGGATCAGCGTCGGATGGAAAAGCAAGTTCTAGGAGAACGTCATCCGTCACCATGCATATTGATATGCTGAATGCCACCGCGCCCGCCAGGCCCAACAAGGTCCCGGCGGTGACGCTTGTGTTTTGGATCATCAAGCTCTTGTCGACCACGGTCGGCGAAACGGGCGCCGATTACCTTGCGGTCAACGCCGGCTTCGGGCAGTTCGTCACCGTCGCCATGATGGCCGCCGCGCTGGCCGTGGCGGCAGTGTTGCAATTTCGCACGCGCCGTTGCATTCCGGCTGTGTATTGGCTGACGGTGATCCTGGTCAGCATTGTCGGCACGCAGATTACCGATGTGCTCACGGACAGCCTTGGTGTCAGCCTGTATGCAAGTACTGCATTTTTCGGCGTCGCATTGGCGCTGGTCTTTATAGGGTGGTACCGCTGCGAACGGACGCTGTCGATCCGCTCTATCGACAGCGTACGCCGTGAATGCTTCTATTGGTCTGCCGTCTTGTGCACCTTCGCACTCGGGACCGCAGCGGGCGACCTGGCAACCGAAGCCTGGGGATTGGGGTTCAAATTTGGCGTGCTGGCATTCGGCAGTCTGATCGGCATGGTGCTCGTGGCCTGGCATCTGGGCGCCAACGCGGTCCTGATGTTTTGGCTGGCGTATATCCTGACCCGGCCGCTGGGGGCCGCCCTGGGGGACCTGCTGACCCAGTCGCCCGACTATGGCGGCATGGGCCTGGGGTCCACACTGACCAGCGTTATTTTTCTGGCGGCGATCGTCGCTCTGGTCGCGCTTTCTCACCTGCCGGGAACGCGGGCCCAGGCAGCGTCCAACTTGCCTTTAAAGGAATTGCCATGATGTTGATATCGAAGACGTGGGGCCTGGCCGGATTGTTGCTGGCGGCGCTGATAACGCAGGCGGGGTGTTCGAAACCTGGCCAAGGCCAAGCAAGAGCACCAGTTGCCAGCGCGGCGCCGGCCACAAAACATGCATCCAGGCTAGGCGAACTCGGGCATTTTCGCGTGATCGCGGCTGACGTGGCAAAGATGGTGGAACGTGGCGATTTAGCGGCGGCAAAGGCGCGGATCAAGGATCTGGAAATTGCCTGGGACGAGGCGGAATCTGGATTGAAGCCCCGCGCGGCGGCCGACTGGCACACGCTGGACAAGGCCATCGACCAGACACTCGACGCCTTGCGCGCCGAGCCGCCCAACGCCAGCGCGTGCCGGCAAAAATCAGCTGATCTGCTGAAAGTATTCGCGCTGATGGACTGACACGGCGCGCCATTGAAGATCAAGAATCTTGCCCAGCAACCGGGGGACACGCGCCAGCGCTGACCTTCACACGATAGCGAGAAAGTCTTCGAATGGTGCCAATCCGTTCGCGCAGGTGCTTGCGCGGCCTGTTCAGCGCGCTGGACGGGATCAGCCACGATGGCCGCATAGGGCAGCTTGCACTGGCTGCGGGGCGCCAAGGTGCAAATGGCGCCGGCCGTTGTTGAAAAGCCCATCGTGCTACTTCTCGCCAAGCGCCACTGTTCCTTGCGCCGGTCCCTTGGGCATTGCCTTGCCGGACGACTGGACGTCAACAAGCGCCGGGACGCCGGAACGTGCCTTCAAGCCCGCAGCCTTGTCTGGCGCACGTTCGGCCGGGTAAAAAAACGCCGCCCAAACGACCGCAACGAAGATGCTAATAATGGGATACTTTTTCTTGGTCATGCAAAACCCTGGACCAAAGGAAGCCTTGCCTCGTGTTGAGACAATCTGAAATAACATGGTGGGAAGTCCTCACGTGGCGCCGCGCTCTGCGCCAGGATTTACCCGCGCAACGCCATCGGCATACGAACAGACAAGATTGTTTTCTAAACTGCAGCTATCGTACGATGGGCTTGGCCGCGCGCGATTCGATTAGTTGCAAGTGTTTGTATCAATAGTAACGAATCTGCTATCTTGCACGAATCGGATTGCACAGGTGCTTTCCGACGCGCGTATTCGCGTCGCATCGACGCAGGAGAGAAGCCATGGAAATGAAACGCATCAACGCAGGCAAGCTGCGCGCTATCGGATACGACCAGAAGGAACGCATGTTGCGCGTCGAACTCGACGACGGCAATGCGATCGATTACGCCGGCGTGGGACAGGAGGTGTGGCGCAAGTTGTCGACGTCAGCTTCCGCCTGGAGCTATTACCGCGACAATATTGAAGAGGAATTTTCTGGCAAGCGCGGTATCGCGAACAAGCAGCAAAACCGCGATGCACTTGACGCACTGTTCAGGTCAAGCGATACCGACGAAACGCCTTGACTGCACCAGCTTGGCACGGCCGGCGTGGCGCCAGCCGTGCGCCAACATTAGATTACGCAGGCAACGTACGAAGCGGTCGATTCAGCATCGTCGCTGACCGCACCGTCACTAAGCCGCACGCCTTTGCGCTGAGCGGCGAGCAAGCCGGCGGTGGACGACCAGGTCCGCGACAACGTCCAGCCGTGGCCCGCCATCGCGCCAGCGGCGCGCAGGTCGCTCAGTTCAAGCTCGGTGGGCATGCGCCAGCCTTTGGTGCCATTGATGGTCGTCGTGGTGCAATAGTTGTTGGCGTTTGCCCAGGTATCCACGAAGGTAACGCCCATCCACGTGCGCCCGGCGAACGTGACGGGCGTGGCGCTGGTGGCTGGTGCGGTACAGGTGTTGTTCTGACGGGTTGCCGGCGCGATGCATGCCTTCATGCTGACGGTCAGTACGGCGCTCGTGCTCGAGGCGTTATAACTGCCCATCGCTGCCTGCTGGGCCGTGATGGTGCTGGTGCCAGGGCCGACAATCGTGACCGTGTTGCCGGCGATGGTGGCCACTTCCAAGTTGCTGCTGCTAAACGTGAACGCGCCCGGGCCCTTGCTGCTCGGCGCCGTCAAGGTAAATGGGGCATCGCCTTCAGCTTTGCTTGTTGCGGGAAATGCGCCCAGGGTAGGGCCGTCTCCGCCGCCACAGGCAACCAGGAACATGGTCAGTAATAAAGCAAAGGGAAACAAGCGTTTGAAGGTCATATCGATCCATCGGTAATGAGCAGGATTGCAGACCAATATTGTCTCATGTATAAGTAAGAAAACGCAGACTGAGGAGTTGATTTTGAACATTTTTTCTTTTAGAAATACCGTCGTGCTGTCCATGCTGAGCTTGAGCGTTGGCATCAGTGCGTGCAAGCGTACCGAGCCAGCCAAACCGCCGGCCCCGCCCACCGAGGCCCCGGCGCAAGCGAACCAGCCTGCTGCGCCGCCTGCAGCCGTGCCCGCGCCTGCGGAACCGGCGATGGCGCCGGCGCCTGCCAGTGCCGCGGGCGGCAGTGCAGCCCCGACGACCGGGCATTCCAAGGGCAAGGCCAGCAGCCACTCGCAACGTGCGCCGGTGCTGCGCGCCGTTCGCAGCGCCACCCAGGCCGGGTTTGACCGGCTCGCGTTCGAGTTCGATACTGTCGGGCTCCCAGCGTGGGATGTTGCCTACGTCGACAAGCCCGTGCTCGACTGCGGCAGCGGTGAGCCGGTCAAGGTGGCGGGCGAAGCCTTTTTGCAAGTCCGCTTCACCGGAGCCCAGGCAAATGCGGGAAAAGGGGGCGTGCCGCGGCGGCGCGCGCTGGCGCAACCGAATGCGCGCGAGCTGGTGCGAACCTGCAGTTTTGAAGGGGAGGTGACCTGGGTGGTCGGCCTTGCGCGTGCCAATGCGTATACGCCGCGCATCATGACAGAGCCGTCGCGCCTGGTCATCGATATTGCCCACTGACAAGCAAAGCTAGAGTAAGACCTCTACGGCTGTGTCGGTTACCGAACGGAGCCGGCGCCCGTTCGGCTCTAATCTGATTGTTCTGTCGAGCGGCGCCAAGCCTTGGCCCGTATTCAAACAGTACCAAGGGATAGCCATGCAAACCAAAGAGACCTACATCGCCAAAATGAAACTCCAACTCGACGAGCTGGAAGTCAAAATGCATGCACTGGAAGCGAAAGCCAAAGACGCCAAAGAAGCGGCCCACGACAAGTATGTGGAAGACATGGCCAAGCTGCGCGAGCAGTCCAAGCTGGCAAAAGCCAAATTCGACGACCTGGTCGATGCCGGTGAAGACAAGTGGGACAATGTCGTCGTCGAAATGGAAAAAGTGCGCGATGCTTTTGCCCATTCGTTTAACTACTTCAAGTCGCAGCTGTAATACCGGCGCTTTAGGGAAGCACTGATTTATTCTGGCGGATGGAATCGGTCACGCAAAAAGTGCCCGGCAAGGCGCAACACTGCAGACATGCCGGGGCATAGCGAAGATTTGCAACGCAGCTGGGCGCTTTTTTCGTGCGCCGAGTCCGCCGCCATGAATTAATCAGTGCTTCCTTAGCACGTCATGTGCTGAACGCCTCGCTGGAAACAGGGTGATACAAGTTTCTGTTGTGGAGTCTGGATCTTCTATATAGTCCACACTTGTATTTCACACAGAAACACCCTGTTAACGTTTTCAAGCCAGCACATGTCCAATCTTTCCTCATTTCCCCGGCTCAGCGCTGCCACTGTCGTTGCCGGCACCTGTATTCTCGCGCTGCTCCATTTCGGCCGCGATTTTCTCGAGCCGCTATCGCTGGCACTGATCCTGAGCCTCGTTATCGCGCCGCTGGTGCGCATGATCAGCAAGACCGGCATGGGGCACTTGCCCGCCACCCTGGTATCGGTGCTGCTTGCCACCATCGGCGTGATCGGCATTAGCGCCATCCTCGCTTCGCAAATGGTGTTCGTCACGGCCGACCTGCCGCAATACCGGGTCGCCATTCAATCAAAGCTGGAAAAAGTGCGGGAATTGACCGAGCGCCCATTTGCCCGCTTCGAGGCCGAACTGCGGGCGGTAACACCGGGCGTTCCCAAAACCGAGCGCGTGCCCAATCGCCCCGGCTTGAAACTGGCTGTCGGCCAGGTCCAGCCTATTCCCGTCGAAATCCACACCCCGCCATTGACCGCGTCCAAGACCATCAGCCGCTTGCTCTCGCAGGTGCTCGGGCCGATCGGGGAGGCCGGCCTGGTGCTGGTGCTGATGATCTTCATCCTGCTCGAACACGAATCGCTGCGCGACCGCGTGGTGCGCCTGACAGGCAACGCCGATGTGGGCCGCACCATGAAGGCGCTGGCCGATGCGACCGAGGGTGTGTCGCGCTTTTTCTTTTCGCAATTCGTGGTCAACGTCATTTTTGGCTGCGTGGTCGGCGTGCTGCTCTGGGCGGCCGGCGTTCCGCACGCCATCTTGTTCGGCGCCTTGAGCGGCCTGTTGCGCTTTGTGCCGTATCTTGGTGCGCTGGTCGCCGGGGCGGCCATCGCGCTGTTTGTCGCCGCCACCGACACTGGCTGGACGCTGGCAATTTCCTGCGTGACGATTTTCATCGCCCTCGAACTGCTGGTGGCGAACGTGGTCGAACCGAAGGTGTATGGCCACAGTTCAGGCCTGTCAGCCCTCGGGGTAATGGTGTCGGCGCTGTTCTGGGGCGCGTTGTGGGGCCCGGTCGGGTTGCTGCTGTCGACGCCGCTTACGCTGTGCCTGGTCGTTGCCGGGCGCCACGTGCGCGCGCTGGAGCCCATTACCATCCTGTTTTCCGACGCGCCCAGCGTTGACGCTGCCCAGCGGTTTTATCACCGCATTTTGCTGGGCGACTCCGACGCGATCATCCGCGACGCCCATGCCTACTTGCGCAAGTTTAGTTTTGCCAGTTATTGCGACAACGTGCTGCTGCCAGGCTTGGCGCTGGGTGTCGATGAATTCGATTCGGGGAAGATTGAACAAGCGCAGCAGCAAAATATCCGCTTCGCCATTGCCGCCCTGGCCGATACCTTGATTCCGGCGGCGGGCGCTCTCAAAAAGCGTCCGAGGCGCAGGCGCGTGGCCGTGATTGATGCGAATGTCGGCGCCCATTTGCGCCATATGCGGCAATTGCAGCTGGGCAGGTGGCAGGGCTCGCTCGATGTACCGGCCCGGTCCATCGTGCTGTGCATCGGCTTGCCGACCGAGCGTGACGAGTTGCTCAACGAATTGTTCATCCTGGCGCTGCGCGAGGCCGACGTGGACGCGCGCAGCGTATCGGTTGAAGAGCCGCAGATCAGGCCGGACACCGCGCGCACCGATCTGGTGGCCACCGTCTTTGTCGCTTATCCACTGGAGGAAATGCTGGAGCAGTGGCTGGCGGTTGTGGGCCAGTGGCGCATCAGGTTGCCCGATTCGCTGTTCGTGTCGATACGTTTGCTGTCCGAAGGCAAGGACGCGAAGCAGTCGGTGGTGGAAAAGAGCGTCGACATGGTGTTGCGCACGTTCGAAGAAGGGCTGGAGTTTGTCGCGCCCGATCGGCCTGCCTGATTTGCCAATATATTTGAACGGCCGCGCTATTTGATGGCCCGGGGAAGTGCGCTAGGCAGGGCGGTTGTACTGCCGGCCGGCTATGTTGCCGCGGTCAGCATCGAGCATGGCGCTCACCTGATGCACGCGGTCGATGCCCATGGCGCGACGGCGGCGACGGGGCGCATTGTGCTGCGTGCCGGCACTGCGGTGTTCGACCGCATCGGAACGCTTGCGCCTTATCGCGGCAAGGGGCTGGCCACGGCATTGATGTGCGCGCTCGACGAACTGGCAGCGCGCGCCGGGGTATCGGAGCGCTTGCTCGTTGCGACCGAGGCGGGGGCTGGGCTGGCACGTCGTGTCAGCCTACTCGACGGCGGTGCTGGCCGCGCCGTAAAGCATCTGGAGCGCGCTGGTCGTCTGACCAGTCACATCTCCTCGCCATCTCCTCGCCATCTCGCGCCAGTGCGATGTATCTGCTCGCGCATTCACGGCAAAACACGTTCAACCCGCTGCCCGATACCGGCAAGCTCATGAAAAATGTCATCCAGATAGGTCACGATTTCCTCTTCTTCCAGATGACTTGGAATGACCACGTCGTTCATCCGGCCCCGCTTGCCCAGCGCGATTCGATAGACCTGCCAGCAGTTGTCCTCACGCCTCACCTCAACTTGAAACCGGCCGTAAATATTGAATTTCATGTTGTCCGCTTCCTCATATTTCGCATCATATCCTGCAATCACCTTCCAGGCAAAAGTACGTCCGGTATTAGTTAATCCCAATTTTGGTACTTAAAAATATTGAATTGGTGCTATATTGGTATGGCGAGCTTTTTTTCTCGTCATTTTTTTCCCTTGGACAAGAGTGAGAGATGCACGCACCGGTTGACCGTCGTCTGGCTCGACCTGCTGATCCGCGCTCTGCGGGCCTTTCAACACTTTCGCTATGGAGTCACTCTTGAACAGAACCATCATCAACAGTCTCATTGTCGGCCTGCTGGGCGGCTCGCTGGTCGCCTGCGGCGGTAGCACGCCCGGCGCCGCCGCTGCAGCGCCTCAACAAGCCAAAATGCTGGCGAGCACCACCGTGTGCTACGCAGCATGGGTGGCTACTACCGCCTATACAGGCGGACAAAGCGTCAGTTACGCCGGCGTAAATTACACGGCCGCCTACTGGACGCAGGGCGACAACCCATCAACCAACAATGGCGCAACAGGCAGCGGCAAACCGTGGCTGGTGACGAGCACTTGTGGATCGACACCGACGCCGACGCCGACGCCAACGCCGACACCGACGCCGACACCGACACCGACGCCGACGCCGACGCCGCCCCCAACGCCAACCCCTACGCCACCGCCAGCGGGATGTGCCTTGTGGGCCGAAGGCAAAACCTATACAGCCGGGCAGGTGGTCAGCTACCTCGGCGTCTCGTACACGGCCCTGGTCACGCACACCGCCCACGTCGGCGCGAATTGGAATCCCAAGGATTCGCCAACGCTGTGGTCTGCGAGCGGGAACTGCACCACGCCAACGCCAACGCCAACGCCAACGCCAACGCCAACGCCAACGCCAACGCCAACGCCAACACCAACACCAACCCCGACGCCAACGCCAACCCCGACACCAACCCCAACCGGCTTGGCCAAGCACGCCCTGGTAGGCTACTGGCACAACTTCACCAACCCAAGCGGCAACACCTATCCGATCAGCCAGGTAAGTAACGACTGGGACGTCATCGTCGTCTCCTTTGCCGACAACGCGGGCGGCGGCAATGTCAGTTTTACTGTCGATCCAGGCGCCGGCAGCGAAGCCCAATTCATCGCCGACATCAAGGCCAAGAAAGCCCAGGGCAAGAAAATTGTGTTGTCGCTCGGCGGCCAGAACGGTTCCGTCTCTGTCGGCTCCACCGCCGAAGCCACCAACTTCACCAATTCGCTCTACGCCATCATTGTCAAGTACGGGTTCGACGGCATCGACCTCGACCTTGAAAATGGCGTTGCCCAAGGCGCGGCCATCCAGACCTACCTGCCAATCGCCGTCAAGAACCTGAAAGGCAAGGTTGGCGCCGGCTTCTACCTATCCATGGCGCCGGAGTGGGTCTACGTGGAAGGCGGCTTCACCAGCTATGGTTCGATCTGGGGCGCGTACATTCCCATCATCAACGCGCTGCGCGGCGAACTGACGATCCTTCATCCCCAGTACTACAACAACGGCGACATCTACACGCCCTATGCGAGCGGCGCTTTGAAGGCCGGTTCCACCGATCAACTGGTAGCAACAGCGCGCATGTTGATCGAGGGCTTTAGCTACGGCGGCAATACCTTTGCCGGCTTGCGTCCGGACCAGGTAGGCTTTGGCGTGCCGTCCGGACCGAGTTCGGCCAACTCCGGCTTTACCACGGCCGCCAGTGTCAACAACGCGCTCACGTGCCTGACGCGCCTGCTCAATTGCGGCACCATCAAGCCGCTGAAAGCCTATCCGGATTTCCGCGGCGTGATGACCTGGTCGATCAATTGGGACAAGCACGACGGCTACAATTTTTCCGTGCCAGTGAAGACGACCTTGAAATCACTTCCCTGAGCAATCCAAAAACAGCCCGGGATCTCTGCCGGGCTTTTTATACACAGGCAAAGTGGCCGGGCCGGCATTGGTGTGGCGCGCACTTTGGCTTACACTATCGTCACCGTTGCCACCATGGCCAGACATCCTGTCGCATTGTGAGAGCAATGGCTTGCACGAAGGGGGTAAGATGAAAAAAGTAATCTTGTTTTCCGCAGCAATCCTGATCGCCGCCAGTGGTTCGGCCTTTGCCGACCATCACCTCAAGGGTGAGGGCGGGATGAAAATGATGGACGCCAATAGCGACGGCATGATCTCCAAGGATGAATTCATGAAGCACCACGAAATGATGTGGGACAAAATGAAGAAGAACAGTGCCGGAAGCGTAGACATGAAGGACATGGAAGCGATGCACAAAGAAATGACTGCAAAGCACAAAGACATGATGAAAGACGATAAAAAGAAATAAGCGCTGGCAGCCGGGCACTGATCGACGCTGCAGGTGCCCGGCTGCTTTATTTTTCCCTTGCAGTAGCACTGGCAAGCCGTGCTCACGCGACCTGGCTGTCGAGCGACTTGATTGCGTTCCCGCCGGCTCGTCATTCCCATCCTTCAGTTCCATCAACTCACTTTCCTGCATGTACTTGACGACGGCCACGCCGCCTGTCTTGCGGCACCTGTGCATGGCGGAATGCATCCGCCGTATGAGAGTCACGGCCCGTAGGGCGGATGCAATCCGCCATGAGAGTTGCGGCAACTGTGCATGGCGGATTGGCATCCGCCCTACGAGTCACGGCCTGTAGGGCGGATGCAATCCGCCATGAAAGTTGCAGCACCTATGCATGGCGGATTGGCATCCGCCCTACGAGAGTTGATTTGAACGAGCTAAAGTGAACCTTGCTCATATACGTGGTGAGCTTGGCCGGTGCGAAGGCAAATCCGACGGTTCATTTGGCTTGCCTGATGGGCTGAGTAATATTGTCAAATATTAAATCATTTCTGTGGTGAATAGGTCGCAAAATGAAAAGTTGCAGAAATAAAATCTTAGCAAATATATACATTGGGCTATCATGTCAGAAACTTGCAACGGGTAGCCACCAAAGACAATGAACAAGAAAAAGCTGGGAATTATCGCCGCCGGCGGCGTCGTCTGTGTCGCCGCGATCGCAGCCTACGCCGTCTTCGGCTGGAAGGGCATGGGCAAGGTCAGCGGCCTGCACCTGGACCTGTCCAGCCCCGACGCCATGATCGTCACCAAGAGCTTGTCGTCGCTGCCCAAGGACCTGCTGACCATTCCGCTCGCGCGCGACGTGCTGCGCGAAGATTTTTTGTTCTACTACGAGCAAAATGAAGACCGACTCGGCATCAGCGGCGCGCTGCGCCGCATCGCCTACGAACATGAACTGCTGTGGGGCGACCAGCTGATCCGCATGGTGCTCGACGAACCGGCCGACGTGGCCCTGTGGCGCGACGCCGACGGCTCGCTCAAGCACTTCGCCATTGCAGTCTCGCGCAGCAGCTTTACCCGCCTGCTCGAAGAAAGCGGCAAGATCGCGCTCAAGGACAGCCAGATGACGGTGGCCGGCAGCCTCAAGGTCGACGGCGACAAGGTGCCGGTCTACGCGCTCGCCTACGGCGCCAACCGCACGCTGCTGTTTGCCGCGCACGGCAAGCGCCTGGTGATCCTGTCGCACCCGGGCATGCTGTACAGCGGCGCCGACGGCAAGGACGCCGACAGCAAGGCCGTCGACGTCGTCGCCAACATGCTCGAAGAAGACCCCAAGAAAAGCCAGGCCTTGCGCCAGCAGTTCCACCTCGACGGCCAGGCACCTAGCGGGCACAGCGTCGCCGTCAAGGCCGATTTTTTATCCTTCGGCTACCAGCCGTTTTTTGGCGCGCTGGCGGCGCTGCGCTTCGACTTCAGCAAAGGCCACTGGAGCACGCAGGCCCTGGTCGACGCGGCGCGCCTGCAAAGCGGCGGCTATGACAACAAGGCGCTGTGGCCGATGCTGCCGCATAACCCGGCCGCCTGCTTTGCGCTGCCGGCCGACTGGGCCGCGATGGCGCCGGTCTTCAAGCGCGTGGGCGACAAAGCCAACGCCGATCTGTCCAAACTGGGCGAGCAGCTGAGCGGCCCGGCCGCCGTCTGCTGGTACGGCAGCTCGCGCCTGTACACGCCGCTGATCGTGGCCACCCGCAAGCCGGGCGCCTCCGGCGACGAGCTGCTCGGTGCGCTCTACACGGCAGCGGTGGGCAACGTGGCCGCCGGCGCCGTCAGCAAGCGCGCGGGCAAGAGCGGCGAAACACTGTGGCAGCGCGCCGTGACCACCCCCATCGGCGAGCAAACGCCGACACTCGCCATCAAGGGCCAGACGGTGCTGTTTTCGCCGGACGCCGCACTGGTGGAGCTGGCGCTGGCCGTGGGCCGCAAACAGTCGCCGGCCATTGCCGACCGGCTCGACGACGCCAGCCGTACCGTCGGCCTGATTGCGCCATCGTCGCTGTCGGACCTGATCCGCAAGGAGACCTTCGACGCGCTGCCGACCAGCCGCGAACCGGTACTGCGCGCCGCCGCCGACGTGCACCTGGTGCCGCGCCTGGACGCATTGAAAAAATATCCGCCCTACCGCCTGGTGCTCAAGTCGCTGCCGAAAAGCGGCGCCGCGTGGCAGAGCGTCGAGTGGCAAGCGCTGGACCGGTGACCGGATTGACGCACCGTCGCCGCATGCTGCTGGCGCTGGCCGCTTGCGCCGCGCTGCCGCATGCACGCGCGCTGACCGGCGCGCCCGATGCCAGCGTGCGCCTGGACCAGGCGCAAACGCGCGCCTTCCAGGCCTGGATGCTGCGCATCGTCAGCGCCCAGGTCGAGCGGGGCCCGTCGCCGCGCTGGCAGCACCGCGACTGCGCCGGCCTGGTGCGCTTTGCAGTGAACGAAGCGCTCACCGTGCACGACGCCAGATGGCTGCGCGCAAACGGCATCGGCACGGACCGCCAGCTGCCGCCCGAACTGGAACTCACGCCGCTGCAGGCAACACTGCGCAACCGCTGGGTGCAGACCGGCGGCGCGGTCGGCAATTACGTCTCGGCGCTGGCGCTGGTGCACCACAACAGCCGCTTCATCGCGCGCGAACTGACGCAGGCGCAACCGGGCGACCTGCTGTTTTTCGATCAGGGCGACGAACAACACTTGATGGTGTGGATGGGGTCGCGCATCGCGTACCACACCGGCACCGTGACATCCATCGACAACGGACTGCGCTCCGTGGGCGTTCAACAACTTAAAACCTGGAAGGACACGCGGTGGCAACCAGCGGTCGACAATCCCAACTTCGCCGGCATATTCCGGCTCGCGTTTTTATCATGAACTTGATCATGAACCCTCGTATGAACCGTATCTTCTCAAGCGTCCTGCTGCTGGCCACACTGGTGGCGGCCATGCCGCCGGCGCACGCGCAACCGGCCCAACAGCCGCCGCCGGCGGCTGAAAAGGCATCCGCGCCTGAGCCGGCGCGCGAGCCAGACGCCAGCAATTACACGCCGTTCAAGGGCGAGCCGTTCTTCCTACTCTCGGACGCGGCCTATGGCAGCGCCGACGTGGCGCGCGTGCGCCTTGAAGTGCCGGGCCGCGACAATGCGCGCGCCGGCCTTGCCAGCTACGGCGGCGTCGACATCATGGTCTACCGCGTGCCGCAGCCGCTTGAATTTTTGAAAAAGCAGCGCAACCTGCACCGCGTCGACGTCACTGCCAACTACCAGGGCGAAGGCTTGATGAATGCCCTCTCCATGCTGTGGGACAGCTGGTGGAAAAAATCGCGTCTGGCATGGCGCCGGCTGTTTACGGCCGAAGCGCGCCTGGCCGTCACCGATGCGCAACCCGCGCTGGCGACCAATGAAGCGATCCGCCGTCCTACCGTTTTCAAGAACCAGCGCCAGTTCAAGCCGCTCAAGGGTTTTGAGCTGGTCGAGCAGTTCCGCTATCCGCTGTGGCAGGCCGAACCGATCAAGGCGCCGAAAGAAGTCAAGCTGGAAGGCTCGAGCAGCGAATGGACCGTGGCCGGCGCCGGCAATTTGATGATACCGGTCGGCAAACGCGCACCGGGCCTGTACCTGGTGGAAGCGATCATCGGCGAACACCGCGCCACCACGCTGGTTTTCGTGTCCGACACCATGGCCGTGACCAAGGTCTCGTCGCAGCAAATGCTGGTGTGGACCGCGCGCCGCGACAACGGCGCCGTGGTGCCGGGCGTGGACGTGTCGTGGACCGACGGCAGCGGCGTGTTGCAGTCGGGCCGCACGGCGGCCAACGGCGTGGCAAGCCTTGAGCGCGGCAGTCCTGAACACACCTACGTGATGGGCGAGGACAGCAAGGGCGGCGTGTTCGTGTCCGAGAATTTTTACTACGACAGCGAAATCTATAACACCAAGATCTACGCGGTGACCGACCGCCCGCTGTACCGGCCTGACGACGTTGTCAACGTCAAGTTCATGGCGCGTGAATTTACCAGCGCGCGCGTGTCGCAAAGCGCTGCGGCGTCCCCCCTGGTGCTGACCGTGTTCGACCCGAACGGCACGCCTTTGCTGACGCAAACGCTGCAACTGAACGCTGACACCGGCGCCGAGGCGCGCTTCAAGCTGCCCGCCATTGCCACCGCCGGCGGTTATGAGCTGCGCTTTACCTACCGCGAAACGCCATACGGCGCCGCCTTCCGGGTGGCCGAATATGTCAAGCCGCACTTTGAAATGAACATCGTGCCGGCCAAGACCGACTTCAAGACGGGTGAAAAGGTCAAGGGACGCATCGAACTGCGCTACCCGGACGGCAAGCCGGTGGCCAACGCCAGCGTGGCGCTGACGCTGCGCGCGCAGCAAAACAGCATGGTCGAAGGCGAACTGTTTTATTCCGGCGCCTTCCCGGTCGAGATGAAGAGCGAAGAGCTCGACACCGACGGCAGCGGCAATGTGGACTTTACGCTGCCCGAGGCGAAGGAGCCGTCGCGCTACATCCTGACGGCGCTCGCTTCCGACGGCGCGGCCTTTCGCGTCAAGGGCACCAAGGAACTGCTGATCGAGCGCTCGGCCAGCCAGTATCGCCTGAGCACGCAGACGCGCTTTTCAACGCCCGGGCAGACCGTGCGCTTTAGCGTGACGCCGGAAGGTGTTCCTGGGCCAAAACCCGTGAAGTGGGAGATGATTCTTCTTGAAAAGCAGACAAAGACAGAAGGTTCTTTCGACGGCAGCAAAGCCACCTGGGACCTGCCCTTTGCCGCGCCCGGGTCATACCAGATCAGCCTGCGCGACGCCAACGGCACCATGGTTGCCTCCACCAGCCACTGGGTGGCGGGCGAGGGCTTGAAAGGCACGCCGGGCAGCATCGAGATCGTGCTTGACCGCGAACGCTATCGCGCCGGCGAAACGGCCGAAGCCTTGATCACGTTCTCGGACCCGGTGGACCAGGCTTTGCTTACGCTCGAGCGCGACAAGGTGGAGCAAGTGGGCCTGCTGGGCGGCGGCGCCGACTGGATCGTGCCCAAGCGCGTGGCGCCCAACCAGTGGCGCGTAAAAATCCCGGTCAAGGACGAGTACGGGCCGAACATCATGTTCTCGGTGGCGTACACGCGCCAGGGCGACTTCGTGTTCCAGAACGCGGGCTTGCAGATCATCGAACCGCGCATCGCGCTCACCTTCAAGACCGACAAGGAAGTCTACCAGCCGGGCGAAAAGGTCACGCTCGACGTCACCGCGCAGCTTGACGGCAAACCCGTCTCGACTCTGGTCGCGCTGGGCGTGGTGGACGAAATGATCTACGTGCTGCAACCGGAGATTGCGCCGGACATCGGCGACTTTTTTTACCACCCGCGCCGCAACAACGTGCGCACCACGGCCAGCCTGTCGTTCATCAGCTTCGACCTGGCTGCCGGGCGCACCGCCGGCGCACCGGCGCGCCACAACTACAATGAACGCGGCGTAAAAGTGCTCGAGCGCCCGCGGCGCGACAATATCGACACGGCCTTGTGGGCGCCAAGCCTGAAGACCGACGCCTCCGGCCGCGTGCAGGTCAGCTTCAAGATGCCCGATTCGCTCACGCGCTGGCGCATCACGGGGCGCGCGATGGATGCGCAGGGCCGCGTGGGCCAGCGCACCGGGTACGTGCGCTCCGAGAAAAACTTCTACGCCAAGTGGACCGCACCAACCTGGCTGCGCGCCGGCGACACGCCGCAAGCTGCCATTGCGCTGTTCAACCAGACCGCGGGCGAACAAGACCTGGAAGTGACCTTGAGTGGCGGCGGCGTCGTGGAAACCCAGAAGACCCACGCCAGGCGCGGCGTCAATTACATCAACTTTGCATTGACGCGCGGCGGCGGACCGATGCACCTCGAAGTCAAGCGGGGCGCCGTCGTGGTCGACATGCTCGACACCCAGATCGAGTTTTTGCCGCAAGGCTGGAACAGTCCGCGCTCGCTGGAACTGCCCTTGAACGGCGCCGTCGCCGCGCTGGCCTTGCCGGCCGACGCGCGCAATATCCGCGTCGCCTTCGCGCAGGGCGGGGCCAATCACTTTGCCCGCATCGCAGACGACCTGATCGACTATCCGTATGGCGGCGTGGAGCAAACCGCCAGCCGCCTGATACCGCTGGCGCTGGCGCTGCAAAGCGTGGGCCTTGACGCCGATCCGATGCGCGACCGCCTGCAAAACGCGCTGCAGTCCGAACGCCTTCGCCTGGTATCGATGGCCGGTCCCGCCGCCGTCTTTGGCTGGTGGGGCAATGCCGCCGAAGGCAATGCCTTGATGACTGCCTACGCTTATTACGGCGACTGGTATGCGGCGCGCGCACTGGGCATTGTACTGCCGGCCGAGCACTGGCAAAACCTGCTGACCGTGTATACCAAGAATGGCATCAAGGAGCCCTTGCTGCACCGCGCACTGACGCTGTGGATGGCGCAGGAGATGGGTTTGCCGGTCAAGACGCTCGCTTCCGGCCTGGCCGACGAACTGGCAAAGATGAATTTGGCCGGCAAGAGCGCGCCGCTGGCGCCGACCAGCAGCATGCTGATGGCGCCGCAAGACGCCAACGCCAACGCGCTCACGCTGGTGCTGCTGTCGGTAATCTCCAGCAAGGCCGAGCAGCCGCTTGCGCCCGAGCTGCAAGGCGCCGTGGCGGCCGCCGTAGCGACGCTGCAGGCCCATCCCGCGCCCATGCCGCAGGCGCTGCTGATGCTGGCCGGGCAGGCGCCCGTCACGTCAGCGGACGCCATCCTGGGCGCCGTGCGGTCCGACATGCCGACGATCGATCGCGCCATGACGCTGGTCTGGATCCAGAAAAAGCTTGCCTCGCCGCGCACCGCACGGTCGCTGGCGCTCAAACCGTCCGGTACCTGGCTTGAAAACACCAGCATGTTCGGCCAGCAGTTATGGCAGTGGCGGGGCGCCGCAGGCGGGCCAAAGCAGCTGCAACTGGCCGAAGCCGCACCAGCGGGTGCGGTGGCGACAGTGCGCTATGAAAGCAGCGTGACCGAAGTGCACGCGCTGCCGGTGCAGGTGGCGCGCCGCCTGCTGCTGCTCACGCAGGAGCCGGACGGCTACAAGGGCACGCTGGTCAAGGACGGCGACGCGCTGCGCACCGATGCGCTGTATCTGGACGAAATCACACTCACGCCGAGCGCGAAAGCCAGCTACTTCTTCGGCATGCTCGACGTGCCACTGCCGCCTGGCGCGTCGGTGGAAGCGGGCACCTGGGGCATCAAGCTGCTGGGCGAGAAAGAGTCGCTGGAACGCGCCAGCCATGCCGAACGGCGCGACGGCTATTCGGTGCCGGTGGACTCCCTGAGCGAGCCGCAGCGCGTGCGCCACCTGGTGCGCTTTTCGCAAAAGGGCAAGTACGTACTGCCGCCGGCGCGTTTTTACCGCATGTACCAGCCCGACAAAAAAGCGCTGGAAAACGAAGGCAAGACCGTGCGCAGCATGCGCGTGGAGTAAAGCGATGCGCGCTTCGCTTTTGCTGGCGCTGGCCTGGTTCGCCTGTGCCCACGCCCCCGCGGCGTGCGCGGACACGCTCGACGTGGCGTGGTGGCAGGAGGGCGCGCTGACGGCGCGGCGCATCAACGAAGACGGCAGCAGCCGCGCGCAAGCCTTTGACGGCGCCCGCCTGGTGCCGCTGGGGAGCCTGTGGAAGCTGTTCGTGTACGTGCACGCGGTGGAGCGCAAACTGCCCACGCCGGACTACACATGCACCGGCAAAGCGCCGCATGAAGAAGTGTATTGCTGCGACAAGGGCGGCAGCATCGCGCGCGACGCGGCGCTGGCGCAGTCGTGCGGCTTGTTCTTCGCGCCCGCGCGCCTGATGCTGGCGCGCCGTCCGTGGCGCGACTACTGGACCGAGCGGCTGGGCCACGCCCCGAGCGGCGAAACCGACTGGCTGGCCGACCCTGCGCGCCTGACGCCCGAGCGCCTGGTGACGCTGCGCAGCCTGCTGCAAGCGCTGGCCAGCGTGCCGGCGGCAGGCCGGGTCGAGGCGCAAGCCGCGCTGCTGCGCGTGGTGCTGGGTGCGCGCGGCGCGAGCACGGTTGGCTGGTTCGGCGCGCGCTTGCGGGTCAAGACATTTTCATGGCACGAGGCCAAGCGACCGACCGAGCGCTTCGGGGGCGCGGCCGGCTGGCTGGCCGACGGCACGCCGGTGTGGTTTGGCGGTGCGGGAACCAGCAACAGCGTCTTGCAGAAGTGGGCGCCGCGCCTGGCGGCGGTGCTGCCGGCGTCGGCGCCGGCGCGTGATGCCGGTTGCGTGCTGGTCGACTATTTTGCGCGCTATCCGCTCAAGCGCGTGGAAGCGGGCGGCGTGGCAGCTGTACCGGGTACGCTGAACGGGCGTTACGTGGTGCAGTTTGAAAATGGCCGCAGCCTGGCGCTGTTTAGCCAGGGCGAGCTGGCGCTGGGGCGCGACGCGCACGGACGCGCCCAGGTCAGCGGCCGCTTTGGCGTGAACGAATACGTGGCGCGCGTGATTGACCGCGAAGGCAGCGCCGCCGAGCCGCAGGCGGCGCGGGCGCTGGCCGTTGCCATTCGCACCTACCTGCAGCAAAACGCGACGTGGAAGGATGGCTGCCAGCGCATTGCCGACAGCAGCGCCACGCAGCGGGTCAGTCCCAATCCGGCCACGGCCGCGGCGCGCGCGGTGGCGCAGTGGACCGATCAGCTGGTGCTGGCCGGCGTCAACGTGCGCTACCACTCGACGACGCCGGGCAAGGATACGATGGCGTGGTCAGCCGCGCTGGAGCAGGCGCGCCAGGGACGCCGCTTCGACGAGATTTTGGCCGCCGTCTATCCGCGCGCCGAACTTGGCACGCTGGGCGGCGTGGGTGCGCTGCAGTGCACGCGCCTGGCCGGCGCCGAAGCGTGGCTGGCGCGCGAGGTGCCGCGCTGGGAGCGCGCATTGCGCCGCGAAGCGGGGTATGAAACGCCGCCGCAGCTGCCCGCAGTGTGCCAGCTGGCGGCCGGGATGCCGTTCTCGGAGCAGTCGCGCAACCGGATTTTCGTGCGCGGCTTGGTGACGCGGGAAGACCGCATCACGCTGGCGCACGAATTTTTACACCTGGGCCTGCGCAACCATCCGCGCGGGCAGGACGAAACACTGGTCGAACAGCTGGCGCGCCGGCTGGTCGATGTGAACCTGGACTCGCGTCGATGACGCCGAAAGCAATCATGAAAATACTGTTGATCCCCGTACTGC
Organism: Massilia sp. TWP1-3-3; assembly: GCF_049897805.1. Classification (NCBI taxonomy): domain Bacteria; kingdom Pseudomonadati; phylum Pseudomonadota; class Betaproteobacteria; order Burkholderiales; family Oxalobacteraceae; genus Massilia; species Massilia sp. TWP1-3-3. Next base: position 27,482 of record NZ_JAFCWX010000024.1, read on the forward strand.
TGCTGTCCCAATCGGCGCTGGCCCAGACCAGGATCGAGGCGCCGGTGAACGGCTGGCGCAACTCGGCCGGCCAGCAGGAGCAGTACACGCAGCGCGTGAACTATCCCGCCGCGTCGGTCAATATGCAGGACGGCCAGAGCGCAAGCGCCCAGATTCGCGGCCGCATTGCGGGGGCGGCCAAGGGCAAGCCCGGTCTGTTGATCGTCAACGGCGTGCCGATGCCGATCGAGCTCGATGAGAAGGGCCGCTACGAGCGGCCGTACGCATTCGGACGCAATTCGAACAGCGTCGAAGTGCGTTCGCCCGACGGGCAGTCGCGCGCGCGCGGCCAGTTCATCGAGTCGTATGCGGGCAAGACGCAGGCGCGCTTGCGCGTGGTGCTGTCGTGGGACAGTCCCGGCACCGACATTGACCTGCACGTGATCGCGCCCGATGGCCAGCACGCCTGGTACGGCCAGCGCGTGATGAACAATGGCGGCGCGCTCGACGTGGACGTGACGACCGGCTACGGGCCGGAGATTTTTTCCAGTCCCGCGCCGGCCAAGGGGATGTATCACGTGTATGTGAATTATTTCGGCAGCGGCGAGACCAAGGAGCTGGTGACGATCGCGCAGGTGACGATCATCGCCAACGAGAATACGCCCAATGAACGCCAGCAGATGTTCAGGGTGCCGCTGCGGGCGGCGGGGGAGCTGACGCTGGTGAAGTCGTTCATGTATCCGTGAGAGGCAGGGCCTGGGAGGCTATTCCGTCGCGGCCCGCTGCCCCAGCCATGCATTGAGCGTGTCCTGCCCGTCCTGGTCGATATGCGCCAGCATGGACGCATACCACGCGTTAGCCTGCGCGCCACTCATGGCCGCATCCACCACTGGCGCGCTCTGGTCCAGGAACGATTCGAAGAACGGCACGCCGCGCAGCGTCAGGAAGGTTGCGTCGGTGCTGTGGGCCGCTTCATACACTTGCTTCACCCATTCCATGTAGGGCAGCGCCGCGGTCATAAAGCCTGCTTGTTTCAGTGCGCTGATGAAGTTGGTATGCAGGAGGATGGAACTCACGTCACCCGTATCTTCATTGACCGCTTTGGCCGTTGCAAACCATCGCTCGCCTTGTGCTAGCGCGCCCGCCATGACTGTGCTCGTGGCTACCTGCAAGGCGTTGTGCGCACTGCGTTCGGTGGCGAACACCGCTTCAAAATAGGCGGCGGCCTGCGGCCACTTGGCAAGCTGCGAGCAGCTGATCGCGCACAGGCGGTTGGCGTCGGTGCGCAGCGCAATATCGGCAGCGCCCGTGAAACCGCTTGCCCCGGCCAGCGCCTTTTCAAACTGGCCTGCCTGCATTGCGGCCAGTGCTGCTTCCAGTTCAACCGGGGTCGGCGCTTCCTGAACGTTGTCCACTTCGACGGCGCCGGCAGTTCGGGCTTGCTGCGCGCTCGCCGGGGAAATGCGCACATGCGTCACCATTTCCTTCCAGGTGTTGTTTGGCTTGCCATCGACGAATTTCACTTTTTCTTTGCGGATCGTGAGCCATGCATCCTTGCCGCCTGGCGCCAAATAGATGCCCAGGCTGGTGTAGTGCGCCGTCCCGGTCGAATACGGCGGCAGTAACTCCAGAAAGCGATCCGGATCGGCTTCCAGCGCACGGATAAACTGCGCCGTGTCGGCGTCGGCAATCGGGCCAAAGCGGCCCGCTGGTTTTTCTTCATTGACCCACGTCTTGCTGGTTTCGCAGAACGGATCGCGCGCCGCACTGCGGGCCATAAAGGCCGGGACGATGACGAACATGGCAAATTCGGCGATGGCGCCGGCGAGGTTGGCGCCTGTCCAGCGCTGCGGCGCGCTCGCGACGGCGAACAAGGCTGCCGGGTTGCCCAGGTAATCCATGGCGCTTTGCCACGCATCTTTTCCGACCGGCGCGGACAGTGCGGCCCAGAACGCCCAGTGGCAGTACCATGCAAACATGGTCAGCAATAAGGCCAGGCAAAACATCAGCACGGGATTGCGCACGTCCGCTTGTTTGCAGAGGAACACGCCGGAGCCGATCATAATCACGGTAAATATCAGCGGCGCAAAAACCGGATGATCGCGTGAAAATGCAGCGCGCCATACGCGTACAGCCATGCGAACAGCACGGCCACCAGCGACGTCACGACAAGGCGCGGCAAGAGCGTGGGCGAAAAACGGCCGGAAGGGCGGTAGTAAAGTGAGGTCATGGGATAGCTGCTGCGCTCGGTTGGAATGGTGTCTATATTAACATTTATACAATGAACTCGATTGCCAATCGGGTGCTTTTCTCATACACTTCGGCTCGTGCTATTCATCAACTGAGTTCCCCCCATTGAAAACCCCTAAACGAATTGTCCCGCTGGTCGAAGAAGGCTTGATCGATGAGGTCATGCGTCAACTGATGAGCGGCAAGGAAGCGACCGTCTATGTCGTGCGCTGCGGCGACGATATCCGCTGCGCCAAGGTCTACAAGGAAGCGGACAAGCGCAGCTTTCACCAGGCGGTCGCTTACCAGGAAGGGCGGCGCGTGAAGAACAGCCGCCAGGCGCGGGCGATGGAGAAGGGCACCAAATACGGACGCAAGATGGCCGAGGAGGTGTGGCAAAACGCGGAAGTCGAAGCCTTGTACCGGCTGGCGGCGGCGGGCGTGCGCGTGCCGACGCCTTTCGTCTGCTTTGAGGGTGTGCTACTGATGGAACTGGTGACCGGGGCCGACGGCAATGCCGCGCCGCGCCTGAACGACGTCGAATTGACGCGCGAACTGGCGCTGGCGTATCACAAAGCCTTGCTGCGCCAGGTGGTGCTGATGCTGTGCGCCGGAGTCATCCACGGTGACTTGTCCGAATACAATATTTTGGTGGATGCGGAAGGGCCGGTCATCATCGACTTGCCGCAGGCTATCGATGCGGCCGGCAGCAGCGTGGCCGCGTCGATGCTGGATCGCGATGTAACGAATCTGGCAACGTTCTTCTCGGCCACGGTGCCGGAACTGGCAGCCAGCCAGTACGGCAAGGAGATATGGCATTTGTACGAGGCGGGTTTGCTGACGCCCGAGACGCCCTTGACGGGCATCGTCGCGCTGCCCGATGTGCCGGCCGATGTGGGCGCCGTGATGCGCGAAATTGCGCTTGCGCGCGAGGAAGAAGCCGAGCGCGTCACCTACCAGATGACGGTCGACAGTTAATTAATCTTCAGGCGGCGCGTGCGCCTGGCGAGCCGCAGCCGACCTTGACGCTGATGCGCTGGCCAGCGCGCGACAGCGAACCGTTGTAGTGACTTGCCCAGCCGATATGGTCGACCTGGCCGGCGAGCATATGGCGGGCGCGCTTGACCGAACCCATCACGCCGGTAATGCCGGAGGGCCGGACAGCGCCGACGCCATTCTGGCCGCGTGGCGATTCGGGGGCGATTTCCCGGCACTGCCCGGCATCTGCACCGGCGTTGCCGGCATCCACGTGCGCGCCGCTCGGCTGCTGGGTGCCAGGATTGCTGCCCGCGATACCGTCAACCGGTTGATTGTTTTCTGCGCCAATCGATTGCTCATGGTTTGACATGGTGGACCTCTTTGAATAAGAGCATCCATAGTAGGCCAGAGGAAACATCGGCGGAATAGGCGCAGGAGAGGGCGCGTTGTAGGACAACACGCCATGCAGCAGCTTTGCTCGCCGTTGGTTTGGCCCCTTATGCAGCCTTCAGATCCAGCGACGGTTGCGCATCTTTCACCTTGCCGCGCGGCGGCATCGGGTCGGCCACGGCAATCAGCCGCTCTGCGGGATAAGGCGCGTAGACCGCCGGGTCATTCACCAGCGCCCCTTCCAGCCAGCCCTGGTACTGATCAGGTTCCAACAGCACGAGCATGCGCTTCTCGTCACCCGGCTTGTGAAACTGGCTCATCAAGGAATGGCCGTCCGCGTTGATCGTCAGCATCGAAAACGATAGCACCGGCAAGTCGCCCGGCCCGTTGGCCTTCCACTCCCAGATCCCGGCAATGCTCAGCGGCCGCGCGTCGGCGTGGGCGATGCGCCAGCGTACCGGCTTGCCCGATTCATAATTAGGTTCGTAAAAATTTTCAGCAGGAACAATGCAAAATTGATTGCGCTGCCATGCGTTGCGAAACGATGGCTTGGTGGCCACCGTTTCGGTGCGCGCATTGTAGGTCTGGCGCGACAGCTTCATCTCGGCCCAGTGCGGCACCATGCCGAACACGGCCGGGATGCATTCCATGCTGCCTGCCACGTCGCGCGACTCGCGCAGGACAGGCGCGAGATAGCCGGGAAACGATTCGGCGGGATGGTCGAAAATGCCGCGATCGAGCCCGTAATGGTGGCTGAACGCTTCGCATTTGCTGGGGGTATAGTTTGCGCACATGGCGCCAATTTTACCGGTTTTTGGGCACTGCACGACCATTCAAGCACTGGCGCGCAGGCGGCCAAGGACGTTGCCGGCCAAATGACCGGCCGTGGCGAAAGGGTGGCGCATGCCGTAGCCTTGGCGGCCCAGGTTTTGCGGCATGAAAAAGCGGCCGAAACGCTGCAGTGCATCCGGACTGGCAGTGCGGAAGCGGCCGTTGATGAAGGTGGTGCTGAAACCGTATTCATTGCTGAACAGGAAGACCGCGCTTGGCGAACTCATGGAGATATCGAACGAGGTGCCGATTGGCACCTGCTGATAGCCGTTGATGTAGGAAAAGCGGGCGGTGAGGGCGATGTCGGGAATGTACATGGTGAGCGGCTTGATCAGGCCGAGTTTTTCCAGCAGCCATGGCAAGCCGGGCAGGTTGGCGCATACGGCAGCGTGGTGCCTGGCAAAGGCGCCGGCGACGTCGGCCACGCTGGCCTGCGGCTCGGCCGGGAGTACTTCGCGCGGGGCGTCGCCCAAGCTTTCCCAATGGTCGACGGCGGCCTGGCTCATGCGCACGGTGCTGGCCGGGGTTGCGCTGTCGAGGTCGAGCACGTCGCGCGGCTTCATGAAGCGCACGGTCTCGGTTGAGGCCGACAGGCTCGACCATTGGCGGATGGTGTAGGCCGAATTTTGATAGTCGTTCAGGTAACTGTTTTCGATGCTGGAAAAGGCGACGAAGGAGGCAAAAGGGATTGTCAGCGCCGGCTTAAAGCACGCCATTTGCAAGCTGATGCGCGTGCGCCGGTCGGCTGCGGCGCGCCGTCGCAGGCCCGGCTCGAATGGGTTGCCGACCCAGTTGGCGTAACCGAACTGGGTAAACAGAAAGTCGATTTGCGGCGCCAGCGGCGCGATGGCGCTCTTGACGGCGCGGCAGGCGCCAGCGCTGGCGAGCGCGCAATCGTTCACGTTGAGCACGGTGCGTCCGCCCGAACGGATCAGGCAAAACGAGTTGCCGTCGGAGTAGGGGAAGACCGTGATGTCCATGCTGGCGTCAAGTTTCATGACAGCGCCGGGTGCGCATTCGATGGCGTCAAAACCATTTTTTTTGAGAAAGGCGAGTACGCGCTTGTCCTTGGTGCTTTGATACAGGATGGTGGCCTTGCCGGCGTAGTCTTGCTTGAGCTTTTTGAGAAAGGAGACGGAAAAGTGATCCGGATGTTCGTTAGAAAACCAGATATAGGTATTGAGCTTGCGCGTGTTCAGGTCGCGCACCACGGCGGCGTTCGAGGTGGCATTGTCGAGCAGGGTCCAGCCATGGTGGAATACCGCGCCCTCCAGCCATGGATCGACCAGCAGCAAGGTGCTGTCGTTGGCGATGTGAAAACATGCGTGGTTGAGGAAAGTTAGCGCATTGGTGGGCATGATCGCATCCGTTCGTAGAGGTGGGCAGATGGCGTGGTTCGAATCTCAGAGGGCGATGAAGCGGCCGCGGTGAAAGCCGAGCGTGCGTTGCGGATGGGAGTGGCAGGATTCGACCTCGCCGACAAAAATGACGTGCTCGGCTTCGGTGTAGCGGCTGCGGTGGCGGCATTCGAACCACGCCACGCAGCCGGGCAAGATGGGCAGGCCGCGGCGCGACAGCGCGAACGGCAGCGCCCCGAAAAGGCCAGGGTCGGCAAGAGCAAAGCGTTGCGCCAGCTCGATCTGGTCGCCGGCGAGTACGTTGACGACGTAACCGTCGCCGGCGGCAATGCCGGCCATGCTGCCGGCCGCGTGCGCCAGGCTCCACAGCACCAGCGGCGGCTCGAACGAGACGGCATTGAAGGAATTGCTGGTGACCCCGATCGGCTCGCCGTCGGCCTGACGGGCGGTGATGACGGTAACGCCGGTGGCGAACTGGGACAGGGCCTGGCGAAATTGCTTGGTGGCGAACTCGGGAGCCGAGCCGCACGCCGTGGGAGCGGACATGGGAAGCCTGCATGCATGGGTGGAGTTCAATCCATACTAAAGGCGGCCCGTTTGCTGGTCTTGATTCAAAACAATCGCCCCGGCGCGTTTGCCATCGCGCGGCGCGCACTTTTTCATTGCTGTATTCACATCAACGATAAAGTCAACCGTACGCTATCTTTTCGCTTAGAATTCACAAGCTTACCCTCAACTCATAAGGCAGCAATGGTGACACCGGCAGGCCAGCGCAAGGAGACGGCCGCATGACATTGGGCGCGTCGCCGCCGGACGCGGCCGACCGCGCCGACCGCCGCCTTTTGGGCGGCTTGCTGGCGTCGCTGCTGTTGCACGCAATTGTGCTGCTACTGCAGTTCGGCGTGCCGGGCATGGGGATGTCGGGCGCGACGGCGCCACCTTCACCTTTAACAGTGCGTATTGCCGCAACCGAGCCCGCGCCCGCTCCCATGCCGCCTGAACCGTTGCCGCCCGCGCTACCCGATTCCCCGCCAGCGCCGCCAGCGCCGCCAGCCGCGACCGCGCCGGTGGCAGGCATGCGGCTGGTTGATCCGGTGCCGGCCGCCGAGCCGCTGCCAGCACCACCGGCACCACCGGCCAAGGCCAGGCCCAAGGTCAGGAAAGATGCGCCGCGTCGCGCGCGCCGCATCAGCCCGCCGTTGCCGGCGCACGATATGCTGCAGGCAGCGACCAAGGTCATTGCGCAGGATGCAACCGTAAATGAATTTACGGTCCCGCTCGTACGGCCTGAGGAAGCAGAGCAAAAAACCGTCGATATCAAAGATGCGCAACTGGGCGACGACGATGGCGACGCCCAAAGCGCCGCCGACCTGAAAGCCGAGGCCGCGCAAGCGGGACGCACCAAGGCGGAAGAAGATGCGAAAGCGGCCAGGCTGGCCGAGGAGCTAGCACGGGTGGCGGCGGCGGAGTCGGCCGCGCAGGCGGCGCAACTGGAGAAGCGCCAGGCGGCCATGGAGCAGGATGCCCGCAAGTTGCTAGAGGCGCAGCAACTGGCGCAGCAGCAAAGCGAGCAGAAGGAGCAACAGCTCAAGCAGGAGCAACAGCTCAAGCAGGAGCAACAGAAGGCCGCGCAGCACAAGAGCGAGCAGCAGAGAGCCGAACAGCAGAGAGCCGAGCAGTTACGCGTTGAACAGCAAAAACTGGAACAGCAGCGCGTCGAGCAACAACAGAACGAACTGCTGCGTGTGGAGCGGCAGAAAACGGAGCAACTGCGTGCAGAGCAGCAAAAGCTTGAACAGCAACGGGTCGAACAGCAGAAAGCGGAACAGTTGCATGCGGAGCAGCAGAAGATAGAACAGCAGAAGATCGAACAGCAGAAGATCGAACAGCAAAAAATTGCTCAGCAAAAGATCGAACAGCAAAAGCTCGCACAGCAACAGCTCGAACAGCAAAAGAACGCACAGCAACAGCTCGAACAACAACGTGCCGAACAGCAGAAACGGGAACAACAACGCGGCGAGCGCGAACGCGCCGAGCGGCAGGCTGCGCAGTCGGCAGGGCGCGACCGCGACGCCTTGCAGCCTGGCAGCGCCGGCACCGGCGGCCGCAATGCCGGACTCGGCGGTTCAGGCGCGACCGGTCAGATTCCCCGCAACATGCTGGGCAGCGACCTGGCTAATCGCGCGCGCGACCTGGTCAAGGGCATCGACGTGCTGAGCGGCGATCCTCCCGGGCCGCGGTCGCGCGATGGACGGCGCGTTGCGGTCGGCGCCAATGAACGCGATTTGCCACTGCGCATGTACGTGGAAAGCTGGCGCCAGAAAATCGAGCGCAATGCTTCCGTGAACTTTTCGCGCAACTGGGTTGACGAGGAAAAGAAAGATCCCCTGGTCAGCGTTGCCGTGCGCAGCGACGGCTCGGTGGAAGAGGTGACGATTATCACTTCGAGCGGACGCGCCGACATGGACGAGGCGGTGCGCCGCATTGTGCGCGTCAACGCGCGCTACTCGCCGTTCCCGCCGGCCATCGCGCAAAAATACGATGTGATCGACATTCGCCGCGTGTGGCGCTTCGACGAAGCGCTCAAGCTGATGGAAGAAGTGCGCTAGCGGGCAATCGTCCGCAGCACCGAGCTTGACTAAACGCAAAGAGCACAGCTATGCCTGAGCTCGCTACAACCCTCCCTTGCTTGCCATCGCCATGCCGGTAATAGCGGTCCCGTTCGGCACGTTCCCCATTTGATATGCGGCAAAGCCGAGCCGGTGGGCGTCCCTTACTCTGGATCAGACAGTGTTTAGATTGGCAACCATCATGAAAACTTTTTCGCGTCATCTATGTACACAGGGCGCCGCCCTGGCCTTGTGCGCCGTTCTTGCCGGTCTGGCCGGGTGCGCCAGCCATGTCGTGGGCGGCAGGTCCGGGGTGTCCGAGAATGTCGGCGGCCCGGCCACGGAGCAAATTACCGAGGAGCTGATCAAGGCCGACCAGCTACAGCGCGAAAAGCGCATCAACCAGAACATCAAGCACCTGATGGTGGGCGATCCGCCGCCCTACACCATCGACCGCGGCGACGTGTTGTCGATCGTGGTGTGGGACCACCCCGAACTGGCCGGGCAGGGCGCCGCCGCCGGCGCCAACATGGCCGACACCTCCACCCCGTCGGCGCCGGCGCCCGGTTTTGTAGTAGACCACGAAGGGCGCGTGCAGTTCCCGTTCGCTGGCGTGCTCACGCTGGCCGGGCTGACCGAGGAGCAGGCGCGCAGCCTGCTGACCAAGCGCCTGGCCAAGTACATCGCCGAGCCCAACGTCACGCTGCGGGTGCAGGCTTACCGCAGCAAGCGCGTCTACCTCGACGGCGAAGTCAAGAGTGCCGGGCTGCAAGCCATCAACGACATTCCCATGACGCTGATGGAAGCGCTCAACCGCGCCGGCGGCATGCTGCCCACGGCCGACCAGAGCCGCATTGCGCTCGACCGCGGCGACGTGCGCTACATGATCGACCTGCGCGCGCTGGTGGCCAAGGGCATCAATCCGGGCAACATTTTGCTGGCCCACGGCGACGTGGTGCGGGTTCATTCGCGCGAGGAAAGCAAGGTGTTCGTCTCGGGCGAAGTGGTCACCCCCAAGGCGCTCACGATGCACAACGGGCGCCTGACGCTCAATGAAGCGCTGGGCGAATCGGGCGGCATCAGTCCGATAACGGGCGACGCGCGCCAGGTGTATGTGGTGCGCAAGGGCATCGACGGCACCCACGTGTACCAGCTCGACGCGCGCCGCAGCGGGGCGCTGGCCATGGCCGAAGCGTTCGAGCTGCATCCCAAGGACCTGGTCTACGTGGCCGCCTCGCCACTGGCCAACTGGCAACGCAATCTCTCAATGATTTTTCCCGGCGCCCTGTCGCAGGCAATCGGCGTTTCGCGTCCCTGAAACCCAAGGAACTGACATGAACCACCCTGGCGAACCGCACCAACTATCGAACATCCAGCACAATGTGCCGATGCTGCAAATGCCGCTGGCGGGACACCAGCAAGATGTCGAGCGTGACGGGCATGATATCGACCTCAAGGGCTACTTCAATATCCTGTACGACAGCCGCTGGCTGATCGGCACCGTCACGCTGCTGCTCACCGCCATGGCGATCGTGTATGCGCTCATCGCCAGTCCCGTGTACGAAGCGAACCTGATGATCCACGTTGAAGAGGAAAGCCCGAACGCGTCGAAAAACATTTTGTCCGAAGTGTCGTCGCTGTTCGAGACCAAAAAGGCGGCGATCGCCGAGATGGAACTGCTGCGCTCGCGCATGGTCATTTCGCATGCGGTCGACAACTTGCAGCTATTCGTCGACGTGCGTCCGCGCTATTTTCCCGTGGTGGGATTCTGGTTTGCCAACCGTAATGCCACCGAGCTATCCGAACCCGGCATTTTTGGCTATGGCGGTTACGTGTGGGGACCGGAACGGGCAGACGTGTCGGTGTTCGACATTCCCGAGGCATGGCTGAACCGCGAATTTACCATCACCACGCGCGGCGACGGGCGCTATTTGCTGGGCGGCGCGGGGCTGCCAGTGATCTACGAGGGCATTGTCGGCACCACGCTCAAGGCCGCCGCGCGCGGGGGCAACATTGAATTGCGCATCGACCGGCTCGACGCGCGCAGCGGCGCCCAGTTCACGCTCAAGCGCAGCTCGCGCCTGGGCACCATCGAACGGATCCAGACGGCGATGGTCATCACCGAGCAGGGCAAGCAGTCGGGCATCATCGAAGTGCGGCTGCAAGGCGACGATGCGCAGCGCATCAACAGCCTGCTGAGCGAAATCGGGCGTGAATACATGCGCCAGAACCTGGCCCGCAAGACCGAGGAAGCGGAAAAGTCGCTCGCTTTCCTCAATGAACAGCTGCCGGCGCTCAAACGCCAGCTCGAGCAATCGGAAGAGAAATACAATAACTTTCGCAACAGCCACGGCACCATCGACATGCGCGAGGAAGCCCGCATGAGCCTGCAACAAGCGGCGTCGGCGCAAACCCGGCGCTTCGACCTGAACCAGAAAAAGACCGAGCTGCTGACGCGCTTTACCGAAGACCATCCCATCGTCATTGGCCTGGACCGCCAGCGGCGCGAAGTGGACGCCGAAATTGACAGCGTGGCCAAGCGCATCAAGACGCTGCCCGTGCTCGAGCAGGACGAGGCGCGCCTGGTGCGCGAAATCAAGGTCAATACCGACTTGTATACGGCACTGTCAAATACCGCGCAACAACTGCGCCTCATTTCCGTGGGACGCGTGAGCAATGTGCGCTTGATCGACGCGCCCATGGCGCCCGAACAAGCGCTGAAACCGAATCGCCCGCTCATTGTCGTGCTGGCGGCGGTGACGGGCATGTTCCTGGGCACGCTGATCGCGTTTTCCCGCAAGGCTTTGAGCGGCGGCATTGACGATCCGCAACGCATCGAACGCTTGCTGGGCGCGCGCGTCGTGTACGCCAGCATTCCGCACAGCAGCAACCAGGACCGTTTGCTGCGCAAGGCGCGCAATACCCCGGGCTACCTGCCGCTGCTGGCGCAAGCCTTTCCCGAGGATATCGCCATCGAAAGCTTGCGCAGCTTCCGCGCGGCGCTGATGTTCGCCATGCCGCACCTGAAAAACAATATCGTGATGTTCGCCGGGCCCGGGCGCGATATGGGCAAGTCGTTCTTGTCGGCCAATTTTGCCGCCGTGCTGGCCGCCAGCGGCAAGCGCGTGCTATTGATCGACGCCGACTTGCGCAACGGCCACTTGCACCGCTATTTTGGCGTCAGCCGCGAACAGGGCTTGACCAAGGGTATCTCCGGTTCCATGCCACTCGAACACATCATCCATCGGCGCGTGCTGGAAAACCTGGACTTCATTCCCACCGGAGCACTGCCGCCGAACCGCGCCGAGTTCCTGCAACATCTCAATTTTGCCAATTTGCTCGACGCCGTGAGCGACCAGTACGACGTGGTGGTGATCGATCCGCCGCCTATCCTGGCCGTGTCCGACGTCTTGATCATTGGTGCGCACGTGGGCGCGGTGTTTATTTTGGCGCGCGCGGGCGTGACGACCGAAGGCGAGATCACCGAATCGGTCAAGCGCCTGAACCACGCCGGCATTTCTCCGCAAGGCGTGGTGTTCAACGACACGCCGCTGCGGCTGGGGGGCTACACCTACCATTTCCAGTACGGCCACGTGCCGCAACTGGGCCACGAAGATTGAGCACGCAAACCGCGCAATCTGGATGGCAACAAGAGGTAACCTGACGTGTGTCTGGCTGCCTGCACCTGTTTGCTGGGCCTGTGCGTCGCGACGGCCGGCCAGCGCGCCGAGAACGAACTGCTGTGCGCGAACATCGAGGCGGCCATGCCGCACAGGATTGATGCGCCGGCCTCGCGCGGGCTGGACGAGCCGCCGCGCAGCCCGGCCGCCAAAGCCTCCAATTTCACCAATTTCACCAGTTTCACCAATTATTATGTCGCCCCAAATGGCTGGGACAACAATCCCGGCACGATCGAAGCGCCGTTCCAGAGCATCGCCCGGGCCGCGCGCGCAGCGTTGCCGGGCACAACGGTGTACGTTGCGCGGGGCACGTATGCCGGCGGCTTTAAAACCACCGTTAGCGGCACCGCCGATGCGCGCATCGCCTTTGTGTCAAGCACCAAGTGGGGGGCGCGTATCGTGCCGCCGGCCGTGTCGGTCAACGACACCGCCTGGGACAACCGCGGCAGCTATGTCGATATCGTCGGCTTTCAGATCGATGGCAGCGCACCGCAGGGCGGGGTCCACTGGCTGCACGGCATTTACAACGGCGGCTCGTTCGACCTGATCAAGCATAACTGGATCCACCACATCGCCAAAACCGTTCCCTGCACCGGCGCCGGTGGCTCGGCGATCGGCGTAGACAGCTATTACCGCGGCGTCGACAGCGAGGTCATCGGCAACCTGGTGCACGATATCGGTCCGCTCGGATGCCGCTTTATCCATGGCATTTACCTTTCGACATCGGGCAGGGTCGCCAACAACGTGGTGTATCGCGTGGCGGAAGGGGCAATCCACCTGTGGCACGACGCGAACAATGTGATCATCGCCAACAATACAGTGACGTCATCGCATACCGGCATCATTGTCGGCGGCGGCGACTTTTACTTTACGTCCGGCGGCAACAATCACACTGTCGTGGTCAACAACATCGTGTACGACAATGTGATGGGCATTTCGGAGCAGGGCGCCACCGGCAAGGCAAACCGCTACAGCAATAATTTAGTGTATGGAAACCCCGCCTACAACTACCGCCTGAACAATGGCCTGGTGGCGGCCAAGGATGTTGGCGCGCCGCCCGGCTTTGCGCGCTATACGCGCACGGGCACGCCGGATCTGCATCTGACCGGCGCCTCGCCGGCAATCGGCAAGGCAAGCGCGACTTATGCACCGGCGCTCGACTTTGACGGCAAGCCGCGCAATGCGGCCACCGGCTTCGATATCGGCGCTTACCAGCACTAAAGCTTACCAGCGCTAGATGATCAGTCCAAAGCGGCCAGCCGGCCTCGCGCTAGCGTTCCACTGCCGCGCGCCGGTTCGGTAGCGGCGTACTGGACAGCATGCCCTTCAGCCAGCGCCGACCCTGACAGGTGCGCGCCTCGAACAGCCGGTAAAAGCCGTAAGCAAACAGCACCATCATGGCCAGCATCGCGCAGTACATGCCCAGGTTGGCCGGGCTGTCGGGGGCCAGCTGGCGCTTGTCAAACAGGTGCACGCCCAGCCAGCCGAGCATGCCCAGCACGGGAAGATGCACCACATACAGCGTGAACGAAAAACGCGAGAAGCAATGTGCCGCGGCGCGCAGCGGTGCAAGCAAGCGCGCATCCGGATTGGGCTTGATCACGGTGCTGGACAGGAACAGCAGGAACAGCACGCTGAGCAGCAGACAGGATGGGTAAGATGCCGTGCTCAAGCCCTCATTGCTTCCCGTGAGCCGGCCAGTGACGCACAGCGTTCCCAGCGCCGCCAGCAGGACGACCCGGGTCAGGGCCGTGCATTCCAGGCGCACGCGCGAAAACCCCGCGCCCAGCAGCCAGAGGGAAAAGTACAGCACGATGGGCGAGGGCAGCCACAGCGCGGCGAGCAGCAGCAGCGCGCCCGGCAGCAGGCGCTTGCCGGCGCGCCCGGGCCGCACGCACAGCACCAGCAGCGGGAACAGCAGGTAATACCAGCTCGTGTAGGACAGGCTCCACAAGGGTGCATTATTGCCGAACGGGGGCACGCTGATGGTTTGCAAACCGGCCAGGTTGCCGGCGAACGCGGCCACCGAATAGGGATTGGCGGGCGCAAAATCGGCGTGGCGCGCCGCCAGCGTGCCGGTGACGATGCCAAAGGCGAGGATCAGCACGAAGGCGGGAATGAGCACCGTCCACAGGCGCGTGATGCGGTCTATCGCGTACAGCTTCAGGGCATCCGGCTGGTCCAGTTTGTCGAGCAGGCTGCCGCCGACCAGGTAGCCGCTGATCAGGAAAAACACCAGCGCCGCCTGGTGCGCAAAGCCGGTAAAAAATAACAATGCCTGATACCACAGTGCCGGATGGTCCAGGCTGCGCAAGCTGGGGAAAAATTCGGAGCGCAGGTGCGCAGCGGCGACCTGCAGCGCGGCCAGGCCGCGCACGGCCGCGATCAGGATGAGGTGCCAGGAATCGTTGCCGCGCTCTTTTTCAGAAAGCAGGCGCAAGCGCAGGCGCAAACGAGGCAGGGCGGCGGCGTCCATGCAAGCATCCGCTTAGTCGAGACCGAGGGGGAACAGCTGGGTGTTGCCCGACAGCACCCGCGCGGCGCCGAGCATCCAGTAACCCACGTGGGCCGATTGCATCAGCCAGGCGGAGCCGGCGAACACCAGCGCGAACCAGACCAGGGCGGCCAGCGGACGCGCCGGCGGCAGCGGCCCGGACGCGACGATGGCCGTCACGCTGACCAGGGCGCCGGTGATCCAGCCGGCCAGCGCTTCGGCGGCGCTGTGCTCCTGCCTCAAGACCAGCAGCACGGCCACCAGCGCGCCCAAGGCCAGTCCGGCTACGGCGCCGGCCGTGCGCAGGCGCGCGCCGGCGCCGTACAGCAGCAGGTAAAACAGCATCGGGAACACGGCCGCCACGCCCGCCGCGTGCCCGCTCGGCGCCTTGAACGATAGTACCGGCCAGCCGGCGCCCCAGGCCAGATAGGCGATCTTGCTCGCACCCACCAAACCGATGCCCGCAGCGAACAGCAAGGCCCACGCGGCGGCCGGGCGCTGCGCGCGCCAGGCCAGCAGCCAGGCGCCGATGGCCGCCCCGGCCGGCAGCGTGAGCGCCAGATCGCCCAGCTGCACCAGTGCCCGCCACGCCGTCATGGCAAGGTCTTTCGGCTCATCAGCGCACCAGCGTGGCCAGCGTGGTAAAAATGATGCGCACATCATTCCAGAAGCTGCGCTCGTGCACATAGCGCAGGTTGTACTTGAGCTTGGCCGGCAGGATGGTCTCAAGGTAGGCTGCTTCAGGATTCGACGAGCGGCTCAGCAGCGAGTTCTCTTCCTTGTAATAGATCGAAGCCCAGTCGGTAATGCCGGGCGCCACCGACAGCACCACCGAGCGCACCTCGGGCGGATAGCAGTCGACATAGCGCGGTACTTCGGGACGCGGTCCGACCAGGCTCATGGTGCCGGCGATGACGTTGAACAGCTGCGGAAATTCATCGAGCTTGTGACGGCGCAGGAAACGCCCGGCCGGCGTGATGCGGCGGTCGTGGCCGATGGTCAGCAGGCCGTCGTGCGCTTCGTCGAACATGGTGCGGAACTTGACGATGTCGAACATGACGCCGTCCTTGCCCACCCGCGGCTGGCGAAAGAACACCGGCCCGCGCGAATCGAGCTTGATCCAGATGCCGACCAGCAAAAACAGTGGCGACAGCAGCAGCAAGCCAACCAGGGCGGCGGTAAAATCGAAGATGCGCTTGGTCATGACAGTAACTCCCTCAGGTGATCGATCGTGCGCTGCTGGTCGGCATCGCTCATTTTGGTGTACAGCGGTAACGACAACATGCTCTGGAAGGCCGCCTCGGCCACGGGGAACTGCTCCGGGCGCAGGCGGCAGCTGTCGCGCCAGATGGGCTGGCGGTGCAGCGGAATGAAGTGGACGCTGGTGCCGATGCCCCGTTCGGACAGCTTGCTGATCAGTTCATCGCGCCCGATCGGCGCCTCGTCAAGCAGGCGCACCACGTACAGGTGCCAGGCGTGGCTGCTGTCGCCGCTGCCCGTGGCCGGCAGGCGCAGCGGCAGCTCGCGCAGCGCCTCGTTGTAGCGCGCCGCCAGCAGCACGCGGCGGCGCAGGAAGGCGTCAATCTTGCGCAGCTGGGCGATGCCCATGGCCGAGGCCAGGTCGGTCAGGTTGTACTTGAAGCCGGCCGCGACCACTTCGTAAAACCAGGCCGGCGTGCGCGAGGTGTAGCGCGCGAACGCATCCTGGCTGATGCCGTGGATGCGCATGACGCGAATGCGCGCGGCCAGCGCGGCGTCGCGCGTGACGACCATGCCGCCTTCGCCGGTGGTCATGGTCTTGTTGGCGTAAAAGCTGAACACGGTCACGTCGCTGCCCAGCGTGCCCACCAGCTTGCCCTTGTACAGCGTGGGAAAGGCGTGCGCCGCGTCTTCCACCACTTTCAGGCCGTAGGTGGAAGCCAATTCGAGCAAGCCGTCCATGTCGCACGCCAGACCCGCATAATGGACCGGCAAGATGGCGCGCGTGTGCGGGCCGATGGCAGCTTCCACGGCGCGCAAGTCGACGCTGAGCGTGTCCGGGTCGGCGTCCACGAACACGGGCGTGGCGCCCAGGTAGCGCACCACTTCGGCGGTGGCCGTGAAGGTGAGGGTGGGCACGATCACTTCGTCCCCGGGCCCGATGCCGAGCGCTTCGAGCGCCAGGTGCAAGCCGGCGGTGGCCGAGTTGACCGAGATGGTTTCAACCCCGCCGCCCAGGTAGGCGGCGAAGTCTTGCTCGAACTGGCGCGTCTTGGGGCCGGTGGTGACCCAGCCCGAGCGCAGGCACTCGACGACGGCGGCAATTTCCTCGTCGCCGATGTCGGGCAGCGCGAACGGCAAAAAGGCCGGCGGCGCGCTGTTTTTGATATTGTCGTCAAGCATGGTATGTCCTTGATGGTGAGCGCCGGTTCAGGCGCAAGCTTGCAGGAAGCGGCGCCCGAGCACCGGATAGCTCAGGTTAGCCATGGCGAAGGCGCGTCCGCGCTGGCCGAGCGCGGCCCGTTCGTCCGGGCTCAGCATGAACAGGGCCAGCAGGCCGCGCGCGACCGCTGCCGGGTCTTGCGGGGCGACGGTCAGGCCGCAGCCGGCTTCAAGTACCGGGTCGTTGCCAGCCTCGACCGAATGGAGGATGGCGCAGCCGGCCATCATGTAGTCGATCAGCTTGTTGGGCGCGATGCCAAAACGGTACAGGCGCTGGCGCTGCCAGCCGATATAGGCGACGTCGAAGCATTCCAGCAGGGCCGGCACCTGCTGCTTGGGCACCGGATCGAAGAAATGCACGTTGCTCAGCTTGCGCTCGGCGGCGATTGCTTGCAGGCGCGCCTTTTCGGGGCCGCCGCCCACCAGCACAAAGGCGAACCGTTCGTCGCCCACCACGCTGGCGGCCGCCAGCAGCGTGTCGAGCGCATTGGCCACGCCGTGGGTGCCGGCATAGCCGACAATGAATTTGCCCTGGCGCCGCAGCGCGGCAAGGCGCGCGCCGGCCAAGCCAGGCAGCTGGTCGGCAACGCCCAGCCACTCGGCCGGATCGGCGCCATTGGGCACAATATGCAGCTTGTGCGGCGCCATGCCGTGCGCTTCGAGGTGCTCGCGCACCTTGGGCAGGATCGAGACGATGGCGTCGGCGTGGCGGCAGGCGTAGTTTTCGGCCGCCTGCAGCAGCATGATGAACGGGTGCCAGCTGGAATAGCCCCCCAACTCCATGGGCGAGAGCGGCCACAGGTCGTGCAGTTCGAACAGCAATCGGGCGCCGGACAGCCGGGCGATGCGGTGCGCCGGCCAGATGTCGAGCGGATAGGTGGAGGAAGCGATGACGACGTCGGCGTCGAACTCGCGCGCCAGCTGGCGGCCCTGGCGGTACAGCTGGCTGACGAAGGCGAACATATTGAGTACGCGCGCAGCGCCATTGCCGCGGTAGGCGGGGGTGGCGATCCAGCGGTACTGCACGCCGTCGATGGTTTCGTCGAGCCGCGCGCGCCCGTCCAGGTGCGGCGCCAGGGCCCGGATGTGCGACTGGGACGAGGCGATGATGCGCACCCGGTGCCCGAGCCGCACCCATTCGCGCGCCAGGTAAAACGGGCGGTATTCCATGCCGTGGCGCAGCGAGCCGGCGTAATGGTTGATCAAGAGAATGTTCACGATCGCTGATCCTTTGAAAGAAGGGTTACCAGGCCAGGTCTTCGACCAGGCGGCGCACATTGCACCTGGTGCTTTCGCGCCAGTTGGTTTCCCATTGCACCGGATGGGTCAGCAGGCAAATGCAGCGATAGCGCCCGAGAGCGGCGAGCGGCGCCATCGGGTGAAAGTAGGCCGGGTACGGGCGGTCGCTGATGTACAGGTCGAATTGCGACATCAGGGCCGCGTCGTAGGTTTCGCAGGCGATGCCGCAGCGGGCCCGGAACGCCTGGTCGTCCAGGATTTCCTGGTTGACCACTTTCAGGCGCCGGTTGGCAAAGTCGCCGTGGCTGGCGACGGTGCATAGCTTGCGCGCCAGGGCGGCCTCGATGCGTTCGAGGTTCTGGCGGAACTGGGCGCGAATCAGGGGAAAGCGCACGCGCACTTCGTCCGGGTCCTTGATGTGGTGGCGCTTGGCGAAGTCGGCCACTTCTTCAAAGTGGTAGCTCGCTTCGCTGCCGTACGCTTCGATCTCGCGCATCAGGCCAATGTCGAGCGTGGAGAGGCGAAAGTAGTAGCTGGCCGTGATGCCGTGACGCGCTTCGATGGCGAACATTTTCGCTGCGGTGCGCACGTCGCTGTCGATGTCGTGCCGGTGCACCAGCGTCGGCGCGCGGCCGGCGGCGGGCGGCGGCAGCAAAAAGTCGCGCACCGACTGCTGGCGGTAGCCGGCCTCGGCGGCGGCCTGCAGCAAATGCTCGTACTGCGCCAGGCGCGAAGGCATCAGGTAATCGCTGTAAATGCGGTTGAGCAGGGTTTTCATTGGACGGAAACATGCACGCGTTGGTCGATCGTCTGGCTGATCCGCCAGGGCCGAAATTCCTTGTGACTTTTGAAACATTCCAGTCTTGACTGTAGCGAGATAATCGACCGGGCTATTGAAGCTGCATAAGGAATCGGGAATATTGTGTTTGTTTGTCATCGGTGCCGGGCACCTGCGCCAGGCACCGTCAGTCGGTCGGCAGCGGCGCCGGCGCGATGGGGCGCGCCGGAAGGGGCAGCAGCGCGCGCTTGAGCCAGCGCCGCACGCTGGCGGTCTGCGATTCGAACAGCTGGTACGACAGGTAAGAGGCCGCCAGGATGATGGCCAGCATGCCCAGGTAAAACACGAAGTGCAGCGGCCGCGCTGGCGCGAACTGGCGCAAGCCCCAGAGCGCTTCGCTCCAGTGCTGCAGCAGGCCGATCAGGGGCACATGCAAGACGTACAGGCTGAACGAAAATGCAGCGAGGAAGTTGCCGGCGCGGGTCAGCGGCCGCAGCAGCGTCGACGTGGCGGCGGCCTTGAAGCGCAGGCTCGATAGCAGCAGCAGGAAGGCCAGGCTGCACAGCATATCGGGGAGCAAGGTGGCAAGCCCGAACGTATCCATGTCGCCGGTAAGGCGGTAATACGCCCACATCGCGAGCAGCAAGGCCGACCAGCACCAGCGCAGGGCGGCCCCGCAGCTGATGGTGATGCGCGAAAACGCCACGCCAAGCAGCCAGATGGCAAAGTAGCTCATCAGCGCGAGCGGCAGCGCCGCGGCCAGCAGCAGCAAGGCCGCGCCACAGGCCAGGCGCGCTGTGCGCCGGCGCGCGCCGAACAGCATTGCCAGCAGCGGGAACATCAGGTAGTACCAGGTCTCGTTGGCCAGGCTCCACAGGGGGAAGTTGCCGCCATATTCAGGCAGCGCGATGTGCTGCAGGCCGAGCAGGTTGGCGCACAAGGTCAGTGCCGAGTACGGATTGGCGCTTGAAAAAACGATGCCTTGGGTGCTGACGGCGCCAGTGGCCAGGCCGAACAGCAGCGTCAGTGCGAAAGTGGGTAGCAAGACGGTCCACAGGCGCGTGATGCGGTCGATCGCGTAGCTGGCGATGGCGTCGCGCTGGCCGAATTTGTCGAGCAGGCTGCCGCCGACCAGCCAGCCGCTGATGACGAAAAACACCAGCACCGCGTGGTGCGCAAAACCGGTCACGAACGAAAAGCCCTGGAACCAGAGCGCGGGATCGGCCACCGTGCGCAAACCCGGGTACATGGCCGCGCGCAGGTGCGCGCAGGCGACTTCGATCGCGGCCAGGCCACGCAGCAGCGAGATCAGCACTGCATGCCAGCTGTCGTCGGCGACCTGCCCCTGTGTCTGGAAAGTGATTCGTGGCATGGTCATGGCGTTTCCTCATCGGTTGTGCCGCGCTGGGGAAGAATATCCCCCTGCGACACTAGCAACCGCACACGCCGGCTCATTGAGTGTGCGCAAAGGAAGCGGGGCGGCGGGCGAACACTGACGTTGGTCAATCCGCCCATCATGCGGAGCATGATAATCAAGCAAGTAGCTTGACCTTCCGACATCCATCTCCGGGCCCCTCTCCGGGATGCAGCCAAAGATTTTCTGCAAAGACTACATATGACCGCGAACGTGCCTGTCTTCTGGAAACATGCCGCCACGGTTCTCTCTGGCACTGTTGCCGCGCAAGCGTTGCCGCTGCTGGTCGCGCCGCTCATCACGCGCTTGTGCACGCCCGCCGACATGGGCGCCTTCAGTGTCTGGATGGGCATCGTGGCCATTGCCGCCACCGTGGCCACCTTGCGGCTGGAGGCCGCCATGATTCTCGATCACGACACGGCGGACCAGCAAACCTGTTTTGGCGTGGTGGCCTATGCATCGACCGTGCTGGCCGTGGGCCTGACCTTGTGCGCGCTACTGGCGCGCCTGTGGGACCTTCCGCAAGCGCGCGACATGAGCTGGTTCGCCCTGCTCACGCTGGGCGTGGCGGCCTGGCTGACGGCGTACACCCAGACGGTGCTGGCCTATGCCACGTCCAAGCATGCTTTTGGCAAAGCCGCGCTGGCCAAGGTGTGCGGCGCCGGCACGGTAGCGCTGGGCCAGCTCGCGCTGCTGCTCGCCGGCATCGGCGGCAATGCGCTGCTGTTGGGACAGGTGATCGGACTGGCCAGCGGTCTGGCGGCCGGCATGCTCCTGCTGGCGCCGCCGCGCGCGCGCATCAGCATCAAGCCGACGCTGGCGCAGCGCAACTACCTGCACAAGCATGCATCGTTCTGGCGCTTTTCTTTGCCGGCCGGCCTGCTCAATATCGTCGCCGGCAAGTTTCCCCTGTTCCTGATCGGCGTGAAGTACGGCTTGCCCGCCGCCGGTCTGTATGCCTTGACCGAACGGATGCTGACCGCGCCGATATCGCTGCTCGCCGCCTCCGTGCTCGAAGTGTTCAAGCGCGAGTCGGTGCACCAGTTCCAGACACTGGGCAATTGCAGGCAGGCCTTTCGCGGCACGTTCAAGGCGCTGGTCTGGCTTGGCTGCGGACCGGCCTTGCTGATCCTCGCCTTCGCACCCGATTTGTGCGCGTGGATCTTCGGCCAACCGTGGCGCGAGGCGGGCGAGTTCGCCCGCATCCTCGCGCCCCTGTACTTCATGAATTTCGTCGCCAGCCCGCTCAGCTACGTGTTTTTCGTCGCCGGAAAACAAAAGGTGGAACTGATGTGGCAAGTGGCCTTGTTCGTGACGACGATCGCGGTCTTCCTCATGCCCGTCACGCTCAAGCAAATGCTGTGGAATTACACCATGTCGTACTCGGCGCTGTACCTGGTTTATCTGTATCTCGCGTATAAATTTTCCATCAACGACGCGCTTGCCGCATGAGAAAGCCGGCGTTGGTATAGCGCACGCAACGTGCTGGTGTCGACACCCTTACAGCGGACTTTGAATTATGCAAGCAATCAATCTGCGTCCACAGCGCTCGTCAAGATCAAAGCACGAGCAGCGCCTCGTTCAGCTTGCGTTCTTGCTGCTGTTTCCGGGATTTTTTTTCTACCAGACACTCCTTGGCCTGGGCATGATCCGCGCCTACCTGGGCGGGTATTTTTCCATCGTCGCGCTGGCCTTCACACTGCCGCTGGTATTCTTCTATTACATTGCGCTCAAGCGGCATCGCAATTTCGTCTCACGCTTCGACCTGGTCCACGTCATGTTCATCGGCTATGTCGTGCTCGTTCTCGTGATGAATTTCGTGGCGGGGGCAAATCCCATCATCGTGCAGCGCTACGTGCAAAGCCTGGTTTTTTGCGTCGATCTGTACATCATCTTCCGTCTGATCGATATTCACGACAAAAAATTCATTTTGATGGCGACGGCCTCGCTGGCCGTGATGTCGGCCATCACCATTCATTTTTCCATCAATGGCTTCTTTTACTTGCAAGCCTTGAACGACGCCAAGGATCCGGACAGCCTGGCCACTTATCAAGGTTTCGCGCGCTCGTACATCTATACCTTTATGATCGTCATTTCCTTGACAAAATTTACCAGCGCACGGCTTTTTCTTTACGGCTTGGCCATCACGACCTTGTTCTTGAATGGGGCGCGCACCGAGTTTTCGGCCATGCTGCTCCTGGTTCCGCTGTTGGAGTTTTATCACACGCGCCACAAACTCTATCTGACGCTCCCGCTCATTTTCGTCGCCATCCAGTTCGCCGCCAATGCCGGGGCCATCGCCGCGCTGCTGCCTGAAAACCGGACGCTGCAATTGCTCGATTTGTCGCATTCCAGTTCGGCCGTTGCGCGCGACCATTTGACCAGCAACGCCTTGCGCACCATCAGCCAAAACCCGATCTTCGGCGACTTTGCCAGCTATCCCGATGGCCACTACGCGCACAATATACTGGTGGCGTGGGTCGATTTCGGCCTCATCGGTTTTCTCGCTTTCTCGGCCATCTTGCTGTGGGCCGCATTCCGGCTGTTTAGCGATGGATTCTTCCTGAAAGCAAGGTCGGCCGAGTTCGTGCTCGCCTGCTCATTCGTCTGCGCGACCATTCTGTGGGTGGTGGCCGCCAAAAGCATTCCGGACATGAGTGTCGGTGCCGCGTTGGGCGCCTTTGCCCGGTATCGCTACGTGCGCCGCTATGCCAAACCCGGCCCGGTAAAACCAGAGGCCGTAACGTCGTACGGGGGCGGTGCGCCGCCTGGCACACCGCCCCCGCATTCCTGCACGTTGCCTTAGTAAGCGCCGATGTCCGGCGTGGCGTCGCGTCCGCTACCCTCAAAGTTGGTGCTTGGGGCATAGGCCGCCGCAGCCTTGTTCAAGGCCGGCGACGTGCCCTGCAGACGGTAGTTTCCATTGCCGTTCGCCAAGTAACTGACGAAGAGCGGATTGGCCGCGAGCGTGCCGCTGACGGCGCCCTTTACTTGCAATGCCGTCCCGCTGGCATACACCAGGTTGTTGATATAGCGGTTATTGCCGCCGACCGCGCCGCCTTCGACAATGCCATAGCTCATGTGGTCATGAATAATGTTATTGGCGACGACATTATTTTGCGAACCGCCCGCTGCGGAGCTACCGATCCAGATGCCGATCTTGGAGTGGAACATCGTATTGTTGACAATGGTCGAGCTGGTCGCGCCGCGGTATTGCAAGATACCCACGGCAGCGGCGCCCGATACCATATTGTTGGCGACCACGACGCCTGGACCGGCAATGTAGATGCCGTGGACGGAGGTGCAGGAACCGAGCATCGCCACGCCGATATTCCTGACGATATTGTTGGACACTGCTGCATCGCCGACGCTGCTTTCAACCTGGATCGCCGCGCCAACGCTACCGTTGCAGCCGCCACTGATCGTGAAATCATGGATGGCATTGTTCAAGATGGCCAGGTGAGCGCCACTTGCCAGCAAACCGACGCGTCCCGTTCCCGCGATATCGAAGCCGCTGATATCGACATAGCTGCCCTTGGAATTCCAGGCAATTCCCGTTCCCTGCATGACGATCCTGGCGCCGCCCTTGACGGTGGAGACGAACCTGATGCGGGCCGCCGCCGTGCCGCTTTTCGATGTCAGCAAGCCGACCGCGTCAGCGCCCGGCGCGGACACGTTGTAAGTGCCGGAAGCGACGTTAATGGTCGAGCCGGCAACGGCAGCTGCGTCCGCGCGCGCAATGGTCAGGAAGGGACTGGCCTGCGTGCCCGCATTGGTGTCGGACCCGTTGGGCGCCACATACAGGTTTGGGCCACTTGGCTGAGGCGGCGGGTTCGCCGGCGGTGGTGGTGGTGGCGGAGGCGGCGGATTGGTGGATGATCCATAGTTGTAGGCGCCAAGATCGATGGCCGAACCGGCGCGCGAGGCGCCGTCAAGGTCGGCCGCCGGGGCCAAAGACGTGGTGCCTTTGTCGATCGACGGCGACGTGCCCTGGACGTGATAGTTGCCCGAGCCATTGGCCTGATAGTTGACAAACATCGGGTTGCCGGTCAGCGAGCCGCTGACGGTGCCGGCAACGCGCCAATTGGTGCCGCTGGCATTGACGAGGTTGTTGACATAGCGGTTGTTGCCGCCCATTTTGCCGCCTTCGATGATGCCGTTCGCGGTGTTGTCGTGGACGATATTGTTGGCAACGTAATTGTTGGCCGAACCGGCGCTGGTGGCGCCGCCATCGCCCTGGCCGAGCAGGATCCCCATCTTGCTGCGAAAGGTTGTGTTGTTGACGATGGTCGACGAGGTCGCGCCGTGCCATTGCTGGATGGCCACTGCGGCGATGCCCGAAACGATATTGTTCGTGACCACGTTGTTGGCGTTGGCAATATAGATGCCTTGCACCGTATTGCACGAACCGATCATCGAGGCGCCGATATTGCGCACCACGTTCGCATTGATGACGACATTGCCGACCGGGCCATACGTATCGATGGCCGCGCCGCCGCCGCCATTGCAGCCGCCGCTGATGGTCAGGTCATGAATGAAATTATTGTTGATGGTCAGGTTGGCGCCGGCGGCCAGAATCCCGTGGCGGCCGGTTCCGGAGATGTCGAAGCCGTCGATATCGACATAACTTCCTTTCGAATGCCAGGTAATGCCGGTGCCGGAGACGATGATTTTCGCGCCCCATTTGACGTCTGAGACAAACCGGATCCGGGCGGCGGAGGTGCCGCTTTTGGCGGTGGTCATGCCGTAGCTGCCGGCAGCCGGGGCCGCGACGCGGTAGACGCCGGGGGCGACGTGGATGGTATAGCCGGCGCTGGCCAAGGCATCGGCGCGGGCAATGGTTTTCAGCGGCGCCGCCTGGGTGCCTGGATTGCTGTCGGAGCCGTTAGGCGAGACGTACAAGGCACCGCCGGCGAGGGCAGTCATTGTCGCTAACATTTTGGTTGGTGGCGCTTGGGCCGGCACTGCTTCGGGACTTGAGCCGCCGCCGCAGCCAGCTACCAAAGTGGCAACTACGCTGCAGAGCAAGAGTGGGGGATGGAACGGGTGTCGAACAGAAGTCATCACTTAAAGCCTCATCATTGGGAATGAGCAAGTTATGACCCGAGGAAAATATTTAAGTTCACCAATTGTTTATAATTAATTTTGCGCGTGATTAATTGACCAAAGTTATTTCTGTTACATTCGGCAGGTAAGAAATGACAAGTCACGACACAATTTTGCAACGGAAATTGCGAAGTACTGATAGTGAAAGGCAGCCCCGCCTCGCCTGTTGGGACGCGCCTCGCAGCTGAAGGGAAAGGTGAAAGGCCGTTAAGGCCAGACGGTCGCGCAGGCAACAGGCAGTGGGTCGATACAGGATGCCTATTCCAGACAAAGCGGACGGCAATGGCTCAGTGCAGTCAGCAGCGGCGAAGGGGCGCGAACTGCGCGCCCTGGGGTGAAGGCTGGGGTGAAGGCCGGGGTGAAGCGCTTGACTGCATGGCCGGAACGGCAATGGAGATGGGGGCGAACGCGAGCTCGCCAGCGCCGTACCGACTGCGACTCTAGTGCAGGTCGCGCGCCAAGCGCTGCACGATGCGCTGCGCCGCGTCCCCCGCGCCATACGGGGCCACATCGGCGCCCACGCTGCCAAGCGCGGCGCGCAGGCTGTGCAGCACGCTCGCCGCGTCGCGCGGGCTCGCGAGCCGGTTCCAGCCGGCCTCTACCAGCTCGCTCCACTCGGTCTCGTCGCGCAGCGTAACGCAAGGGACCCGGTAAAAGAAAGCTTCCTTTTGCACGCCGCCTGAATCGGTGGCGATCAGCGCCGCATGTTTTTCCAGCTGCACCATGTCCAGGTAGCCCAGCGGATCGACCACGACGGCAGCCTGGAGCAGCGCGTCGAGTTTGCCTTGTGTGGCCAGCGCGGCCCGCGTGCGCGGGTGCAGCGGACAGATGACCTGGATCTGCCCGGCAAAGGCCGTGAGCGCCTCCACAATGGCCGCCAGCCGCGCCGGGTGGCCGGTGCTTTCGGCGCGGTGCACGGTGGCTAGGCAATAGGCGCCAGGCACCACGCCATGGCGCGCCGCAAGCTCGCCGAGCATGCCGCCGTGCGCGCCGACCCGCTCGCCATGGCGCAGCGCGACGTCGAACATCACGTCGCCCACCTGCTCGATACTGCGGGGATCGACCCCTTCGCGCAGCAGGTGCGCGCCGGCCGCAACGGTGGGCGTAAACAGCCAGCGCGATACGCGGTCGGTGACGATGCGGTTGATCTCTTCCGGCATGGCCATGTTGAACGAGCGCAGCCCGGCCTCGACATGCGCCACCGGCATGTGCAGCTTGGCCGCCGCCAGCGCGCCGGCCAGCGTGGAATTGGTGTCGCCGTATACCAGTACGGCGTCCGGCCGTTCGGCCAGCAGCACTTGTTCGATGTCGACCAGCATGCGCGCCGTCATCGCACCGTGTTCGCCGCCATGGATGCCGAAGTGGTAGGCCGGCTTGGCCATGCCCAGCTCGTTAAAAAAGACGTCCGACATATTGGCGTCGAAATGCTGGCCCGTATGCACCACCACTTCGCGCAGCTGTTCGCAGTGGGCAAGGCAGGCGGAGACGGCGCTGGCCTTGATGAATTGTGGGCGCGCGCCGATCACGGTCAGAATTTTTTTAGTGCTCATCGGGTTTCCTTGCCGCTGTTGAACGGCGTTACTGGATTGAAAACTTGGCGCGATGCGGCGTAAAGCCGAGCATGGTTTTGAACTTGAGCATGCCCGGGCTGGCGCCGAAACAGGTGTCGTACATCAGGTAGCGGGCTTGGCGCGCTTCGATCAGGCGCGAGACGACCTCGGTCAGCATTAGGTGCATCACGCCATCGTTGTTGCGCAAGCCAATCAGGCGCTCGATGGCGAAGAAATTGCCGTACAGGCCAAAGTCGATGTAGCTCACCAGTTTGCCGGCCGGGTTCAGTACGCCCATATAGGAGTAATTTCTCTCTTTCGGGAAGTGCGTGACCTTTTCCCGATAGGTGGCATCCATCGGCCGGCCCTGGCGCACTTCCACCGACGTGTTGATCTCGTGAATGGCGTCTATATACTGGTTGCGGTCGATCTCGACGACCTGGTAGCCTTTTTTTCGCGCCTTCCTGGCATGGTCGGCCGCCAGGTTGCGCCCTTCGAGGGTGAGCATATACGCATCGCGGCTGTCAAAGCCGGACAAATCGACCAGCGCGGCGCCCAGCGCCTTGTTTTGAAACACCAGGTAGCGCGGATGGCGCTTGGTAAAATGCCGGTGCATTCTTGCCACGTCGGCCGGATTGAGCGCGCGTTGAAACTCCAGGCGCGCCACCGGCAGCCGGGCGATCGTCCCGGCCAGTTCAAACAGGTGCGACAGCTTGCTTGGCATGGGGAATGGCTCCATAAAAATCGGTCAGTTTCCTGGCCTGTACCGACCAGTTGTATTTTTCCAGCACCGCCTTGCGGCCGTTCTCGCCCATGCGCCGGGCGATCTCGGGATGGGTCACCAGGCGGTCAATCGCCGCCGCCAGCGCCCCGGGGTCGCAGGGGTCGATGCACACGCCGCACTCGTTGCCCTCGATGATGTCGCGCCACAGGGGAAAGTTCGACGCGATCACGGCAATGCCCGACGACATGTATTCGAACATCTTGGTCGGGTGCGCGTCCAGATGGTTGGGCAGCGGGTGGAAGGTGACGACCCCGGCAATCGAGCGCATCATCAGCGCGCGCACGCCGGCCCGGTCGAGCACGCCAAGCTGGTTGACGCGCGCCCAGCCGGGCGCCGCCTTCACCTCGGCCTCGAGGGCCGCTTCCGAAAAGGCGCCGGCCAGGTTGATGCGGGCCGCCGATTGCAGCGCGGCGCCGGCGCCGACCAGTTCGCGAATGCCGCGGATGGCGCCGATGCCGCCCACGTAGCACACTTCAGCCTGCTTGCCGGCCCAGGACGCCGGCGCGTGCAGTTCGCCCACCAGCGGGAAATTGTTGACATCGACCGTGTTCGGGTTGATTTTTAGGAAGCTGTCGCGAATGAATGGCGTAGCCGCGATGATGCCGTCAAAGCGCGCGCAGGCGTAGCGCTCGAACAGCGCATACGCCTTCGACAGCGCATGGCGCGACAGCGCGCCCAGGTAGGGCTTGCCCAGCAACTGGCGCGCGACGTCTTCGTGCGAGTCGAAGATGACGGTCTTGCCGAGGCGCTTGAGCTTGAGTCCGGCCGGTATCAGTTCCGGGTCGTGCAGGTGATAAATGTCGGCGTCCAGCGCGAGCGCCTGGGCCAGCACCCGGCCGGTGGTGGTAACGATCCGGTTCAGGCGTCCGTCAGGGCGCCCGACGTCGACAATGCGTACGCCGTCGCGCAGTTCGGGGCCTTTGCCGTCGGCCACGACCAGCAAGACATCGTAGCCATACGCGGCCAGCGTACGGCATTGCTTGATGAAGATGCGCGTGTCATTGCGCGGATGGGCGGAGGTGAGGTGGGCAATGCGGCGCATGTTCAGCTTTCGGCAATCGCTCAGGCGGACGGCGCGGCGCAGTCGCCGGGCACAGGCATGCCGGTTGCCGTCAATAGCGCAGTGGCGACCTCGTGTACGGACTGCTCGCTCAGGTAAGGACCCATTGGCAGGCTCATCACGGTGGCGGCCTTTTCCAGCGCCACCGGACAGCGCCCGGCGTCAGTCAGGTGGGCGTAGGCCGGCTGCACATGGATCGGCACCGGGTAATGCACGGCGGTGGGAATGCCCGCCTCTTGCAGGCGAGCCTGCACTTGCTCGCGCTCGTCCACTACCACCGTATACTGCGCAAAGGCGCTGGTGCGGGCGCGCGGACGCGCCATCAAGCCCAGCTTGCCCGAGAGCAGAGCGTCGTAGGCGGCGGCGACTTTGGCGCGTTGTTCGAGCTCCCATTCAAAGCGTTCCAGCTTGGCCAGCACGATCGCGCATTGCAAGGTGTCCATCCGTCCGCCCACGCCAAGGCGGGTGTGCACATAGCGGCGCGACTGGCCATGCACGCGGATTTCGCGCATGGCGCCGGCCAGCGCATCGTCGCTGGTAAAAATGGCGCCGCCGTCGCCGTAGCACCCCAAAGGTTTGCTGGGAAAAAAGCTGGTGCAGCCGATCTGGGACAGGTTGCAGCTCTTGCGGCCCTGGTAGGTGGCGCCGAAGCTTTGCGCGGCGTCCTCGATCACCACCAGGCCGTGGCGCCAGGCGATGGCGTTGATTTCGTCCATGTCGGCCGGCAGGCCGTAGAGCGAGACGGGCATGATGGCGCGCGTGCGCGCGCTGATGCGCTCTTCGATCTGCAACGGGTCGAGATTGCAGGTGGCCGGCTCGATGTCGACGAACACGGGCGTGGCGCCCACCAGCACGATGGCTTCGGCGGTGGCGATGAACGAAAACGGCGTGGTGATGATTTCGTCGCCCGGCTTGATGCCCAGCGCCATGAGCGAAATGATCAGCGCCTCGGTCCCGGACGACACCGTGATGCAGTGGCGCGCCCCGGTAAAGGCGGCCAGCCGCTGTTCGAGTTCGGCCACTTCAGGGCCCATGATGTACTGGCCGTGATCGAGCACGGCCTGCATGCGCGCGCCGATGTCAGTGCGCAGGGCCTGGTATTGCGATTTCAGGTCGATGAATTCCATGATGGGTTCCCGGTTCGATGGCAGTCGGCGTCAGGCGGGCAGGGCAGCTTCAATGGTGCACACGCCGCCGCGCACGGTGTAGACGTCGCCCGTGTGCGCGCACGTGGCCGACCCGTCGACGCCCGGTTCGAGCGCCAGGCGTTCGCCGTGGCGGCTCATCCAGCCGCTGTGGCGCGCCGGCACGCCGGTCATCAGGGCAAAGGCCGGCACGTCGCGATTGACCACGGCGCCGGCGCCGATAAAGGCGTACTGGCCGATGGTCACGCCGCATACGATGGTGGCGTTGGCGCCGATGGTGGCGCCGCGCTGCACCAGCGTGCGCCGGTATTCGTCCTTGCGCAATACCTCCGCGCGCGGGTTGTAGACGTTGGTAAACACCATGCTGGGGCCGCAGAACACATCGTCCTCGATGGTGACGGCGTCGAACACCGAGACATTGTTTTGAATCTTGACGCGCGCGCCGATGCGCACGTCGTTGCCGATAAAGACGTTCTGGCCCAGCGAACAGGCAGGTCCAATGACGGCGCCGGCGCACACGTGCGAGAAGTGCCAGACGCGGGTGCCTGCGCCCAGGGTGGCGCCGGCGTCGACGACGGCGCTGGCGTCGACGATGGCGCCGCTGTTGGCGCCGCTGTCAGCGGCGGTGTCGGTGTCGGGTTGCCCCATGCCGGCGGAGGCGAGCAGGTCGTGAAATGCAGAAAGGTCGGTCATGTCAGTACTCCAAAGGCAAGGCCACGCGCTTGCCGTCGCGCGCGGACATGTAGGCCGCGACTAGAATTTCGAGCGATTTGAGGCCTTCGCGCCCGTCGGTTTCGGGTTCGGCTTCGCCGCGCAGCACCTTGATCACGTTGTCGTAGTACAGCGGGTGGCCAAAGCCGTACACCGACGTGGTGGCGTAGCTGGCGTCGCGCACCAGCAGGTCGTCTTCGTGCGCAGTGGCGAACTCCCACTGCTGCACTTCGTTGACCGCCACGCCGCCAATGCGCACGCTGCCAAGTTCGCCCAGGATGGTGATCGAGCCTTCCAGATTGCGCGGGTAGGTCAGCATCGTCACATTCATGGAGCCGAGCGCGCCGTTGCGCCAGCGCAGGCTGATCACGCCGGTGTCTTCGACCTCGATGTCGCGCGCCAGCGTGGCCGTGTAGGCTTGCAGGCTTTCGACCGGACCCACGATCCAGTCGATCAGGTCGACGTAGTGGCTGGCCTGGTTCATGAAGGCGCCGCCATCGTATTCCCAGGTGCCGCGCCACTTGGCGCTGTTGTAGTAGGCGTCGGGGCGGGTCCAGAACACGTTCAGGTTGACCATGTAGATGCGCCCGAAGCGCTTTTTGTCGACCGCGCTTTTGAGCAGCTGCAAGGTGGCGTTGCGCCGGTTTTGCTTGACGACGAACATGCGCACGCCGGCCGCGTCGCAGGCCGCCACCATGCGCTTGCCGTCTTCCCAGCGCGTGGCCATCGGCTTTTCGGTGATCACGTGGCGCCCGGCGGCGGCGATCTGGATCGCCTGTTCCGGGTGCAGGCCGGACGGGGTGGCGATGATGTAGGCGTCGGCGTCGCAGCGCGCGAGCATCTCGGCCAGCGTGCGGTAGGGGCGCGCGCCGGTGGACAGGGCGGCGGCCGCCAGCGCCTCCTGGTTGATGTCGCACACGCCCACCAGTTCGCAGCGGTCGGCGTGGGTGGCGATGGCGTTGAAGTGATTGGCGGCGATGCGCCCGCAGCCGACCAGGGCAAAGCGGATTTTGCGGTCAAGAACGGCGGGTGGAAAGTAGCGCATGGTGGATCCTTGGGATGAGGGCGGGTCGGAGGCGATGTGCATGGACAGAGGCATGGGCCAGGTTCAGGCTTTGACGACGTTGGGCAGCGGATCGAGGTAGACCCCGCGCGTATCCACAATCAGTTGCGCGTGGCGGGCAATGAGCTGGTAGTCGAAAGCGCTGTGGCTGGTGGCTAGCAGCACCACGTCGTAGCTGGCCAGCGTCTCGGCGGTCAAGGGCACGCTGTCGAGCGCGAAATGGTGTTCGCGCATGGCCGGGAACACCGGCACGTGCGGGTCGGAGTACTCAACCAGGGCGCCCTTGTCGCGCAAAATTTCCATCAGTTCGACCGAGGGCGACTCGCGCATGTCTTCGACATTTTTTTTGTAGGCGATGCCCAGCACCAGCACGCGCGCGCCCTTGACCGAACGCGAACGCGCATTGAGCGCGTCGGTCAGTTTGCCGATCACCCAGTGCGGCATATCGCTGTTGATTTCGCCGGCCAGTTCAATGAAGCGGGTGTGCAGGCCGTACTGGCGCGCCTTCCAGGTCAGGTAAAACGGGTCGATCGGAATGCAGTGCCCGCCCAGGCCCGGACCGGGGTAGTAGGGCGTGAAGCCGAACGGCTTGGTGGCGGCGGCGCGGATGACTTCGTGAATGTCGATCGCCATTTTGTCGGCGATGATTTTCATCTCGTTGACCAGGCCGATATTGACGGCGCGGTGGATGTTTTCAAGCAGCTTGGTCAGCTCGGCGGCGCGCGTCGAGCTGACCGGCACCACCCGGTCGATCGCCGGGCTGTAGAGCGCAATGCCGGCCTGCAGGCAGGCTGGCGTGTCGCCCCCGCACACCTTGGGAATGGTGCGGGTGGCATAGTCGGGGTTGCCCGGGTCTTCGCGCTCGGGCGAAAACACGAGGAAGATGTCCTGGCCCACGGTAAAGCCGCGCGCTTCCAGGCGCGGGCGCAATTCTTCGTCGGTGGTGCCGGGGTAGGTGGTGCTTTCGAGCGAGAGGATCTGGCCGGCGCGCATGTGCGGCAGCAGCGCGTCGGCGGTGGCCAGCACGAACGATAGGTCCGGTTCGCGGTACACATTGAGCGGCGTGGGCACGCAGATGATGAGTGCGTCCGCTTCGGCGGCGCGCGCGAAATCGGTGGTTGCCTCAAAGCCTGCGGCGACGGCGCCGGCCACGGCGCTGGCGGCAATATGCTCGATGTAGCTGGTGCCCTGGTTCAGGCGCGCGACCTTGGCTGCATCGATGTCGATGCCGAGCACCTTGAAGCCGGCCTCGGCATAGCGCAGGCTGAGCGGCAGGCCGACATAGCCAAGGCCGATAATGCCCACCACGGCGTGCCGGGTTTCAAAGCGGTTAATAAGCCGGGTGAGGTAACTGCTGGCATGATGGTCGCGCATGATGATTATCTCCGCGTTTCGGAAAGTGATATTTAAATATTATTGGATGACGGTGTTAAATGCGCTTGAACTAAATACGGAATGGAATGATTCTGGTTAGTGCCGGGTGATTGACGGTTTTGGCCGGCAGCGAATGCGCGATGGATGGCATTTGCGGCGTATATTCCGTCACGATGGCTTTCACCATCGATTCGATCATCCCGCGGTCATTGGTATCGCAAGCCATCATCAGGAAAGTGATATAGGTTTCCAATACGCCCGCATGCAGCGCGTTTTCCTTCATGCGCATGATGCGCGGATGCTCGCTGGGGTACACCAGGCCGTCGGTCAGCAGCTCTTCGTTAAGCTTTTCGCCGGGAAACAGGCCGACGAACTTGATCTCGATGTCGCCGTCCGGCTTGGCGGGGGTGCGCTCGGTCAGGCCCGACATGACGATCATGGTGCGCGCCAGGTCGACGATTTTGATCGGCTCGCCCATGTCGAGCACGAACACGTCGCCGCCCTTGGCCATGGCGCCGGCCTGGATCACCAGTTGCGCCGCCTCGGAAATAAGCATGAAGTAGCGCGCCACCTCGGGGTGGGTGATGGTGAGCGGGCCGCCGCGGGCAATCTGGCGCTGGAACAGTGGAATGACCGAACCGGACGACCCGAGGACGTTGCCAAAACGCACCATGCAAAACGTCGTTTCCGGGGGCGCCTTGGACGCTGCCGCCTGGAAAATCAGCTCGGCGATGCGCTTGCTTGCGCCCATGATGTTAGACGGGCGCACCGCCTTGTCGCTGGAAATGAGCACGCAGGTGCTGACCTTGAACTTGGCTGCGGCCGAGGCGATGACTTGCGAGCCGAGCACATTGTTGCGCAAGCCTTCGACGATATTGGTCTCGACCAGCGGCACGTGCTTGTAGGCCGCTGCATGGTAGATGGTGTCGACCTGCTCGTCTTGCAGGATGCGTTCGACCAGCGCGGCGCTGCAGACCGAACCCAGGTGGGCGATGATGGGCAGCTCGGGGTGGCGCGCCATCAACTCTTGCTTGATGGTGTACAGCGCGAATTCGGAATGGTCGAGCAGGTGCAGCTGGGCCGGGGCGAGCGTGACGATCTGGCGGCACAGTTCGCTGCCGATGGAGCCGCCGGCGCCGGTTACCAGCACGGTCTTGCCATGCACGCAGCGGGCGAACAGGTCGATCCGGGGCGGCACCGGGGCGCGCCCCAGCAAGTCTTCGAACTTCAGTTCGCGGATCGCTTCCATGGGCGCTTTTTCGTCGGCCAAATCGAGCAGGCGGCTGAGAATTTTGGTGGTGACGCCCGCCGCCGCCATGCGCTGCATGATGTCGCGCAACCGTTCCGGCGAGACCGATGGAATGGCGATGATGATCGAGCGAATGCACAGCGAGTTGACCATTTCCACCAGGCGGTCGGTGTGAAACACGCGCAGGCCGGCGATGGTGCGCTCGTTGAGCAGGTGCTTTTCGTCAAAGAAGCACACGGGCCGGTATTCGTCGCTGTTGCGCATGGTTAACGCCAGTTGCGCGCCTTGCTCGCCGGCGCCGTAGATGGCGACGGCATGGTCGGGGGGCGGGCTCTTGCGGATATGGTTGCGCAGGAAATTGCGCACCGTCAGGCGCGATGTCACGACATAGGAAAATGCAATGAACCAGTAGATGGCCAGCGCGCTGCGGGGAAAGCGCTGATCGTTGAGCACCAGCAGCACGAAATACACGCACAGCACCGCCAGCGCCAGCGTGAGCCCGGTCACCACCAGCAAGCGCTGGTCGATGAAGCGGATCACGGCGCGGTACAAGTCGGACATGGAAAAGGCTGCCACGGTGACCGCCGCCACCACCAGGTAAGACACGAGGCCGTAATTGAATGCGAGACTCAGGTCGCCCACCCGCAGCAGCATGGCCATCAAGATGCAGAATGGCAGGGCCAGCAGGTCGACGCCGACCATCAGCGCGATTTTTGCATTGCGGTTGAGGGACACCAGGTCGGTGCAAAATTGGGCAAGGGCGGGAGCGAGTGGCGTCTGCATGGCGGTGACTATTCAGAATAAAGGTTATCTTCAATAGCTTCTTTTAAATGCCGCCGATAAATAATAATCGCGCCGGTGAAAGCAGGTGCCCGATTATGTGCGCTTAGATGGCTTATCGTTGTGTAAGTTTATTATCAGGCGCGCTTAAGGTGGTTGATTTGACAGTTATCAATGGCCGAGATAAGCATTATTTCCCCAGGGTTTTAAATCGTGATTGAATAAATACGCGCGGAAATATTATGTCGATTTAGCGTAGTGATTCGGGGTGATCGCGAAAGGCGTAGCTTTCCCCGTGCTTGAGATAGGTGATCCTGTTTTCCAGCCCGGCCGCGCGCACCGCCAGCGCAAAGTCGGCCAGTGGCGAGGTGAAGACGTCGTAATCGTTGTAATCGATGGGGATGGCGCGCGCCGGCGCGATAATGCGCAGCATGTCGGCGCCGTCCTGGCCATCCATGGTGACCTTGAGTACCTTGAGAATGCGGGTGCCGCCCAGGTGCAGCAGCGCCAGGTCGATGCCCGGATAGCGCTGCCCGATGTGCGCGATGTCGTCGTACAGCAGCGTGTCGCCACTGATATACATGCGGTAGTGCTGGCCTTGCTGCGGCCCGGCAAAGTCGAGCATGGCGCCCATGACTGCGGGCAGCAGCGCGGCCACGCCGGCGGGGCCGTGGCGAGCGGGCATGGCGGTGATGGTCAGGCGCGCGTCGCCATGGGCGACCTGGAGCGCCTCCCACGGTTGCAGTGCCACCAGGCGTTGAAAGCCCAGCGCCTGCAATTTGCCCGCCGCCTGCGCCGTGGTGACGATCACGGTGTTGCGGTCCAGCTGCTGCTGGACGAGGCGGTCGAAATGATCTTCGTGGAAGTGCGACAGCAGCACCAGGTCGATGGGCGGCAACTGCGCCAGCGTCAGCGCCGGCTCGGTCAGGCGCTCGCTGTGCAGGCCGTAGCCGAGATGCACCAGCTGGCCCTTGTGCAAGAAATTGGGGTCGGTCATGATGGTCAGGCCCAGGTAGCGGATCAGTACCGTGGCCGTGCCGATGAACTGCACCGAGCCGCCGGGCGCTGCCGCTGCCCCTATCGTTTGCGGGGCGACCGGCAAGGTGAGATGCTGGGTGGGCGCGGTGGCGGCCGCTGCGCCCGCCCCGGCCGGCGGTGCCTGGGCCAGGGCCGCGTGATCGGCCAGGCAGACAGCGATGAGTAGCACGACTGTGGCGAACAGGGCAGGTTGGCGCATCGCGGTCTCCGAGCCGGCGACAAGGGCCGGGCATGCAGGTTGGAGTCGCCTGGCGCACGACAGTTCAATATCTGCTGGGGGCTTGGCGCGCCGGAAGATGTATTTTGCGAAGGTTTGACATCGGTGGATACTGTCGCGCTGCGAAATTCATAACATCAAAGAGCGAACTGTGAAGGAAACCACCATGTCCGTTGTCGTCACGCTCGACCAGCTTGCCAGGCTCGCGCCACAGTGCAGCGCTGTTTACCGCGCCGCTTTCGTCGCCGGCCAGCCGGTGCTGGCGCGCTACGGCGTCTCGGCCAGGCGTTTGCGGGTGGTTCATTTCATGGCGCAGGTGCTGCATGAATCTGGCGCGCTGACGCTGCAGTTCGAAAATTTGCGCTACAGCGCCGAAGGCCTGGTCAAAACGTGGCCGCGGCGCTTTCGCCCGCAGGGGCCGCTCGAGCCCGAGGAGTATGCAAACAACCCCGAAAAACTGGCCAATGAAGTCTATGGCGAGCGCATGGGCAACGACCGCCCGGGCGACGGTTACCTTTACCGTGGTCGCGGAATGCTGCAGCTGACTGGAAAGGACAGCTATGCGCGTGCGACCACTTTCTTACGCCAGGGCGCGGCCGACGCGCCCGACCTGACGCGCGAACCGGACGCCGTGGTGAGCGCCGCCTGGTGCCTGCACGTGGCCGCCGCCGAATGGGCCGCGCGCGGCTGCAACCAGGCGGCCGACCAGGACGACGTCGCGCGCGTTACGCAATTGATCAATGGCGGCGAGATCGGCCTGGCCGAGCGCATCATGTGGACCGCGAAAACGCGCCGGGTTTGGCGCTGAAAGCTGGTATAGACCGAGGATCCGGCTAGTTCCTGGGAACCGCCTCGGCGCTGGACGGCACCGGGCGCGGCTGCGGCGCCATCGGCGGCACCACGATATTGTCGTTCAAGCGCAAGAACTTGAATCCCGCCAGCTTCTGGCCGTTGCGCCCTTCCTTCGCGTTCTTGAGCTCGCGCTCGGCGGTGCGCTGGAAGAACGCCGTGAAGCTTTCTTCGCGCACCTGCGGCTCGGCCGAATTGAGGAAATTGCGCTGGCCGTCGGCGCCGATGACGATCAGTCCCACATGCGAGACCCAGAACGCGCCGTCGCGCGTCGACACGACGTTGACCAGGTCGCCCTCGCGCAGTTGCGGCAATACCGGGGCCAGCTTGTCCTTGCCGACATACCATTCGCGGCTCGTTTGCACGGGAATGTCGCGCAGCGTCTGGTGGCGCATGCGCAAAAAGCGCGCGCGGTCGACCTTGAGCTCATAGCTCATCGCATCGGCGCCGCCAAGGCTGGCGCTCACGTCCGTCACCAGCCAGTTGTTGTTCGCGTTCCAGTCCACCTCGGTGTAATGGTTGCGCGTGGCTACGCCAATCACGCCATCCTTGTAGCGGATGCGCTGCAGCATCCAGAAAAACTCTTCCCACGAGCGGCTCAGCGCCATCGCGTAGGTATGTTCGGCAAACACCACGCAATCGCTTTGCTCAAGGCTGAACATCGGCAGTGCATCGTGCAGTTCGTACGGATATTCGCCCAGCAAATTGAGCATGTACGGCTGGCCGATGTTCTGGCGGCCGATGGCGGCGATGCGCTTGCGCAGATCGGGCTCGGCCTGCGCCATATGCGCAATGTAGCGGTTCACTTCCTGCGGCGTCATTTGGTAGACCTGCTTGTGCAGCAGTTCATCGGTGGTGAGCGTGCCGGCCTTGCAGGCGGACAGGATGAAAGCAAGAAACAGCAGGGAGACAATGCGCATGGGGACATTTTCAGCAGGGATGTGGCGCCATGGTAGCTGCTGGCACAGTCCCGGACAACCGAATTTACATGCAGTTGCGAAATTTAAAGCTGGCGATGCGCGTGCGCCACGCCGCGTGTCCCGTCAGCGGCAAATACTGCTGGGTGTACCAGAAGGTGCAGCCGTCGGCCGGGTCGAGCGTTAGCGCACCGGTGGCGGCCAGCTGGCGCGCCGCGCCAAGCTGCACGCCGCTGCCATTGACGACGACTTCCTCGGATTGCATGCGGCCCGGTGGATCGCTGCGCTGGCGCCCGGTATAGCGCACGCCGGGTGGCGTGTCGGGTCCGGCTACGCCGTAGCCAAGCGCGATATTGCCGGCCCGGTCGATGCCGATGCTGCCCTGGGCGCCGTGCGCGGCGTCGGGCGCGTGGGTGCCTTGCTGGTACACGTGCACTGCGCGCAGCGGAGCGCGCAATTCGTACCAGCGCAAACCGGTGCCGCCATCGCGCTGCTGCACCGCGTGCGCCAGCAGCAGCGCGCCGCGGCCCGCGTCGTCGCCGACGTTGCCGACCCGGCCAAGGTCGCCGGCGTCGTGGCGATAGACGGCGCGCGGCATGAGCCGGTCGCCCGGCGCAAATTGCGTCAACCCGGGCCGCGGCTGGCCGATGCATGGCGCTGCGCCGACGTCGGCGCAGGCGCTCTGAAACGGCGCCACGGCAATGGCGAGCGGCTCGCCCATGCTGGCGCTGGCAAACGCAAAGCGCCACAGCAGCAATCGCGCGCCGGTACCGTCCTCTGTAAAATCGAGCGACAGAATCGGCGCCGGCGTGCCTTTCGGCGGCGCCGTCTCGCCTTCCAGGCTGGCCGCAACGGCGGGACCGAAGGCGGCGCCCGGATCCTGGCAATGGAGCGCCGCATCGCGCCCGCGCAGCAGCGCCGCGCGATCGATGCCGCAGACGCGCGGGCCGCGATAGCCGCCCTGCGCATTGTCGAACAGGCTGAAGGTAAGGTAGTAGGCGTCGGGCCACAAGGCAATGCGCGCGTCGTCGACCTGCAGTGCTGCGCCGCCCGCGCCAACCATGTTGATCGCATAGCGGTAGTAGCTGCCACCCGCGTCGGCGCTGGTCGAGACGGCGATGCACTGCACGTGCCGTCCCGGCGCGCCAGCCAGCCAGGAGAGCAGCCAGCGCTTTTCAAGCTGGTCGTACAGGACCGACGCTGCGCCGCCGCCAGGGGCCGTGCAGGCATCGGCGCCGGCGCCGGAAAACAGCGCATGCAGGTTGACGGGCCCGGATTGCAGGGCGCCGTCATGCTTGCCGTAGACCGCCATCGCCGCGCCGACCACTTGAACGTATTGCTGTTCGCCAGCCGCGCCGCTGACACCCGAGGCGCCGGCGGCGGCCGCCATGCCGTCCACATTGACCGGGGTGCCGCCGGTGCTGACGTGGGGCAGTGGCGGCGTGGCCGGTCCGACGGGATGCGCGTGCACCGGCGCGCCCGCCTGCGCCAGTTTGCGCGGCGCGTGGCGCATCTGCGCTGTCACGCTGCGCACGCTGGTGTCCGCTGCGTCCGCTGCGTCCGATGTGTTTGGAGTGTCAGGCACAGGGCCACTGGCGGACAGAGAAAACAGCGCGCCGCTGACCCCGAGCTGGCGCACCGCCGCGTCGCTGGCCACTGCAGGCGCTGCGATTGCCAGGACAATTATCACAAGCGATTGCGCAAGCTTTACCATGTTTTCTCCCGTCGTTGTAGGACAGGAGGCAGTAATCATGCCTGCATGCGCTGACGAGGAGGGCGCGTGAAAGTTAGCCGCGTCAGTGCTGGTCTTCTGCGATGTTGTAAAAAATATCGACAGCGCAAAAACAGTGTGCGCGTAGTGTGTGGCAACGTACGGTTGACTTGCGTGCGCAGCCTTATGATGAAGCCGGGTGAATGAGGAGCCGCAGAAGCAAAACCTGCGGAAAGACTTCTTCAGCAGGTTAGCCGGTCGCCTCGAGTATCGGCACCAATTTTGCAAGCCAGCGCAAGCCACCGCGATGGACCAAACTACACTGGATAAGAATGGAGGTTGTCATGGCTAGCTTTAACCATCCGCCAAAGCAGGTCGTGCGCGCTTACCTCGAACGTCGCTCACGCGACCCGAAACCGCCGCCGTCGCCCGAAGAAATTCGGCGCCAGCTTGGATGGGGCCTCGCTCCTTCCGACTTCAAAATGGCCACCAGCCGTTCTTGATGTCCAGTGCCACGTAAATAAAATCGACAACAGGAGAAACCACCATGACCAAGCGTATCGGAAATAAAGACGAAGCCCAGCAACGCGGCAAAGCGGAAAAAAAAGACATTTAGCGCACCAACATCGCGCGTGAAGCCGTCAAGCAGGCAGTGGCCAGAAGCAAATATTTCAAACAGGTGAAGAACCAGCCTGCGATGAGCGCGTAATTCTGCCTCGTCCTGGCAAAGCCCGCATCGGCAACGATGCGGGCTTTTTTGCGTCGATCGATGCCGTTTGTGCTCTGTCTGGCGGCTGTTTGGCAGCTGTCAGTGCGTCTTTCGCCGAATTGCCCGTCATTCACCGGCAGCTTTACGCCATTCGCCGAATCCCGGTTTCCCTTGCCATCCTGTCCATGTATCTTGATCCTGTTCTTTCAACAGGAGGTAGCGTGAAACCCGAAACTTCGTACGAATGGCGCAAGCAATTGATGTGGGGCGTAGTCCTGATCTGCTTTGGCCTTGGCATTTTCCTGGACCAGATGAATTTGGTCGAGTTCCGCGGCATGTGGCATTATTCGCCGCTGCTTTTGGTGGTGTTCGGCATTAACAAGATGATCGGCTATCCGACGGCAAAGCATTTCACGAGCGGCTTGTGGGAGCTGTTCATCGGCTTGTGGATCTTTGCCGTGTTTGAAAACATGTACGGCCTGACCTGGGGCAACAGCTGGCCCTTCGTGATCATCGCCAGTGGTGTGACGATGGTGCTCGAACCGATCATCAGGAAGCGCTTTGCCCCCAACGAGGAGTATGGCAATGAAAAGTGATATCAACAAGCGTGACGGCAAGCGTGACGGCAAGCGCAGCATCCCAAGCCAGGTGATCCTGGGTGCGTTCGTCATCGGCATGGGTGTGTTGTTCCTGCTCGATAACCTTGACATCTTCGACTTCCACCGCGCCGTGGCGTTCTGGCCGGCAGCCTTTATTTTGTTCGGCGTCATCAAGCTGCTCGACACCCAGTCTCCCAACGGTGCTCTGGTCGGCGCGATCCTGATTGGCGTCGGTGCCGTCATGACGATCAACCGGCTCGGTTTCATGCATATCAATATGCGCGCCTTGTGGCCGTTGCTGATCATCTTCCTCGGCGCGGCTGTCATTTGCAAGGCGGTGACGGGGCGGCGCATGCTGGGCATGCAGTCGAAGGACGACGACGCCACCGATGCGGTGGTGGACATCACGGCCATCCTCGGTGGATTTGACCGGCGCATCACGACGCCCGCTTTTCGCGGCGGCGAAGTAACGGCGGTGATGGGCGGCTGCATGCTCGACTTGCGCGGCTCGTCGATCGAAGGCGAAGCGGTGCTCAATGTATTCGCCCTGATGGGCGGCATCACCCTGAAGGTGCCGCCCGATTGGACGGTGGCCCTGAACGGCACGCCCATCATGGGCGGTTTTGATGAAAAGACCATCACCGCGCCGCACAACAACAAGCGCCTGGTCATCCGCGGCTACGCCATCATGGGCGGCGTGGAAGTGCGCAACTGATGCAAGCGGTGCCAGCTCTGCCAGGCCTGCAGACGGTGCACGGCGCGCAGGGGGCAGTGTCCACCCGGCGCGGCGCCGCGCTGTACCTGCTGGCGTGGCTGATGCTCGGCATCGCCTTTGCCGCTTTGGTGGTCAGTGCCACTGGCGCCGGGTGGGTCAATGGCCTGGTGTTTGCGATTCCGGCGACGCTGCTCTATGGCTGCGCCGCCGGTTTCTCGTCGTACTATCTGTGCCGCGCCTATCCGCTGGCGGAAAAAAATGCCTTCGCCATCGTGCTGGTGTTTGCATTCTCGGCCATGGTGTCGGGCGCCATGTGGACCATGCTGTGCGTG
This sequence comes from Massilia sp. TWP1-3-3, assembly GCF_049897805.1. NCBI lineage: Bacteria > Pseudomonadati > Pseudomonadota > Betaproteobacteria > Burkholderiales > Oxalobacteraceae > Massilia > Massilia sp. TWP1-3-3. The sequence goes on from NZ_JAFCWX010000024.1 coordinate 69,791, forward strand.
CTCTGGAACAGCCTGTGGCGCGAGTTGCTGGTGCCGCTCGGGCCGGCGGCGCGCTTTACCGTGTTTGGCCTGGGCGTGATCCTGTACTGCCTGACGTCGGTCGCGCATTACCTGGCCATTGAATTTCAGCGCGCGCGCGCCGCCGAAAGGCGCGAGCTCGAATCGCAACTGGCCGCGCAAGAAGCCGAACTGCGCATGCTGCGTACGCAGATCGACCCGCACTTCCTGTTCAACAGCCTCAATTCGATCAGCGCGCTGACGTCGCAAAATCCGGCCGGCGCGCGCGAAATGACGCTGCAGCTGGCCGAATTTTTCCGGCACACGCTGGGCCTGGAGGCGCACCGCAAGGTCACGCTCGACGCCGAGGTCAAGCTGTTGATGCACTTTCTGGCGATTGAAAAAGTGCGCTTCGGCGCGCGCCTGCAGGTCACGCAAAACATCGTGGAAGGCGCCGGTGCCTGCCTGCTGCCGCCGATGATCCTGCAGCCGCTGGTGGAAAACGCGGTCAAGCATGGCATCGGCCACTTGCCCGGCGGCGGGGCCGTGCGTCTGCATGCCGAGCGGGTCGGCTCGATCCTGCATGTGCGGGTGGAGAACGACGTTGACGAAGACTTGCCGCAAGCGTCTGCGGGCAAGGGCATCGGCCTGGCGAACGTGCGCCAGCGCCTGGGGGCAATGTACGGTCATGAGGCCAGCGTCAACTGGACGCGCGAAGACAATCTGTTCAAGGTGGCGCTGGCGCTGCCCGCCGAGACCAAGGAGCTGTGAAGATGCTTGCGAAATTGCGTGTAATTGTCGTGGACGACGAAGACCTGGCGCGCGGCCTGGTACGCGAGTTCCTGGCCGCGCATGCCGACATCGAGATCGTGGCCGAATGCGCCAACGGCTTTGAAGCGGTCAAGGCAATCACCGAGTGCGATCCGGACCTGGTTTTCCTGGACATCCAGATGCCCAAGCTGAATGGCTTTGAAGTGGTGGAGCTGGCCGGACGCCGGGCGCGCTATATTTTCGTGACCGCCTACGACCAGTATGCGCTCAAGGCGTTCGAGGTGCACGCCGTCGATTATCTGCTCAAGCCGTACAGCCAGAAGCGCTTTGATGAAGCACTCGCGCATGCGCGCACCAGCCTGGGCGGCGCACCCGATCCCGTGGCCGCCGTGGTCGGCGAGGCGCTGGCGCGCAACAAGCCGCTTGACCGGATCCTGATTCGCGATGGCGCCAAGGTGCACGTGATCGGCGTCGAAAAAATCGACTATATCGAGGCCCAGGACGACTACGTGCAGATCCATGCGGAGGGCAAGGGCTACCTCAAGAACCAGCGCCTGGCCGAACTGGAAAGCGCGCTCGACGCCGGCGCATTTGTGCGCATCCACCGCTCGTACATCCTCAATATCGGCTGCATCAGCCGCATCGAACAGGGCAAGGACAGCCACAGCGCCATCCTCAAGGACGGCACCCGCCTGCCGGTCAGCCGCAGCGGCCTGCAAAAGGTCAAGGCGCTGATCGGGTAACTTGCCACCAGCGCGGCAGCAGCGCCTGCACGTCGTCCTGGGCGAAGCGGTCGTCAATCAGATAGACCACGCCGCGGTCGTTCTCGGTGCGGATCACGCGCCCGGCCGCCTGCACCACTTTCTGGATGCCCGGGTACAGATAGGTGTAGTCGTAACCCTGCCCGAAAATGGTCTGCATGCGCTGGCGAATCTGCTCGTTGACGGGATTCATTTGCGGCAGTCCCAGCGTGGCGATAAAGGCACCGATCAGACGCGCGCCCGGCAGGTCGATGCCTTCGCCAAAGGCGCCGCCCAGCACCGCAAAACCGATGCCGCGACTCTCAAGCGTAAAGCGGCCAAGAAAATCGTCGCGCTGCGCTTCGTTCATGCGGCGCGGTTGGTGCCAGGTCGAAATGCCCGGGAACTGCTGCGCGAACTGCGCGGCCACTTGTTCCAGATAATCGAAGCTGCTGAAAAACGCCAGGTAATTTCCGGGCATAGCGTCGTACTGCGCCGCGATCAGGCGCGCGATGGGTGCGGCGGAACTGGCGCGGTGCTGAAAGCGGGTCGAGATGCGCTCGACGATGTGAACGGTGAGCTGTTCGGCCGCAAACGGGGACGCGATGTCGACCCATGCGCTGTTGTCTGGCAGTCCAAGCGCGTCGCCATAATAATTCCAGGGACTGAGCGTGGCCGAGAACAGCGCGGTCGAATGCGACAGCGCAAAGCGTGGCTTGAGAAAGGGCGCGGGCAGGATGTTACGGATGCACAGGCGCGTGTTTTTGGGGTCGACCATGCTCGCGTCGAACAGCGAGTGTTCGCCGAAAAGTTCAGCGAGCCGCGCAAAATGCATGGCGTCGAAATAAAAGCGCTGCAGGGCCGGGTCCATCGGCGCCGGGTTGTCCGACAGGTAGTCGGTGATGGTGGCGCTGGCGCCCTGCAGGGCAGCCAGCAGTTTTTCGGGCGGCGCGGGGAGCACTTCGTAGGCGGCGCTGCCCGCGGCCGGCCAGTTGCGGGCGACCTTGTCGAGCGCTGTCTGCACCAGCTTGGGCGAGCCCGCGCGCGCCGCGCGCAGGGCGAGCCGGTCAAGTTCGGCCGAATACATCTGGCGCGCCCGGTTGACCAGGTTGTGCGCTTCGTCCACCAGCACCGTGATTTTCCACTGGTTGGCCAGCGTCAGGCCGTACAGCAGGGCGCCCAGGTCAAAGTAGTAGTTGTAGTCGCCCACGATCAAGTCCGACCACTTGGCCATTTCGCTGCCCAGGTAGTAGGGGCATACCTCGTGCGCCAGCGCCACGTCGCGCAGCGCGGCGCGATCGAGCATGCCGGCGGCGGCGGCGGCGCTGCGCGCGTGCGGCAGGCGGTCGTAAAAGCCCTTGGCCAGCGGGCACGCGTCGCCGTGGCAAGCCTTGTCGGGATGCTCGCACGCCTTGTCGCGCGCGACCAGTTCCAGCACCCGCAGCGGAACCGCGTCGCCCGTCAGCGAGCGCGCCGCGTCAAGCGCCAGCTTGCGCCCGGGCGTCTTGGCGGCCAGGTAAAACACTTTGTCGATCTTGTGCTGTGGCGCGGCCTTCAGGACCGGGAACAGCGTGCCGACCGTCTTGCCGATGCCGGTCGGCGCCTGCGCCATCACGCAGCGTCCACTGCTGCTGGCCTTGAAGATGGTTTCGGCCAGGTCGCGCTGGCCGGGGCGAAACGCCGGATGGGGAAACTGCAGCGCGGCCAGAGCGGCGTTGCGCGCCAGGCGGTGCGCCAGTTCCTGCTCGGCCCAGGCAACGAAGCGCTCGCACAGGCCGGTGAAGAGCGCCGCCAGCGTCTGCGCGCTTGCCAGCTCGCGCAGCACGGTTTCGCTCTGGCGCCCAATGTCGAAGTACACCAGCGCCAGGTGGACCTGGTCCAGGCCGAGCTTTTGGCACAGCAAGTGGCCGTACACGCGCACCTGCGCCCAGTGCAGGTGGCGATGGTTGTCGGGCATGCTGGCCAGGTCGCCGCGAAAGGTCTTGATTTCTTCGAGCAGGTTCTGGTTCGGATCGTAGCCGTCGGCGCGCCCGCGCACCAGCAGTGGCCCGTGTTCGCCCGACAGGCTCACTTCGGTCTGATAGGTGGCGCCGCGCCGGCCGGTGACGACGGCGTGGCCGGCCATGCCTTCGAGCGCGGTGGGCGAGGGCGTAAAGCGCAAGTCCAGGTCGCCCTGTTTGGCGGTGAACTCGCACAGGGCGCGCACGGCGACGACGTAGCTCAAACCGGCGGCCCGGACCACTGAAGGTAGCACACCGAAATGGGCATCTGGTGCGCGGCGCAGTATTCGATCCAGCGCATCTGGTTGTCCTGCAGGCGGTCGCCCGGGCCTTTTACTTCAATCATGTTGTAGCGCCGCTCGGCGGGCCAGAACTGGATCAGGTCGGGAAAGCCGGTGCGGTTGGCCTTGATGTCGAGCAGGATGCGCTCGCACCATTTTTTCAGGTGCAGCGCGGGGATGCAGTCGAGCGCCATCTCGATCAGTTCGGCGCTGAGCGCTTCCCAGGTCACAAACGGCGACTGGATGCCGCATTTTTCGGCATAGGTGGCGCGGATGGCGGCGCGATAGGCGTCGGTGTCGAGTTCAGCCAAGCATGCCCGAAACGCCGCTTCGCGCCGCGGAAAAAAATCGGCGCTGAACAGGTCTGCCGGGCCGCGGTGGAAAGGGTGGAAAAATGCGCCGGGAATGGCGCTGAAGATGGCGCGCCAGCACAGCAGGCCGAACAGCGCGTTGATCAGCGCATTTTCGACATAGAAGACGGGCGCGTCGTCGCGCTGCAGATGGTCGCGCACCACGCCTTCGACCCACCACGCTTCCTGCGGCATCGGCATCGGCAGGTGCAGGTCCAGGCGCTGCACCGCCGGGTTGCGCCGCGACGGCGCTTTTTCGTGGCCAAGCCGGCGCGCCAGGCGCGGCCCGATGCGCGCGAGCTGCTGGCGTTCGGCGTCGCTCTCCGGCGCTTTTTGGGCCAGCGTGAGCAAGGTATGGGCGCGCTGGTATTGACCGTCTTTTTCCAGCACCCGGATGGCCCGGCCGCGCGCGCCGGGAAAGCGGCAGCGCGTGTACAAATCAATGGCGCCGGCCCAGTCCTTTTGCTTTTCAACGTGCTGGGCGATCTGGAACAGCAGCCGTTCGCGCCGGCTGTCGATCCAGTCATTGTCAAACGCCTCTGGCGGCAGGGAATGCAGCACGTCGTCCAGCGCCTCGCCAGCTTCGAAGCGCTCCTTGCAGCCATGCAGCGCGAGATAGTCGTCGACGTCGCCCCGATGGCGAAAACCGCGCGAGTGTGCGCTGAAGTCGACCTTTTCAAACTTGAATACACCTAGGTCGGAGAGCACGAACTCGGTCCAGTCCTGGCGCAGATTGCCAAAGAAAATGAGGCGCAAGCGGTCGCACAGGGGTTTGACAAGGATGCTGTAGACCACGTCGGTGGAGTCGCGGCACCAGTGCGAAAAGGCGCGCGCATCGTCAAACTGGGTACGCAGCGCTGCCAGCTGCTCGGCCTTGCGGGCGCCTTTTTCGTGCAACGACAGGCGGAAAACGGTAGCCAGCTCGTCTTTGAGCAGCAGGTCGAACAGTTCGTCGAGCGACATGACCGGGTCGCAGGAGACCCAGCCGGTGGGCAGCAAATGGCGCGCGGCCTCGACCGGGCAGCCGATTTCAGCGTAGTTGAGCTTGCTAGCGCGAAATAATGTGCCTTTGCGCATGACCATGCGCACGAGCAGGGCGCGCGCAGGCTGGGGCAGGGTCGCGAACAGGGCGATGAAGGCGCGCTCATCGTCAAGGAGCAGGTCGTCGTAACGCTCGGCGATCCATTCCAGCACCCGATGGAAATTATCGAGATAGTAAAACTCGTTTTCAAGCACTTTGCGCATCTGCACTACCGGACTTCTCTATTAACTGTGATTATATACAGTATAACTTCTGACCCCGGCAAAGCCCAGAAAATTCCCTCTTTTCGCGCGCGCTGTGGTTTTTGCCGGTCAAGGTTTCAACTTGTGCAATTCGGCGCAGCCGTGGTCCTTGGGCGTAACGGGCATGCAGGTTCCCTGAGCGCGCCCGGCCAGTTCCATCGCCACCGCCGGCGCCGAGGCGGGCAGGGGCGCTGGCGTGAGCAGCAAGATCGCCGCGATCAGGGCAACATCCGGATCGGGCGCAGGGATCGTCAGCGTGGGTTCCCGGGGTGCCGGTTTCATCGGCGCAGGCCTGATTTTTTTCTCGCGCTCGAGCAGGGCGGCCAGGGCGCGCCCGTGCAGTGCTGGTTTTTTAGGCGCGCCGGCGAGCCGGGTGGGCTGCCTGGCCTTGGCTTTCGCTTTCGGCTTGGTCGCCGGGTGCATGCGTGTGGCCGGCGTCTGCGTCGGCAGCATGCCGGCAGTGCGCGCCTCATGCTGCAACGCTGGCGGAACGGGCGGTTCAGCCGGCGCGGCAGGCGGGGGTAAAGACGCCAGCTGGGCTTCGACCGAGTCCACGGTCTCGAGCCGGGCGGCGGCCACGATGACCTTGCCGTCCGGGGAATGATCGCTCTCCTGCGCCAGCAGGGCCAGCACTGCAAGCACCGCGGCTACGAGCAGCGCGCCCAAGGTCAGCATCGCCGTTTGCAAGCGGGTCAGTCGCTCCGGTTCTTCGCTGAACAATTGACGGCGATACGGCTTGGGCAGGCTGAAGTCTTTCTTGCTGACGGTGCGCCTGGGCTGCGGGGACCGCTTCGTTGGGGCGAGCGGAAAGGGTTTGTCGTCGGAAGCGTGCAAGTTCGACTCCTTGATTGGGAACCACGTTCCTAATTAGAAAGAAACTGCACGAGATCGCCATGATCTTTCTCTTGCTTCCTTCCGATTGTCCGCCCGGTGTCGCTTTTGTTTTCCGAAATGAAGCGTGCCGCACCGGTACATTGATCAGGCGCAATCGCCGTGCTTTTTCGGGAACCAATAATAGACTTCGGACTACAACTCGAGGCCTGCCATGAATGCGAAACAATTTCTTATGAGCCTCTCATGCGTTGCGGTGCTCGCCGCCTGCGCATCGACCACGCCGGCGCCGCCCGCGCCGCCTGCCATGGCCACCTTGCTGCAGCAGGCCGACAGCGCGCTCAAGTTGGGTCAGAGCGCCGCTGCCGTCGCCACCCTGAAAATCGCTACGCGGGCTTACCCGCTGGAGAAGACCGCCTGGCTGCGCATTGCCCAGGTCAGCTTCGATTGCCACGAATACGGGGAGACCATCACGCATGCGAAAAAAGTGCTGGAGCTTGACCCGGACAACGTCGTGGCAACCAGCTTGCTGGCAGTGAGCGGCCTGCGCGTGTCGAGCAAGGCGCTGGCCGACCTGACGGTCAAAAACAGGATCGTGACGGGCGACGTGCGCGCCGAAGCCCAGAATCTGGCGACGATTTTACGCACCAGCGTTGGCGGCGAGATCATCCCGGCCGTGGAAAAAACGGAGCGCAGCAAGCCGCGTGCAGGCCGCCCGCAAAAGACCATCGCTGCCTCGCAGGGGCCTCGCTCCACTACCGAGGAGGTGCTGGACCTCCTGAATCAACCGAACGTTCCGGTGAAAAAGTAATCGAATTCTCACACAACAATCACACTAGCGGGAGAAAACATGAGAGCACCAACCATAACGTACCTGGCGCAACTGCCGGCACGCAAGCGCACTACCTTGATCATGCTGTTCGTGGTCATGTGTGGCGGACTGGTGGCAGGGGGCGTACTTTCTTGAAACAGGCCATGCCGCTGGCGCGCAATGCGCAGCGGCATGGCTTGCTGTTGATGTTGACGTCAATGTTGATGTTGACGTCAATGTTGATGCTGGCGTCAATGTTGATGTTGATCTCGGCGACTGAGCTTCGCCTGCACCAGCCTATCCTGCTTTTTTCGCCCGCTTCTCGTTTGGCGCTACCTGTTCGGTTGCCTTTGCAATCTGGTCTTCGACAACCTGGACCGCCTGGCGCGTGGCCTGGGTGACTTGCTCGTAGCCCTGGAAGGCATTGTCAATCGCGGCCTTCATGATCTGCACTGCATTTTCCGAACCCGGCTTGACGTTCTTAGTCACATCATAGATGAGGGCCGACAGCGTGCTTTTCGCTTCGGCGATATGGGCGTCGGCCGCGCTCGTAAATTCGGTGTGGATGTCGTCGATAATGACCTTGAGCTGGGAGCCGTATTCAACGACTCCTTCCACGTTCGGCTGCGCGTGCGCGGCGGCCGCAGCCATGGCGGCCTTGGCATCCTTGGCCTGGCTCATTTCTTTACCTGCCGCCATCGACCCTTCCACCGAGTTTTTTGCCGTCGCCATGTTCAAGGCAACGACCTGTTCCACGCCTTCGACCGCCTTGCTGGTGAGGGCGTTAAAGGTCATCATCTGGAGTTCAAAAAGAGTCTTGGTGGCGGATGCAAATTGTTCGGGATTCGTAAACATTAACTTCTCCTCAGTTTGAATGGATGCTACGGACGACGTGTTGAATCTCTCCTCAAAGGGCAATGCTGTTCAAGGTATTATTGAGTGTACGCCAGCTTTGTGCAATGGCTATCTTTGAATGGGCCGTGTGCCTTTTCCCAGCCTGGGCCGAGCGCGGTTTGGGCGCAGACCTGCTTTCCGTCGAGCTTGCTGCGCCAGGTGTACCAGGGCGCGGGACCGGCCACCGCGCCCGCGCTGATACATGCAAGCAGGGTGAGGGCGCCAAGCGAGGAGAAAGATTTCATCATTGAAGCCGAGCATAGCCTGTTGGCGCCGCAAGTCAAGCACCGCACATGGGTGCAGATCAAGCGGGCGCCTTGGCGTCCGGCGCGACGCGCGGCAGCAGCAGCGTAAAACAGCTTCCCTGGCCAACGTCGCTGTGCAGCGCGATATGGCCGCCCAGCACGCCGCTGACGATATTGTGGGCCACGTGCAAGCCCAGGCCGGAGCCACCGGACCCTAGCCTGGTGGTAAAGAACGGATCGTACACGCGGTCGGCCAGTTCGGGCGCGATGCCAGCGCCGTCGTCGGCCACGGAGATGCTGACCTGGTCCTCACCCACCGGCCAGGCCGCAATGCGGATGGTGCCGTGCCCGTCCGGCGCAAAGGCGTGCACCAGGCAATTTTCAAACAGGTTGCTCAGCACTTGCGACAAGGGACCCGGGTAGCCGTCCATGGTCGGTGCGTTCAGTGCGGGCGCGATCGACAGTTCCACGCTGACCGGCCGCTGGCGAATCGCTATGCGCAGCGGCAAGGCGACTTCTTCAATCAGCTCCGCCACCGAAAAATCGCGCCGCTGCGACGTGGTGCGGTCCACTGCGAGCTGCTTGAAAGTGGTGACGAGCTTGGCGGCGCGGTGCAGGTTGCGTACCAGGAGGTCGCCCGCCTCGTGCGCCCGCGCGAGATAGTTTTCGAGCGTGGAGCGGCGCAGCCCGCCCGCCACGCCATCGGCCAACTGCTGCACGTGTTCGGCCATGGTGGTGGCCACCACCAGGCTGTTGCCGATCGGCGTATTGAGTTCGTGCGCAACGCCGGCCACCAGCGCGCCCAGCGCGGCCAGCTTGTCGCGCCGCACCAGTTCGTCTTGCGTGAGCGAGAGTGTCTCCAGCGCCGCCGTCAGCGCCGCCGTGCGCGCGGCCACCAGTTCCTCGAGATGTTCGCGGTGCTGGTTCAGTTCGCGCTCGCGGCGCGTGCGTTCGATGGCGATGCCGGCCAGGTGCGTGGCCACTTCGATCAGGCGCATGTCGTCCTGGTCGGGCGAGCGCACTTCGCGGTAATACATGGCGAAACTGCCCAGCACCTGTTGCTGGTCGAGGTAGATCGGGGTCGACCAGCAGGCGCGCAAACCGTAGGGCGCGGCCAATGCCCGGTAGGGCGCCCACAGTGGATCGGTCGAGATGTCGGAGACGATCACCGCTTCCTTGCGAAACATGGCCGAGCCGCAAGAGCCGACGTCAGGACCGATGGCAACGCCGTCCAGCAGCGCCATGTAGGAGGCGGGCAGGCTGGGCGCCGCGCCCGGGCGCAGCTTGATCCCGTCGTCGTCGAGCAGCATCACGCTGCAGATGACGCCGTCGGACTGGCTTTCGATGAGCAGCATCAGCTGGTCCAGCGTGGCCGTCAGCGGCGCGCCGCGCGCGACCATTTCCAGCACCTGGCCCTGGCCCTTGCGCAGCTTTTCGGCCTGGTTGCGGCGCGTAACGTCGATCAGGCGCACGTGCATCAAGCGGCCACTGGGCGTGGGCATGATCACCAGGCGCAGTTCGCACTCGATCAGGCGCCCGCTGTTATGCACGAACTCGGCCTCGAACACTTGCAGCACGCCGTTGCACACGCGCGCAATAAAATGGTCCATCAATTGCTGCGAAGGGGTGCCGTCGCGCTGGACGGGAGGGCACAGGTCAATCAGGCGGCGCGCGAGCAATTCGCGCTCGGACAGACCGAACTGCGAGCATGCCTTGGGGTTGACGTCGATCAGGCGACCGCTGTCGATGTCGAACAGGAGCACGGTGTCGGGCGAGGCCGACAGCAGGGCGTGATAATTGACCTGCAGTGACAGCGGATCGATGTCGGCATGCATGGACGACGTGGCGGCGTTGACGGGGGGCGACATTTTCACGGCCTTCTTCCTCTGGCGGGAGTTGGTTCAGTGTAGACCATATGCACGCTGAATGCCGCATTGCTTTGAATCAAGCCTGCCAACGCAAAACACCGCAGCCTTTTGCAAGGACTGCGGCGCCGTAAATATTGCGAATTCATGCGGAGTTACTTCCGGTAGAGTGGTGCCCACGGAGGGACTCGAACCCCCACACCCGAAGGCACATGGACCTGAACCATGCGCGTCTACCAATTCCGCCACGTGGGCACTGATACAACAAGTCTGCTACTGACTCAAACTAAAACGCCGCAATCGAGCGATTACGGCGAATCGATGAGCTTACTGATTGACTACTGATTGACTGCTTACTGACTGCTGCGGAAATCTCTACCGAAATAGAGTGGTGCCCACGGAGGGACTCGAACCCCCACACCCGAAGGCACATGGACCTGAACCATGCGCGTCTACCAATTCCGCCACGTGGGCATATTCCTGCGATTACTCACTGCAACCCGGCGTTGCCGCCGAGAACTGCTATCATACTAGCCTTTGAAGTTTTGCGCCAGACTAACTTTCGTTACTCCGCTGCTGTTTCCGCTGCCAATATGCTGCATTTTTTCCGCTGCAGATCTGGCTCGCCGCGAAAGACCAAAATTATAGCGGAACATTTTGAAATGTCAAAGCTCCGGTAAAAGAAACTTCGCAGCACGCTACGTTAGGCGAAACGCACGGGTGTCCGTTACACTACGCCTATCACCGTGTCAATAATCACCGTGTCAGTGCCCGCCAAGAAGTAGCGGGTCCACTGCCAAAAACAAATATAGAAAACGATTTGAACCAAATTACACACACCATCCCTAGCCGCGAGGATATTCTCGGCATTTTCCGTAACGCTCAGGCGCCGCTTGATCTGCAAGAGATCGCGCGCACGCTCAAGGTCAAGACTGCCGCGATCGAAGTTCTCACGCGCCGCTTGAACGCCATGCAGCGCGACGGCCAGATCTTCTCCGACGACGAAGGCAACTACTCGCTGTCGCAAGACACCGGTTTTGTCGCAGGCAGGGTCAGCGCGCACCGCGACGGCTTCGGCTTCGTCATCCCCGACGAACCGGGCGAAGATCTGTTCTTGTCCGACAAAGAAATGCAGAAAGTGCTGCATGGCGACCGCGTGTTGGCCAAAGTCACCGGCACCGACCGCCGCGGGCGCCAGGAAGGCACCATCGTCGAAGTCGTCTCGCGCGCCAACACGCACGTCATCGGCCGCCTGTTAAATGAAAATGGCGTCTGGATCGTCGCCCCTGAAGACAAGCGCATCGGCCAGGACATTTTAGTGTCCGGCACACCCGGCAAGGCCAAGGCTGGCCAGATCGTCAGCGTTGAATTGTCCGAGCAGCCGTCGCGCTTCAAGCAGCCGGCCGGCAAGGTCGTTGAAGTACTTGGCGACCTGGACGACCCTGGCATGGAAATCGAAATTGCCGTGCGCAAGTTCGGCGTGCCGCATATCTTTTCAGCCGCCGCGCTCAAGAGCGCCGCCAAGCTGCCCGGCGAAGTGCGCGACGCCGACCTCGAAGACCGGGTCGACCTGCGCGACGTACCGTTGGTCACCATCGACGGCGAAGACGCGCGCGACTTCGATGACGCGGTCTATTGCGAACCGGTGGTCGTGGGCAAGGCCAACTGCTTCCGCCTGATCGTCGCCATTGCCGACGTCAGCCATTACGTCAAGCCGAACGACGCGCTCGACGTCGACGCGCTCGAGCGCAGCACATCGGTGTACTTTCCGCGCCGCGTGATCCCGATGCTGCCCGAAAAACTCTCGAACGGCCTGTGTTCGCTGAACCCGGCCGTCGACCGTCTGACGCTCGTTTGCGACGCCGTCATTTCGGACAAGGGCGAGATCAAGGCGTACCAGTTCTATCCGGCCGTGATCCATTCGGCCGCGCGCCTGACCTACAACGAAGTGGCCGACATCCTGGGCAACACCGCCGGCCCTGAAGCTGCGCGCCGTCCGGCCATCGTGCCCCATCTGCTCAATTTGTACGATGTGTACCACGCGCTGCACAAGGCGCGCCAGGAACGCGGCGCGATCGACTTTGAAACCACCGAAACCTACATCGTCTGCAATGCCCTGGGCAAGATCGAAAAGATCATCCCGCGCACCCGCAACGACGCCCACAAGGTGATCGAAGAATGCATGCTGGCCGCGAACGTGTGCGCGGCCGACCTGCTGATTCGCCACAAGCATCCGGGCACCTACCGCATCCACGCCTCGCCGACCAAGGAAAAGCTCACGCAAGTGCGCACCTTCTTGAAGCAGGTGGGCCTGGACCTGCAAGGCGGCGACAAGCCGACAGCGGGCGACTACGCCAACATGATGAAGCAGATCAAGGACCGTCCCGACGCCCAGCTACTGCAAACCATGTTGCTGCGCTCGATGCAGCAAGCGGTCTACAGCCCCGACAATATCGGCCACTTCGGCCTGGCGTACGAGGCCTATGCCCACTTCACCAGCCCGATTCGCCGCTATCCCGACCTGCTGACGCACCGCGCCATCAAGGCCATTTTGCTCGGCAAAAAATACGAGCCGAAGGGCATCGACCTGACCGCCCTCAACTCCAACGTCTCGAACGCCACGCGCAAGCAGAAGGCCAAGGACAAGGCGGCCGGCACCCAGAAAAACGAGAAGGACTTGACGATCTGGGACGCCCTGGGCGTGCACTGTTCGGCCAACGAGCGGCGCGCCGACGAAGCCTCGCGCGACGTCGAAGCCTGGCTCAAGTGCTACTTCATCAAGGACAAGCTGGGCGAGGAATTCACCGGCGTGGTGTCGGGCGTGACGACCTTCGGCATTTTCGTGCAGCTCGATGCCCTGTTTGTCGAAGGCCTGGTGCACATCACCGAACTTGGCACCGACTTTTTCCAGTACGACGATGCGCGCCACGAACTGCGCGGCGAACGCACCGGCAAGCGCTACCAGCTGACGGACCGCGTGACGGTGCAGGTGGCGCGGGTGGACCTGGAAGCGCGCAAGATCGACCTGGTGCTGGCCGGCGGCAGTATCGCCGCCGACACCGGTGCGGGCCAGCCCAAGAGCGCCGCGCACAAGGCGCTCGACGCCAAACCGGGCAAGTCGCGCGAGCCGAAGGTCAACACCGCGGGGCGCTATGACCTCGACACCAGTGAAGCCAAGCCACGCCGCAGCAAATCGGCGTCGGCCGGCACCAAGAGCGCTTCGCGCTCAGCCAAGCCGGCAGCCAAAACCAGCAAGTCCAACAAGAATAAGCGATAAGAAGTAATGAAGAATAAAATGATTTTCGGGTTCCACGCGGTGACCTCGCGCTTGCGTCATGAAGCGTCGTCGGTGGAAGAGATTTTTGTCGACGCCACGCGCGAAGACCGGCGCATGCACGACCTGATCGCCAGCGCCAAGGGCATGGGCGTGCGCGTGATGCCGGTCGATTCGGCGCGCCTTGACAAGATCGTCGGCACCCGCCGCCACCAGGGCGTGATCGCGTTTGCCAGCCAGCTGGCGCTGGCGCGCAACCTGGACGAATTGCTCGACGCGATCGAAGGTCCGCCGATGCTGCTCATTTTGGATGGCATCACCGACCCGCACAACCTGGGCGCCTGTCTGCGCGTGGCCGACGGCGTTGGCGCACACGCAGTGATCGTGCCCAAGGACCGTGCGGTGGGCTTGAATGCGACCGTCGCCAAGGTTGCCAGCGGCGCGGCCGAAACCGTGCCGTACATTGCCGTGACCAACCTGGCGCGCACCATGCGCGACCTGAAGGACCGCGACATCTGGCTGATCGGCACCAGCGACGACGCCGACAAGGGCTTGTACCAGGCCGACTTTACCGGCCCGACTGCGCTGGTCATGGGTTCGGAAGGCGAGGGCATGCGCCGCCTGACGCGCGAGACGTGCGACATGCTGGTCAATATCCCGATGTTTGGTTCGGTCGAGAGCTTGAACGTCTCGGTGGCGTCGGGCGTCTGCCTGTACGAAGCGCGCCGCCAGCGGCTGGCCAAGGAAGGCTGACGCCGCAGGCCGATCGTGGCGCAATGCGCGCCTTGCGCTTTTGCGCCCTACGGTGTGCGACGGATTTGCCACGCGATCGCCACGGGTTTCGCCCGAATCCGGCCCGAATCCGGCTCGAATCTGGGCACGAACGTGCCAACGAATCTCCCACGCACCGTAGGGCGCAAAAGCGCTGCGCGCGCATTGCGCCACGCTCAGCCGGGGACCTTTTGATCGCCCCGTCGACTTTGACCCCCCGTAAGCAAGCATGGGGCGAATACGCTACCATGCCTGTATCGCAACTGTTTCCCTCCCCATCTATGTTCCCCAATCTGCGCGACGATATCAAGAGCATCATTGAGCGCGACCCCGCGGCGCGCAATGCCTGGGAAGTGTTTACCTGCTATCCGGGCTTCCAGGCCATCATGATGCATCGCTGGGCGCACGCCTGCTGGACGCGCGAACTCAAATGGATAGGCCGCTTCATTTCCTATATCGCGCGCATCATCACCGGCATCGAAATCCACCCCGGCGCCACCATCGGCCACCGGGTCTTTATCGACCATGGCTTTGGCGTGGTCATCGGCGAGACCGCCAACGTGGGCGACGACTGCACCATCTACCAGGGCGTGACGCTGGGCGGCACCTCGCTTGGCGCCGGCACCAAGCGCCACCCCACGCTCGAACGCGGCGTCATCATCGGCGCCGGCGCCAAGGTGCTCGGTTCATTTACGGTGGGCGAGTATGCCAAGGTCGGCTCGAACGCGGTTGTCATCAAGCCGGTGCCGGCCGGCGCGACGGCGGTGGGCAACCCGGCGCACATCGTCCAGAAGAATGCCGATTCGCTCAGCGCCCATTTGTTTTCGGCCTACGGCGTCACGCCCAACGGCGACGACCCGCTCTCGAAAGCCTTGCACGGCCTGATCAACCACGCCGCGCGCCAGGACGAGCAGCTCGAACGCCTGACGGCGCTGATGAAGGCGTCGGGAATAGCCTGCGCGAGCATGCCCGAATGTGATAAATTGGATTCGGTAGAGCTCAATAAACTGGTCGAGTAAGGAAGCCATGACACAAGAAACACCCGACGGCGCGCCCATCCTGGACCCGTTTGAAATCCGCGTGCTGGCCGTGCTGGCCGAGAAAGAAGCGCTCACGCCGGATAACTATCCGATGACGCTCAACGCCATCACCAACGGCTGCAATCAACTGTCTAGCCGCGACCCGGTGATGCAGCTCTCCGACGAGACGGTGCAGGAAGTGCTGCAAAGCCTGATGCAGCGAAAATACGTCAACGGCATCACGCAAGCGGGTGCGCGCGCCGCCAAGTACGAGCACCGCATGCGCATCAAATGGTCGCTTGAACAGGACAAGCTGGCCGTGCTCACCGTGCTGATGCTGCGTGGTCTGCAAACGGCCGGCGAAATCCGCACCCGCAGCGGGCGCCTGCACGACTTCAAAAGCGTCTCTGACGTCGAAACGTGCCTGCAGTTTTTGATCGACAAATACCCGCCCATCGTCGCGCGCCTGGCGCTTGCGCCCGGCACCAAGGAGCCGCGCTACGGTCAGCTGCTCGGCGGCGACGCCGCGCTGGCGCAGCAGGAAAGCGCCTTCGGCACGGCGTCGGCTTCGCCGTCGGCGCAGGGCAGTCGGGTAGGGCAGCTGGAGCAGGAAGTGGCCGCCTTGCGCGGTGAAGTTGAAGCGCTCAAGCAGCAGTTTGAATCGTTCAAACAGCAGTTCGAATAGTCACCGGCTTTCGATAGTAGGGCGCAATGCGCTGCGCTTTTGCGCCCTACTGTATTTCCGCAACCTGATCTGTGTCGTCAAGTGGGGGCGCCGTCGTAAAAGCGCGGCGTTTCAAGTCGATTAACCTTCGTCTTTCCAGCGCCGAATCCGGATCGCGGCAAAGATCATGGCCGCGCCGGCAACTGCGCCAATCATGGCTTGCGGCGTTGCCAGCGTCATCCACGACATGGTGAACACTTCGGTCATGAATGTGGCGCGGTCGCCGCCAGCGAGCGCTACTTTGTCAATGTGCGACAGCGGCAACCAGTTTCCAGGCACCAAGCCGACCAAGCCGCGGGCGACGATGTTTTCGGTGACCCAATGCGTGTCGATGCCGAAGCCAAGAATGTGCGTGGCCCACTTAAGCATGCCGACCAGCAGCAGCGGCGCACCCACGGCCCACAGGAACACTTTCGACTTGGCCCACGACGACACCATCAGCAGCCAGCCGATGGTGGGCAAGGCCCACACCAGATACACCGGCAGCAGGCCGAGCAGCTGGAGCGGCGCCAGGTAGAAGCTGGCGTTCGACAGTACGAGACCAAACATGTTGATGCCTTGCACGGCGGCGACAGTGCCCACGACCAACATGGTCAGCACCGACAGGAACACGCCCACCGCGATGGTGATCAGCGGCGCGACGACGCCGGCCGTAAGGACCTTGGACAGCACGGTCTGCGCGTCCGACACCGGCAGCGACTTCCAGAACAAAATGCTGCGGTCGCGCCGTTCGTCATGCAGGGCGCTCAGGCAATAAAAGAAAGCGACCGCGGCCAGCATGAGCAGCAGCGGCGCGGCCAGGGCCAGGTAGCTGCTGGCGGCGATGTCAGCCATTTTTTGCTTTTCAGCCGCGGGCAGGGCGTCGAAGGCGGTATGGATTGACGTCGTTTCAACGGCATTGTCCATCTTGACCGAGATGTGGCTCTTGAATTCGCCCTGCGCCGCGCCGTAGATCATTGTGCCGCTCAAGAAGCAGAACATCAGCGCCGCCGCCACGATCGGCGCCCAGAACATTGCGCCCTTGTGCTCCCAAAATTCGCGGCGCACCAGCCATTTCATCGTTTTCATGCGTAGGTTCCTTTCATGGTCGCAACGAACAGGTCGGCGACGCTTGGGTTGCGGGTTTCGCCGAGGGCGGAGAGCTGGGCACGCGACACGCCATCGAAGAGCATCACGGACTTGCCGAACACAGTGCGCTGGTCGATCGGCAACAGCGCATTGGCGGCCGTCAATTTGTCGCCCGACACCATCACTTCGGTATAGCGCTCGCTCAATTCGTCCATCGACGCCGACAGCACGATCTTGCCGTCGCGGATGAACATCAGGTCGGTGAGGATGTGTTCGATCTCCTCGACCTGGTGGGTGGTGATGACGATCGTCTTGTGTTCGTCAAAATAGTCTTCCAGCAAGTTCTGATAGAACTGCTTGCGGTACAAGATGTCCAGGCCCAGCGTCGGTTCGTCAAGCACCAAGAGCTTGGCATCGATCGCCATCACCAGCGCCAGGTGCAGTTGCACCACCATGCCCTTGGACATTTCCTTGACCTTCATCGAAGGCTTGAGCTTGGTGTTGGCCAGGTAGCGTTCAGCCTTTTTGCGGTCAAAGCGCGGATGCACGCCGGCCACGAAGTCGATGGCGTCGCCCACGCGCAGCCAGCGCGGCAGGATTGCCACGTCGGCGATGAAGCACACATCCTGCATCAGCTGGTCGCGCTGGGTGCGCGGGTCAAAGCCCAGCACCGACAGTTCGCCCTCGAACGGGATCAGCCCGAGGGCTGCCTTGAGGGTGGTGGTCTTGCCCGAACCGTTCGGTCCGATCAGACCGACGATCTTGCCGGCGGGGATCTCAAAGCTGATATTGTCGACGGCGACCGACTTGCCGTAATGCTTGCTCAAGCCCTTGGCGGAAATGACGGCGCTCATGACTGCGCTCCGCTCGCCGCGCTGCTGCGCAGCAATTGCTCGACATCGAGGCCGAGCCGGCGAATACGCTCGACCATGGCGGGCCATTCTTCGCGCACGAAACGCTCGCGTTCGCTGGCCAACAGTTTTTCGCTCGCGCCTTCGGTGACGTACATGCCAATTCCCCTTCTTTTTTCTACGAGATTGTCGTCCACCAGTTCCTGGTAAGCCTTGGAAACAGTGATCGGATTGAGCTGGTACTCGGCCGCCACCTGGCGAACCGAGGGCAGGGCGTCGCCCGCTTTCAGGACGCCGTCGAGCATCATGCCGATGACCCGTTCCTTGAGCTGGCGGTAAATGGGGGTGTTATCGTTCCAGCCGGTCGTCATGTCATGCGCTCCCGCGCTGGTGGTGCTGTTTGGATCATACGTCCTCCTATTGGTGGGGTATCAAAGTGGTGATGTAGTGAACTATAACACTAATATTATAGTAGTCAACACAATTTTGATATGGCTATCGATGGATTGCGGGCGCAGGGCCGGGTGGGTTACAGCTGGCTGAACAGCAGCAACATGGTGAGCGCCAGAATCAACGCGCCAATGCAGCAAGCGGCGACAGCTTCCTTTCGCCTGGAAGATGCGCACTGTTCGACAGCGTAGCTATCGTAGGGAAACTCGCGCGCATACCAGACGTCGAGCGGCATGCGCAGCAACTGATCGTGAAGGCGCAGGTCGGCAACGCCAAACGCTTTTTCGCACATGGATGCATCGACACTGACAGTGGATTCCCGCTGAACCGTCGGTCCTGAACCTGCTTTTACCGGGTAAGTCACGGTAAGATCGAGCAGTTTGGGGTCCTCGCTGTCGAAGGCGGTGTTGATCACCAGTGCCTGGACCTTGATCCAGGTCCGGCGCCGTCCATAATGCCATCCACTGCCCAGCATGATAGCGGCGAACATGAGGCCTATCAGGGCCATGGCAATGACGATCGGCGCAGGAAGCCTGTCCATTACGGCGTGCTGGCGAGCACTTTGCCGTCGAGGTCGAACCGTGTGACGGCGCCGTCGCTTCCAATGGCGATCCAGCCGCCGCGCGCCGGTTCGGCATACGGCTCCCAGTCCGGCAGCACGTAACGCCGCCGTCCGCCGTGCGCGTGCAGGGCCGGGCGGTGGGTGTGGCCGTGAATGATGACGTCGCATGCGGCGGCATCGAACAGCGCATCGACGGCAGAGGGCGCCACGTCCATGATCTCGGCGCTCTTGGTGCTGTGCGCTTCCTTGCTGCCCTCGCGCATGCCGGCGATGATTGCCTTGCGCTGCGCCAGCGGCATTGCCAAAAATTGCGCCTGCCACACCGGATCGCGCACCTGGGCGCGAAACGCCAGGTACTTCACGTCCCCGGTGCACTGCGCGTCGCCGTGCACCAGCACCACCCGTTGACCGCCGATGTCGGCAACATGCGGTTCGGCCAGCAGCGTCACGCCGGTAGCGGCAGCAAATGCCGCGCCCACCAGAAAATCGCGATTGCCTGCGATCCAGTAAACGGCCACGCCGGCGTCAACCACGGCGCGTATGGCTTGTGTAATTGTTTGGTGGAACGAATCAGCGAGATCGTCGTCGCCTGCCCAATATTCGAACAGGTCGCCGAGAATGTAGAGCGCCTGCGAGGCCATCGCCCGATCCTGCAGGAAGGCAAAAAATGCCGCACAGGTTTCGGGATGCGAGGTCTGCAGGTGCAGGTCGGAAATGAACAGCGCGAGCGTGCGCGCGGGCATCGTCATCGCGCAAAGGCCGGAACCGGATGCCCGCAGTGCATCAGATGACTTCGATCTTCTCGATGATGACTGACTCTTTTGGCACGTCGGACGAGAACATGCCGCTGCGACCGGTCGGAACTTTGCGGATCTTGTCAACCACGTCGGTGCCGTCGGTCACTTTGCCGAACACGGCGTAACCCCAGCCATCCTGGCCCGGATAGTCGAGGAAGCTGTTGTCCACGGTATTGATGAAGAACTGCGCCGAGGCCGAATGTGGATCCGACGTGCGCGCCATTGCCAGCGTGTACGGCTTGTTCTTCAGGCCGTTCTTGGCTTCGTTTTCCACTTGCTGGTCAGCCGGCTTTTGCTTCAGGTCAGGGTCGAAACCGCCGCCCTGGATCATGAAGTTGCCGATCACGCGGTGGAAAATCGTATTGCTGTAGTGGCCCTTAGAAACATATTCGAGGAAGTTGGCAACCGTTTTCGGCGCTTTTTCAGCATCCAGTTCAACGGTGATATTGCCCATGTTGGTGGTAATCAGTACGGCCATGATGAGATCCTTCAGTAGAGTTTTTGTTTGATCGCTATTTTACTGCGCTTTATTACTGTTTCAGTACCGCTGGCGCCTTGACCAGCGTGGCGCCCTTGATCACGATCGGAATGACCGGCACGTTTTGCTGGCCCTTGACATCATCGACCAGCACGCCCTTGATCTTGTCGACCACATCCTGGCCCGACACGACCTTGCCGAACACCGTGTAGCCAAAGCCGTCGCGCCCCGGATAATCGAGCGCCTCGTTGTTGGCAACGTTAATGAAAAACTGCGACGTGGCCGAATGCGGATCGGCGGTGCGCGCCATGGCGAGCGAGTAGGGCACGTTCTTGAGGCCGTTCTTGGCTTCGTTCTCGACCGGCTTGTTGGTTTTCTTTTGATTGAGCTTGGCGTCCATGCCGCCGCCCTGGATCATGAAGCCGTCGATCACGCGGTGGAAAATGGTTCCCTTGTAATGGCCGCTCTTGACGTAGGTAAGAAAATTGGCGACCGTTTTCGGCGCTTTTTCCTGGTCCAGTTCCACGACGATTTCACCCATGCTGGTATTGATGGCCACTTGCGGCGGTTCGGCGGCCATGACAGCGTGGCTGAGCGTGAGGCCGCAAAATACGGTGAGGAAGCGGACGAGCAGGGGCGTGCGGACCAATTTCGAAAACATTTTCGATTCTTGCATTAGGGCTTCCTTGGTGTTGAACATTTGATATAAAGTGGCGGATCGGCTGTCAAGCCTTTTACGCAAAAATAAACCTGATCCATATGCGGCCAGTCGGGATTTTATCAATGCTATACTTTGCTCGCAACGCCCTATTCTATCCCAAAGAAGAACACGCAGAGGGCGCCAACGATCTCGAAGCAATAACCGTTTCACCGGTGCGCGCCTATGCGGCGCTCGCGCCTGGTGATGGTATTGCCCGGGTGTGGCGCGCGCTGTCACCAGTAGAAATCCGATGAGCCAACTAAAGATTTACAACACGCTTGCGCGTGACAAGCAGGTCTTCGTTCCGATCGTACCAGGCAAGGCGGGCATGTATGTCTGCGGCATGACGGTCTACGATTACTGCCATATCGGCCACGCGCGCATGATGATGGCCTTCGACGTAATCTATCGTTGGCTCAAGGCGTCGGGCTACCAGGTCACCTACGTGCGCAACGTCACCGACATCGAAGACAAAATCATCAAGCGCGCCGTGGAAAACGGCGAGTCGATCCATGCGCTGGTGTCGCGTTTTGAAACATACATGGATGAAGACACGGCTGCACTGGGCATCCTGGCGCCCGACGTGGTCCCGCACGCCACGCAGTACGTACCGCAGATGCTGGGCATTATCGAGCTGCTCGAGCAAAAAGGGCTGGCCTATCGCGCCGCAGACGGCGACGTCAATTATGCAGTCCGCAATTTTGAAGGCTACGGCAAACTGTCGGGCAAGTCGCTCGACGACCTGCGCGCCGGCGAACGCGTGGACGTCAATACCGGCAAACGCGACCCGCTCGACTTTGTGCTCTGGAAGGCGTCCAAGGAATCAGAGCCCGATGAAGTGAAATGGGATTCCAAATGGGGCAGCGGACGTCCCGGCTGGCATATCGAATGCTCGGCCATGTCGTGCGCCACGCTGGGCAAACAATTCGACATTCACGGCGGCGGGGCTGATTTGCAGTTTCCCCACCACGAAAATGAAATCGCCCAGTCCGAAGGCGCTTTTGGCCATCCGATGGCCAATTTCTGGCTCCATAACGGCTTTGTGCGCGTCGATAACGAAAAGATGTCCAAGTCGCTGGGCAATTTTTTCACGATCCGCGATGTGCTGAAAAAGTATGATGCCGAAGTCGTTCGTTTTTTTATTTTGCGCGCACACTATCGCAGCCCGCTCAACTATTCCGACGCCCATCTGGACGACGCCAAGGCCGCGCTCACGCGCCTGTACACGGCGCTGGTTGACGTTGAGCTGGCTGACGTCGATCTGGCCGGCATCGATGTCGCCGTCGACTGGGAAGAAGCGCATGCCATGCGTTTTCGCGAAGCGATGGACGACGACTTCAACACGCCGGTCGCGCTCGCGGCGCTGTTCGACCTGGCCACGGAACTGAACAAAAGCAAGTCGCTCGCCCATGCGCGCCAGTACAAGGCGCTGGCCGGCGTGATCGGCTTACTCGAACGCACGCCGCAGCAATTTTTACAAGGCAGCGAAGACGCTGGCGACGCCGTCCAGGCGCGCATCGACGAGCGCATCGCCGCCAAAAAAGCGAAAAATTTCGCCGCCTCCGACAAGATCCGCGCCGACTTACTGAACGAAGGCATCATCCTCGAAGACAAGCCGGACGGCACCACCTCCTGGCGTCGCGCATGATGGCGCTGCACAAGGACAGCGCGGGGACCACCTCGCTGGTACTCGCAGTGCCTGCCTATTGGGAACAAGCCAAAACCGAACTCATGAAGCGCGACCGCATCATGAAAAAGCTGATCCCGCAATTTGGCGACCTGCATCTGGTCGGCCATGGCGACCCGTTCACCACGCTCGCGCGCTCCGTGGTCGGTCAGCAAGTGACCACCAAGGCCGCCGACGCGGCCTGGAACAAGCTGATCACCGTGTGCCCCAAAATTACGCCGGCGCAGGTCATCAAGGCGGGCGCCGAGCAGCTAGGCAGCTGCGGTCTGTCCAAGCGCAAGACCGAATACATCCTCGACTTGGCCGACCATTTCAAGGCCAAGCGCGTGCATGCGAACCAATGGGCGGAGATGGATGACGAAGCCGTCATCGCCGAACTGGTGCAAATCCGCGGCATCGGACGCTGGACAGCCGAGATGTTTTTGATATTTAATCTGTTGCGCCCGAATGTACTGCCGCTCGACGACCCTGGCTTAATCCAAGGCATCAGCCAGAATTATTTTTCGGGCGAGCCGGTCTCGCGCAGCGATGCGCGCGAAGTCTCGGCCAACTGGGAGCCGTGGCGTACGGTCGCCACATGGTATTTGTGGCGTTCCCTCGATCCCATTTTTGTCGAATAGCTGAACGGCGGTAGAATAGTGCTTGTATCGGCCGCGCGGCGGGGCATGTCGCGGCTTGAATTTATCCGGAGATATAATGATTAAAACAACATTCCTCAATTTTGAGCAGCCAATTGCAGAGCTCGATTCGAAGATTGAAGAGCTGCGCTTCGTCCAGGACGACTCTGCGGTGGACATTTCCGAAGAGATCGATCGGCTGGCCAAAAAAAGCCAGCAGCTGACCAAAGACATCTACGCCAAGCTGACGCCTTGGCAAGTTTCCCAAATTGCCCGCCACCCGCAGCGTCCGTACACCATGGATTATGTGAATGAAATCTTCACCGATTTCCACGAATTGCACGGCGACCGTTCGTATGCGGACGATCTGTCCATCGTGGGCGGTCTGGCCCGCTTCAACGGCCAGGCTTGCATGGTCATCGGCCACCAGAAGGGGCGCGACACCAAGGAGCGCGCGCTGCGCAACTTCGGCATGCCCAAGCCGGAAGGTTACCGCAAGGCCATGCGCCTGATGAAAGTGGCTGAAAAATTCGGCCTGCCGATTTTCACCTTTGTCGACACCCCGGGTGCCTTTCCCGGCATCGACGCCGAAGAGCGCGGCCAGTCCGAAGCCATCGGCCACAACCTGTACGTGATGGCCGAACTTAAGGTGCCGCTGATCGCGACCATCATCGGCGAAGGCGGCTCGGGCGGCGCGCTGGCCATTGCCGTGGGCGACGCCGTGCTGATGCTGCAATATGCAACCTACTCCGTCATCTCGCCCGAAGGCTGCGCATCGATCCTCTGGAAAACGTCTGAGCGCGCCTCCGAGGCTGCCGACGCGCTTGGCCTGACGGCCCACCGCCTCAAGGCCATGGGCTTGATCGACAAGATCATCAATGAACCGCTGGGCGGCGCCCACCGCGACCCGAAAGCCATGGCAACCATGCTCAAGCGCGCACTGGCCGACACGCTGCGCCAGTTCCAGGGCATCAAAACCAAGGACTTGATCGAGCAGCGCCATCAAAAGTTGATGAGCTACGGCAAGTTCAAAGAAACGACGCCGGCCGAAGAGTGAGCCAGCAGATCGCCGGGAACCTTCCGGCAGCATTTGCGCGGGCCTTGAGCGGCCTGCGCGACGTTTCTCCCGACCCGATCGCGATCGCCTACAGTGGCGGTCTCGATTCCTCCGTCCTGTTGCACCTGGCGCATGCCTACGGCGTGCAGCACGGCGTGCCCGTGTTCGCCTTTCACGTTCACCACGGCATCAGTCCGAACGCCGATGCCTGGCTCGTCCATTGCGAAGCGACCTGCGCCACGCTCGGCATCCCGTTTGAAGCGTGCCGCGTGGTGCTGGAAAAAACCAGGTCGGGCGTGGAGGCTGCTGCCCGCAAGGCACGCTACGCCGCCCTGGGCGCCATGTGCCGCGGACACGGCGTGCGCCTGATGCTCACCGCCCACCACCTCGACGACCAGGCTGAAACAGTGCTGCTGCAATTGCTGCGCGGCTCGGGCACGGCCGGTCTTTCCGGCATGGACGCGGCCAACGCCGCGCCTGAACTGCTGGGCAATCCTGATCTGGTGATGGCGCGCCCGCTGCTGCCGGTGTCGCGTGGCGCGCTTGAACATTACGTCGCCGCTCAGGCCATCGGCTACGTGGAAGACGAATCGAACACGCATCCGCGCTACGCCCGCAATGCGCTGCGGCACCAGGTGATGCCATCGCTGGCGCAAGCGTTTCCCGGTTATCAGGAGCGCTTTGCCCGCAGCGCGGCGCATGCCCAGTCGGCCCAGCGCCTGCTGACCGAACTGGCCGAACAAGACCTGGCCGGCTGCCTGGTTGACGGCTGCATCGATTGCGCCAAGCTGCGCGCGATGAGCCTGGACCGCGCTTACAACATGCTGCGCCATTGGTTTGCATTGCGCGCCATGCGCATGCCGTCCACCGCCTGGCTGACCGAAATGGTGGCCCAGCTGGTGGAGGCGCGCCACGACCGCCAAGTGCTGGTCACCCATCCCGATTGCCACATCCGGCGCCACCGAGACCTGCTGCACATCACGCCCAAGCTGGCTGACCTGGCCGGCCAGCGCGATCCGGACGATGAAGGCGTGTTCGTCAAGGAAGGCGAACTGTTCGCCTGGACGGGCGAGGCCAGCATGGCCTTTCCGGCCTACGGCGGGGTGCTCCATTTTGACCAGGGCGAGCAGGGCATGGACACCGACTGGCTGCGCGCCCAGCCGCTGCTGATCGATTTTCGCAAGGGCGGCGAGCGGCTCAAGCCGGCCGCCAACCGGCCCACCAGGCCGCTGAAATATCACTACCAGGCGTGCAACGTACCGGCCTGGGAGCGCGCGCGCCTGCCGGTCGTTTCCACCGGCAAAAGCTTGCTGTTTGCGGCGGGCATTGGCATGGATTGCCACCACTTCGGGACCGGTTCCGGTCCCTTTATCGCTCTGCGCTGGCAGACGTTCGCGGCCTGACGCCTACCTGGAAATGTAATTACCATATACCAATACGATATAGCTTTCCGATTCCCCGTGCCTTGTTTTTTTGCACCGCAGCATGTAGAGTTGAGCCCTTCTTTTTAATATTCTTGAGCGGAAACTTCTCTCTTATGGCTTTAATTGTCCACAAATATGGTGGTACGTCGATGGGATCGACCGACCGCATCAAAAACGTGGCGGCACGGGTCGCCAAGTGGCATGACGCGGGACACCAGATTATTGTTGTGCCGTCGGCCATGTCGGGCGAAACCAACCGCTTGATCGGCATGGCCAAGCAACTGATGGAGCATCCCGACCCGCGCGAACTCGACATGATCGCCGCCACCGGCGAACAAGTGTCGGTCGGCTTGCTGTCGATGGCACTTTTGGCCATCGGCAAGAAATCGGTCTCTTACGCCGGCTGGCAAGTGCCGATCAAGACTGATTCGTCGTACACCAAGGCGCGCATCGAGTCGATCGATGACACCAAGGTCAAGGCTGACCTGGCCGAAGGCAAGATCGTCATCATCACGGGCTTTCAGGGCATCGACCAGCACGGCAATATCACAACGCTGGGCCGCGGCGGTTCGGACACCTCGGCCGTGGCGATCGCGGCCGCCATGGGGGCGCAAGAGTGCTTGATCTACACCGACGTCGACGGCGTCTACACGACCGATCCGCGCGTGGTGTCCGAAGCGCGCCGCTTGAAGACCATTACGTTTGAAGAAATGCTGGAACTGGCTTCGCTGGGCTCGAAAGTGCTGCAGAGCCGTTCCGTTGAATTTGCCGGCAATTACCGCGTGCCTACCCGCGTGTTGTCGTCGCTGACCGACCCCCTGATGCCGCTTGAAGAAGAAGCCAAGTCGGGCACCCTGATTTCGTTTGAGGAAGATACACATATGGAACAAGCCGTCATCTCCGGTATCGCGTTCAACCGCGACGAGGCCAAAATCACCGTCCTGGGCGTGCCCGACAAGCCGGGGGTGGCGTACCACATCCTGGGGCCGGTCGCCGATGCCAACATCGAAGTGGACATGATCATCCAGAACCAGTCGGTGGAAGGCAAGACCGACTTCACCTTTACCGTCACGCGCGGCGAGTACGCCAAGGCGCTGGCGATCCTGGAAGCGGGCCGCGCCGAGCTGGGCGCTGCCAGCGTCTCGGGCGACGCCAAGGTGTCCAAGGTGTCGGTGGTGGGCGTGGGCATGCGCAGCCACGTGGGCGTGGCCTCGCAGATGTTCCGCACGCTGTCGGAAGAGGGCATCAACATCCTGATGATATCGACATCCGAGATCAAGATTTCAGTGCTGATCGATGAAAAGTACATGGAATTGGCCGTGCGCGCGCTGCATAAAACCTTTGATTTGGAAAATGCATAACTTTTTTCAAAAAAGTGAGCGTGCTCCATTGACCAAACTGCCGGGTAACCGGTATCATCGCGGTCTTCTGATCTAGTTCGCTGGATAAGAAAGGAGACGTGGCCGAGTGGCCGAAGGCACATCCCTGCTAAGGATGCATACGGCTTATACCTGTATCGTGAGTTCGAATCTCACCGTCTCCGCCAGTATTTGAAGAAAAAGCTCCCTCACCGGAGCTTTTTTTTTGCATGCTCATAGCGGGAAATGGCGTTGTTGCTGTCCACTAGCGTTGATGGTGGAGATAATCCGGTAGCCCGCAGGGCGGGCCGGCTAAACTGTGCAAACGCTTGTGTTTGACTTGTACGGGCTCCCGTAGCGCCGCCCGCACTGCGGCCCAATGCGCGTCGTCAGCGTGCGTCCAAGGCATTTTGCGCCCTCACGCCCATCTATAACTCGCCATCGGCATGCGCGCCCTGCGTTGAACAAAAGAACCTCGTGCCCATGCATGCCTGACGGGGACGGCGGGGGCTTCGACATCATGACCGGCAGCGTGCTGCCATTATTTTCGAGACAATGGTTCCATTCTTCAAAATTCGACTGCTTGTCTTCTGTTTAGCTCTCCATGGGATGAGCAGTATGGCGCGTGGCCAAGAGGCCGGCCCCCAAGTTACGGTGGTGGGCATCCGCAACCCGCTTCAGGTCAACTACCGCTTCGCGCATAGCGCCCTGAAATTTTCGGACACCTACGCCGGCCTCAAGGATGCAGTCCGGGCTCTATTTCAGCTCATCCCCCTGGTTCCCGACCTTGACACCTCTCCCTTGACACTCACTGTAGAGGGAGTAGCAGTAAACGAACCCATTGCACTTACAAGTTCGTTAACTGCTGTAATTCCACTAAATCAAAAAGCCTTTGATGAGGATGCTGTTATCAGCATTAACCGCAAACCTGATGCGTACCGAATGATGTTCAGTGCTTCTGTCGCGCTCAACGACAGTGGTGCCTACACGCCGGAGTATCTGAGCGCGGGCTGTTCGCAAGTATTTGACTTCGTGCGAGCACAGAGTTTCCGCGTAAGGTTGCGCACCGTAGGGAAGCGCTGCGTGGGCGTCAAATTTCGTGACTGTTCAGCGCCTATGCAGTGGGCTGGATAGGATTACCGGCGAAGGCGCGTTGCAGCACCTCCAGCATGCCGTGGCCCTGCTTTCGCAGCGTATCGAGGCAGGAGCGAATGACGCAGAAATTTTCAGCGCCTTCGACGGTGCGGAAGCAGCCTGAAATCTTTTGCT
>NZ_JAFCWX010000025.1:0-94422 GCF_049897805.1 Massilia sp. TWP1-3-3
CATTGGTCGGCGCGCATGGTCATGACGACGGCGCGCTCTTGAGTAGTCAGATGTTTGTAGATTTTTGCCATGGCGGCACCTTACAGCAGAAGGTGTTGCACTTGGTCTTTGAGAACGCCACAGATAGGAAAATATGAGACATCCCGCCGACGTCCCGCCCTCTCCGCTGGCTGGCAGCAAGCAAGCGCTCCGAGATTCACTGCAAGAGCTGCAACAGGAACTGGATAAGCTTTCGCCGACGGCCAAAAAGCATAGCGCAATGAGGAACAACTATGAAAGGACGATTCGATTGACGCAACAACTGCTGGACGAACATGAGGCGCGAGAATTGGCCTGTACTTCTCCCCCCCCAGCGTTCGGTTGGAATTTTCTGAAGCTACTCGGCATCTCCGCGCTTGGCGGGATAGCAACGCTGTGCATACTGTGGCTTACGCAGCATTAAGCTCGGTCCCCGACCTTTCAATCACGACATTCGAACACCTAGGAAAACCACGCAAATGACTGAATCGAATCTTATGCCCGGTTCGGAACCAGATATCCCTGCACTGCTAGCTGAACTTGGGGAGCTGATCCGCGCGGCACGACAGCGCGCGCTACGCGCTGTCGATGTCATCCAAGTGCAAACTTGTTGGGAGCTGGGCCGGCATATCGTTGAGTTCGAGCAGGGCGGCGCGGCGCGCGCAGCCTACGGCAAGCGCCTACTGTCTGAACTGGCCACGGCATTGACTGCCGAATTCGGTAAGGGTTTTGATGCGTCCAACCTTCGGTACATGCGCCAGTTTTATCAGGCATTTCCAAAGTGTGACGCACTGCGTCACGAATTGAGCTGGACCCACTATCGGACGCTATTGCGGGTAGACAGTGACACGGCCCGGCAGTGGTACATGAGCGAAGCGGCAGCGCAGAACTGGAGTTCGCGCGCGTTAGGGTGTCAGATCGGCACACTGTACTACGAACGCCTGCTGGCCAGCCAGGACCGCGCCGCTGTCGAACGGGAAGCCAGCGGCCAACTGACGGCGCTGAGCGAGAGTCCACGCGAATTCGTACGCGATCCAGTGCTGCTGGAGTTCCTCGGCCTGCCGGGTGCCGGCGCGCTGTTGGAGAGCGAACTCGAACAGGCATTGATGGGCCAACTGCAGGCCTTCCTGCTGGAACTGGGCAAGGGCTTCGCCTTTGTCGCCCGCCAGCAGCGCATCAGTACCGAAAGCCGCGATTTTTATATCGACTTGGTGTTTTACAACTACTTGCTCAAGTGCTTCGTCATTTTCGATCTCAAGCGGAGCGAGCTGAGTCATCAGGACATCGGCCAAATGGACATGTATGTCCGCATGTACGACGAACTCAAGCGCGGCCCGGACGACAACCCAACCGTCGGCATCATCCTGTGCACGCACAAGAATGCCTCGGTGGTGCGCTATTCCGTCTTGCACGGCAACGAGCAACTGTTGGCCAGCAAATACAAACTAGTCCTGCCCAGCGAAGACGAACTGCGCGCCGAGCTCGACCGCGGGCGCGCCCAGCTTCAACAAGCACAACAACACACCTGGGAAGATAAACAATGGAAAAAACCTTAAGGTACCCTTTCCAGAGTTTCTCCTGTTTTCCCCTTTTAGCACGCACCAACAAGCAGCACGATCAGGATTGAAAAAAGTGACAAATATCGACGAAGACACGCCCATTATCTATTCCTCTCTGAATCAGACCGTAAGCCGTAGCGGAAGGAGCGTGCAGGTGGAAATTTATCGCGCGGAGAATGAGGATTGGATACTCGAGGTGGTCGACGAGCACGGTAACTCGACCGTTTGGGATGATCTGTTCCCGACCGACCACGCGGCGCTAGACGAGGCTATGCGTACTATTGATGAACAAGGCATCGATGCGGTGATCGGCCCGCCGTCCGGTCAGGACAATCGCAACGCAATGCACGGCTTGTCCGATGCCGAACTTTGCCAACTTGATGATTATCTTGCCCACGAATCGATAGAATCGACGTCGATGGATCTTGCGATGTTCGATGGCTACCTTGCCGCGATCGCCATCGGTCCCGAGCTGATTCCCCCGTCCGCATGGTTGCCATGGGTATGGGACCATGTCGATGGCCGGGCCGAGCCCGTGTTCGACAAGAGCTCGGATGCGAACCGTGTCCTCTTGCTGCTAATGCGGCATTACAACGCGGTCGTCGAGGCTTTCAACACCGACCCGGCCGGTTTCGAGCCCATGTTCTTGCGCGGCGCAGACTACGGCGCCGCTGAATGGTCAGACGGTTTCCTCTGCGGTTTCCAGTTCGACGAGCGCGCATGGAGCCTGCTCGCCGTCGGACGACCGACCTGGTTCGCGCCATTCATGCGCTTGGGGACCGAAGACGGCATGGCGATCACCGACAAGCAAGGCGATGCTGCCCGATGGATCGATGCCGTAGTGCCGTCGTTGGTGGAGATTGCCACCTACTGGAAATCGCGGCGAGCAATGCGCGGCCACGCCCCCATGCCGGCGATGCCCATCGTCCGGGCGACACCGAAGGTCGGGCGCAACGATCCTTGTCCTTGTGGCAGCGGTAAGAAAGTCAAAAAATGCTGTGGCGGTACGCCGACGGCGCCATCAACACTGCATTGAGGAGGGAGCAGCGTGTCTGAAATCGTCTGTGCAGGGTGTGGCGCCGTCACGGCGGGCTACGACACCGTCAACTACGGGTCAATCGATGTGGGCTATCGGGTGCTGTGTTCCCGTTGTTTCAACAGCGAGGTAGCCACGCGTGTTGGTCTCGATAAGTTCGAGCATGTCCGTCTTGAACCAGTCAAGCTATCCGATTGAAACGGAGTGATGCACGAGTTTCACCTGCGTACCCATCTGCTCGGTGACATCGTCTCGCTGGAGGCATTCGAGCTTCGCGACGGCGCGCCGGGCGGCTACGAATTCCAGATCATCGGCGATCCGCGCGAAGACTTATTTGCCCTGTGTGGGCGTCTCGTGGAAAAAATGCGCTGCGCCTTGGCGGTGATGCACGTTAGACGCGGAAGGCTCGGTCTGGAAATCATCGAGGAGACCGTCCGAGGGCGCATCGGCTCTGACGATGCCGCCGAGGACCGCTTGCCGCTCGTTACGATCGATGGGCAAGAGTTCTCCTGGGACGAGCTTGGACATGCGTTGATGTGTTTCGAGGGATGGCAGTTCAAGCTTGAGGTTGCCGACCGCAGCGATGAGGTCTGATGTCGGCCGCAGCCGCCAACGTCGAAGTGACCTTGGCCGGCCGTGGTACCAGGCCGTGGTTCAATCGGTGGCTCCATGGCGGCACTTTTGCAGGAGAGGGTGCTGCACTTGGTCTATGAGATTGTCCACTAACGAATGTTGGTGCTATGTCCCGGAGCTCGATATCCAAAGGTATAGAAGCACCTTCCCTTGAGCCGCGCAAATAAATCCTTCCACGGGGTTTTTCGTTTTCGTAAAGGTCGTGGAGTAGTCCTTGCACGCAATAGCTGGCCGATAATCGTTTCTCGGCATGGACTTTTTCATCTCGGCTTTAAACGGTTCGGACAACCAGGGACGCGCAGATTCCGGTACCACCCGCATGATGAATTCACTCGTCGGCTCAGGCTTAAACCAGTTGGACTCGCTAGTCTGCATCTCTGCAACAAGGATGACGTTATCGGTTGGGCCTAGTGCCCCCGCGCCGAGGTATTCGGGTGATCCGAATTCCTGCCATTGCACGCTCTTGATCGGAATCTGAATATCTATCCGCTTGCGAAGCTCGGCGATGCTGGTCTCGATCGGCGGCGCAGGATCGGTGGGCGCAGGTGTTCGTGTCAGCAGATACATGATCGACAGAGCGAGCAGCGCCACGAAAATCAAAAATGCCCATTTCCCGATCCGGACTGCTTTTTCAAGGAGCGATCGGGAATTTGTTGCCTGTTGTGTTTTCATGAGCGCCTTGGTCGCGTTGTTGACAGAGTGCCGTCGGTTTTCGCAGCGGCTGCTTTGGCATGCCACGATCCCCCAGGTGCCCGTTGTCGTGTTCGAATACGGGGCGCTGCGCCGGTCCTAATTTATACGTGTCGGTTTCTTGCCTTCGGAATAGTTTTCCCTTGGCCAGTTTGTCCTTTTCCTGAGCCGGTGTCAGCTTCAGCCGCTCAGGGTTGCCCACGGCGCGCTTGCCGAGCGCGACGCCATTAACATCAGTCTTCAGTATGTTAAATGGCGAGCTCATGCTTTTGCCTTAAAATTTGCGATTAGTTTCATTGCCTCATGGCCGAAATCGACCTTCCCTTGGAGCGCGGCCTGGTCTTGGGCCAGGTCGGTAAGCCCATCCGAATCGGTTCGGCCGTGGTACACAACGCCATCGTCCAATCGAATGAAATAAGGAGTCTCAGCCAGGATTTCGCCAGTGTCCAGCGCACTGAGCTGCATTTGGCGATTGAACAGGCTCAATTTTGAAGATGGGAGCGGTGCCGACGACGCTTCGGCGCGCGCGCCCCCGTCAAACACATGTTGTCCGCCCTTGACAGAAAAGTTACCGGGACATGCAAACGTAATATTCCCGCCTTCCAACGTGATCGATGACTGTCCTGCTTGCAACGTAATTCGTTCGCTGCCCTTGATCTCGATACTGCCGTTCACCGAAACAATCGTGATGGCCTTGTCCGCCAAAATCTCCAGTTGGTCGGTATGCGCCTGCAGCGACACCGGTCCGTTGCCGGCGATGGCCTGAATGCCCCCGGCATGCGTGAACAGGTTGACCGCGTTCGCAGCCACCGACGACACCGTGTGCGCCGCAGCAAGGTGCAGGTCGGACTGCGTGGTCCACTGCATGTGCTGTCCCGCGAAGATGACGGTCGAGGCGGGCGTCGCCCAGTTGATATTGGTCGGCGACTCCATCAACACGAGCGGCGCCGCAAATTTCTCCACTGGTTGCTCGGTGTCGAGTTCGCGCTCGCCGGCTTGCGCCTTGGCCGCTTCCTGACCGTTGACCGGTCCGGCGTGCTTGCCTTTCGCCTTTGGATCGATCTGGGCGATGAAGTCCTGCTGCGCGTTGTCCGCGTCCTTGCTGAATAAGGCCTTTTGCTGCACGGCCGCGTCGCCCAGGTGCTTGCCCAGGTCGGCAGCCCCGGTGGACCGCGAAACCGCCTCGGCTACATCGAGCTGGGTCGAGGCCACGCCGCTGCCTTGCTGGTAGCGGCCAGTGGTCGAGAGCAGCACGCCTTCGCCGCCGCGCACCACGCCCCAGGCATCGGTGCGCAGCTCGAAGCCTCTGCCGCGATACTCGCCGCGCTGCGCGGAGGAGGGCGCCTGCGCGATCAGGTAGCCCAGACTGAGTTGCGTGGCCGCTGTGCTGGTTGCCAGGCGCGTGCGCACCTAGCCCGGCGTGTCGTCCAGCTGCCACTGGTTAAAGCCGCTGCCGTCGAAGTTATGGCTGTGGATCCCGGACAGCACGCCGGCATGGTTGACACCGGAATCGATGCCGGCCGCGAAGGGCGGCGCATCCGATCCGGTGTACAGCTGCGCGACGACGACGGG
Source organism: Massilia sp. TWP1-3-3 (assembly GCF_049897805.1). Classification (NCBI taxonomy): domain Bacteria; kingdom Pseudomonadati; phylum Pseudomonadota; class Betaproteobacteria; order Burkholderiales; family Oxalobacteraceae; genus Massilia; species Massilia sp. TWP1-3-3. The sequence continues at coordinate 5,509 of NZ_JAFCWX010000025.1, forward strand.
GCGGTCCATGTCGCCTTCGATGAAATCGACCAGCACTTCCGTGCCGATGCGCGGTGTGAACTGCGAGCCCCCGCCGGACAGCGCCGGCGCCGACAAAGACTTTGTTATCCAGTTCCAGTGCCTGCAGCATCAATGCGCTGTGCGAATCGGCCACACCGCTGTCGCTGGCGATGCGCTCGCCGCTGCCGTCGTAAATGGCCAGCGCCGGCAGTTCGCCCGCCTCCAGGCTGGACTCGTGCTCGGCCGCAGGCGCAACGAGTTGAAACGGATCCCAGCTGCTGATGCTGACCGCGTTGGCCTGCACTTGGCGCCGCGCGCGAAATTCGTCGATCGCGTCGTCCGTATCGGTGGCGCGTACGCCGTGGAAACGGATTGTGTCGCCGCCCGGCATTGCGGGCGCTTGCGCCTTGCTGTCGAATAGGACCAGCTTGTGCTTGGGCTGCAGCAGTGCAACGGTCAGCTCTTCGCCAATGAACAGGTCCACGTCGAGGTCGGTCGACACGCTCAAAGCATCGACATCGAAGGCAAACAATTCGTTGACGGCCTCGCGGCCGCTGAATTTTTCAGCCATCAGCGACTCGGGCAAAGCCCGGTCTTCGGCGCTGGCCAGGGCTACGAGTCGTGAATGCTGGCTGAGCCCGGTGCCGAACAGGCCCAGGGCAGATACTTCGGCGAGGATGCCCATCTGTTCGGTGTGGACTGTGCGGTGGGTCACGGTTGGCGCGCGCTTGACCATAGTGCGGCGGCGACCAGGCGCAGGCCGCGCCAACGCGGCACAAAGCCATCCTGCTCGGCGCGTGCAATCGGCCAGTCGTTGAGTCCCGCAATAGTAACCAGGGACAGTTTGGCGCGCGCCTGCGCGAAGGCCTGTTCGGATACCTCGTGGACCAGATGCGCCTGCAGACGCAGATGCGCAAAAAAAAGTGTCCAGTTCGGCCTGAACGCGCATGCGCATGCCGGTCAGCATGATAGCGACCAAGGTCACCAGCAGCAGTTTGCGGCAGCGGGAGAACGCATAATTTACTGAAGTGCACGCCCATCGCTAACTTGGGTGGATTGCGAACTGACCCCGGGAGTGGGGTGCACTGACGAAAAAAATGCCGCTATTGCTAGCGGCATTTATGGGGAGTGCTGCCGGCTTAGTCGGCGGCGTAGATGTCGTTGTCCTTGGTTTCCTTGACGAAGATGGCGCCAATCACGAAGGTGATCAGGGCAATGATGATCGGATACCACAGGCCGTAGTAGATGTCGCCCTTCAATGCCACCAGTGCGAATGCAGTGGTTGGCAGCAAGCCGCCGAACCAGCCGTTACCGATGTGGTAAGGCAGTGACATCGAGGTGTAGCGGATCTTGGTCGGGAACATTTCAACCAGCATCGCAGCGATCGGGCCATATACCATCGTGACGTACAGCACCAGGATGAACAGCAGTACAACGGTCATCGGCTTGTTGATCTGCTCAGGATCGGCCTTGGATGGGTAGCCGGCTGCCTTGATGATGCCGCCAACTTCCTTCTTCATGGCCGCTTCCTTGGCCTTGCTGTCGGCATCGAAATTCAAGCCGTCAGCCGTCATGACGGCGTCAAACGAGCTTACTTCCTTGTCGCCCACTTTGATCCGGGCAACCGAACCCGGTGCGCCGGCTTCAGCCGTGTAGCTGACCGATGCACCAGTCAAGATGCCTTTGGCAACGTCGCACGACGATGGGAATTTCTCGGTGCCGGTCAGCTTGAACTGGAAGTGGCAGGTGGCTGGATCGGCAATCACCGTCACTGGCGAATTGGTCAACGCCGTTTCGAGCGCCGGGTTGGCGAAGTGCGTTAAGCCCTTGAAGATCGGGAAGAACGTCAGCGCTGCAATCAGGCAGCCGCCCAAAATGATCCACTTGCGTCCGATACGATCCGACAGGATGCCGAAGACGATGAAGAACGGCGTTGCCAGCAGCAGTGCCACACCAACCAGGATGTTGGCCGTGAGCAGGTCCACCTTCAGCGTTTGCGTCAGGAAGAACAGCGCGTAAAACTGGCCCGTGTACCATACCACTGCCTGGCCCATCGTCAAGCCGATCAGCGCCAGCAGGACGATCTTGGCGTTCTTGCCTTTCAGGAAGGACTCGGTCAGCGGCGCCTTCGACGTCTTGCCTTCGGCTTTCATTTTGGCGAAAGCCGGCGACTCGTGCATCGACATGCGAATCCATACCGACACGCCCAGCAACAGCACCGACACCAGGAACGGCACGCGCCAGCCCCAGGCTTCAAATTCGGCTTCGCCCAGCGCAGTGCGGGTGCCGGTGATCACCAGCAGCGACAGGAACAAGCCCATCGTGGCCGTGGTCTGGATCCATGAGGTGAAGTAGCCGCGCTTGCCTTCCGGAGCGTGCTCAGCCACGTAGGTAGCCGCGCCGCCGTATTCGCCGCCCAGCGCCAGGCCCTGCAAAATGCGCAGCGTGACCAGGATGATTGGGGCAGCAATGCCGATCGTCGCGTAATTCGGCAATAGGCCGACGACGAAGGTCGAGGCGCCCATGATCAGGATGGTGATCAGGAAGGTGTATTTACGCCCGATCATGTCGCCCAGGCGACCGAACACGAGCGCGCCGAAAGGACGCACGATGAAGCCGGCCGCAAAGGCGAGCAGCGCGAAAATAAAGGTGGTGGTTGGGTCGCCGACAAAAAACTGCTTGGCGATAATAGCTGCGAGCGAGCCGTACAGGTAGAAATCGTACCATTCGAAGACGGTACCAAGTGAAGAAGCGAAAATGACTTTCTTTTCTTCCTTGGTCAGGTTCTTGGACGCAGGAACCGCCTTCATTCCGTTGGCCGTGGTGCCAGAGGATATTGCCATAATGTGTCTCCGTCTATTTGAGTTATGTGCTTCATCGGATCAGCCGGTAATTGTTCAGCTGCATGCAGTTTGTTCCGATAACCTTACGTCATCCTTGCTTGAAACTTACGCGAAACTGACGCCACCGCGACCCTACTTCGCCGGACGTTTTCAAGCGCACGCCGCGCGCCGAAATTTGAATCGCAAAATTTGCGAACGACCGTACTAAAATGTGCTATTCTCGTATCAATCAACAGGGCCCAGCGCCTCACTAACTAACATGTCCACATACATCAGGAGACACAAATGATAGATGCCGTCATCGTATCGACCGCCCGCACCGGTTTGGCCAAATCATGGAAGGGCGCCTTCAACATGACCCATGGCGCCACGCTAGGCGGCCACGCGCTGCAGGCGGCCATTGCGCGCGCCGGCATCGAAGCGGGCGAGATCGAAGACGTCATCATCGGCTGCGCCAATCCCGAAGGCGCCACGGGTGCCAACATCGCGCGCCAGATCGCCTTGCGCGGCGGCTGCCCGGTCACCACCGGCGGCATGACCATCAACCGCTTTTGCTCGTCCGGGCTACAAACCATTGCCACCGCGGCCCAGCGCATTTTGGCCGGCGAAGGCGATATTTACGCGGCCGGCGGCGTCGAGTCGATTTCCTGCGTACAGCAGGAAATGAATACCCACATGCTGGCCGATCCATGGCTCAAGGAACACAAGCCGGCACTGTACTGGCCGATGCTGCAAACGGCCGAAACGGTCGCCAAGCGCTACAACATCGGACGCGACCGCCAGGATGAATACGGCGTGCAAAGCCAGCAGCGCGCCGCCAATGCCCAGGCCGCAGGCAAGTTCGACGCCGAAATCGCGCCGATGACCACGGTCATGGGCGTGGCCGACAAGGAATCTGGCTTGTTGACAACGCGCGAAGTGACCATTTCAGCGGACGAAGGCATTCGCGCCGACACCACCATCGAGGCGGTGTCCAAGATCCGCAGCGCGCTGCCGGGCGGCGTGATCAGCGCCGGCAATGCCAGCCAGTTTTCGGACGGCGCCTCGGTCGCCGTGGTCATGAGCAGCCGCATGGCCCAGGTCAAGGGCCTCACGCCTTTGGGCATTTTCCGCGGCTTTGCCGTGGCCGGCTGCGAACCGGACGAAATGGGCATTGGCCCCGTGTTCGCCATTCCCAAGCTGCTGAAAAAAGCGGGTCTGACGGTTGCCGACATTGGCCTGTGGGAACTGAACGAAGCGTTCGCCGTCCAAGTACTGTACTGCGCCGATGTGCTGGGCATCCCGATGGATCGCCTCAACGTCAATGGCGGCGCCATCGCCGTGGGCCACCCGTACGGCGTGTCCGGCGCGCGCCTGGTTGGGCATGCGCTGATCGAAGGCAAGCGCCGCGGCGTCAAGTACGTGGTTGCTACCATGTGCATTGGCGGCGGGCAGGGCGCCGCCGGCCTGTTCGAAGTCGTTTGAACCAAACCGGGGGGCAGGCAATTGGCGCCGTGTACCGCGCCCCTGCGTAGCGAGCCTGCCTTGCAAGGCAGGTTTCCTTAGCCCGTTATGACAGGGCACCGCCGGCCCGGTGGTGCCCGCACTCGCCAGGACACCCAATGCAATCGAAAATTCTGTCGCGCCGCGACATCGACTTCCTGTTGTATGAATGGCTGGATGTGGAAACGCTGACCAGCCGTCCCCGTTTCCAGGACCATAGCCGCGAAACCTTCAACGCCGCGCTCGATACGGCCGAACAGATCGCCACCGACCTGTTCGCGCCTCACAACAAAAAGAACGACAGCAACGAACCCCATTTCGATGGCGAAAAAGTCACCATCATTCCCGAAGTAAAGGTCGCGCTCGACGCCTTTTCCGCCGCCGGACTGATGGCGGCAAGCCAGGACTATGCATTTGACGGCATGCAGTTGCCGTGCGTGGTAGGCAAGGCGCTGTCGGCTTACTTTACGGCCGCCAACATCGCCACCTCGGCGTATATCTTTTTGACGGTCGGCAACGCTAACACCTTGCTCAAGTGCGCAACGGCGCAGCAAGTCGAACGCTTTGTGCGGCCTATGCTTGCCGGAAAATTCTTTGGCACCATGTGCCTGTCGGAACCACAGGCCGGCTCCAGCCTGTCCGACATCAGCACCCGCGCAGAACCGGATTTTACTGCGGCGCCGGAAGGCGAACGCCAGTACCGGCTAAGCGGCAACAAGATGTGGATTTCCGCTGGCGAACACGACTTGGGGGGCAACATTGTCCACCTGGTCCTGGCCAAGATTCCGGGGCCGGATGGGCGCGTGATTCCAGGCGTCAAGGGCATCTCGCTCTTCATCGTGCCCAAGTTCCTGGTGGGCGACGATGGCGCGATCGGCGAGCGCAACGACGTCGTGCTCGCCGGCCTGAACCACAAGATGGGCAACCGCGGCACCACCAATTGCCTGCTCAATTTTGGCGAAGGGCGCCACCGGCCAGGCGGGCGCGCAGGCGCGATCGGCTACCTGGTGGGCGAGCCGCACCAGGGCTTGATGAATATGTTCCACATGATGAATGAAGCGCGCATCGGCGTGGGCATGTGCGCGGCGGTGCTGGGCGTCACCGGCTACCTGCACGCGCTCGACTATGCGCGCAACCGGCCGCAAGGTCGCCCGCCCGCCGAAAAAGATCCGGTCAAGCCGCAGGTGCCGATCATTGAACACACCGATGTGCGGCGCATGCTGCTGGCACAAAAAGCGTACGCCGAAGGCGCAATGGCGCTGGTCATGTATTCGGCCCGGCTGGTGGATGAACAGCAGAGCGCCCCCGCGCCCGAAGCGCGCGCACGCGCCGGCATGCTGCTCGACTTCCTGACGCCGATTACCAAGTCGTGGCCATCGCAATGGTGCGTGGAAGCGAACAGCCTGGCAATTCAGGTGCACGGCGGCTACGGCTACACGCGTGAATACAATGTAGAACAGTTTTACCGCGACAATCGCTTAAATGCCATTCATGAAGGCACGCATGGCATTCACGGGCTCGATTTGCTGGGCCGTAAAGTGTCGATGCAGAATGGCGCTCTGTTCAAAGCCATCAGTGCCGAGCTTGCCGCCAGCATCGCCAAGGTGCGCGCGGCCGATGTGCCGGACGAGCTGCATGCCAGCGCCGACTTGCTGGAACAAGCGTGGGGACGCATCGGCCGCGTTACCACCACGCTGTATGGCGCTGGCGACATGAACAAGACCTTGGCCAACGCCAGCCTGTACCTGGAAGCGGTCGGCCATACGATCGTCGCCTGGATGTGGCTGGAGCAAGCCCTGGTGGCGGCGCATGCCTTGCCGGGGGCCAGTCGCGACGACACCAACTTTTACCTGGGCAAGCTGCAAGCGTGCCGCTATTTCTTCCATTGGGAGCTGCCGAAGGTTCAGCAACAGCTGGAGCTGCTGGCCAGCATCGACACGACCACGCTGGACATGCAGGATGCGTGGTTTTAAAAGGACAACATGATCAAACATATTGTGATGTGGAAGCTGAAAGACTTTGCCGAAGGGGCCGACCGCGCCGCCAATGCCGTCAAGATGAAGCAAAAGCTCGACGCCTGCGCCAAGCTCTCGCCAGGTACGCTCAAGTTCGAAGTGGCGCTGGCGCAACCCGGACTGGAAGCGACTTACGACGTGATTCTGTACGCTGAATTTGCCAACAAGGAAGCGCTGGCCGAATACGCCGCCCATCCAACCCACAAAGCCATCATTCCATTCATTGGCGCTGTGCGCGACGAGCGCCAATGCATGGACTACGACATTTGACCTGAAGGAAACCCTATGCGTACTACCCAAGAATTGTTTTCGCTGGTCGGCAAGACGGCCCTGATCACCGGCGGTTCGCGCGGGCTGGGCCTGCAAATGGCCGAAGCGCTTGGCGAAGCTGGCGCCACGCTGGTGCTGTCGTCGCGCAAGCAGGCCGACCTCGACGAAGCGGTCGCCCACCTGAAGGAAAAAGGCATCACGGCAACGGCAATCGCAGCCGACCTGTCGCAGGACGCGCACATCGGACCGATGGTCGACGAAGCCATCAAGCGCCTCGGCCACATCGATATCCTGATCAACAATGCCGGCGCCAGCTGGGGCGCGCCGGCCGAAGACCATCCCATTGAAGCGTGGGACAAGGTCATGAATTTGAACATCCGCAGCATTTTTCTGGTGTCGCAGGCGGTCGGCAAGCTGTCGATGATTCCCCGTAAGTACGGCCGCATCATCAATATTGCATCCATCGCGGGCCTGGCCGGTAACCCGCCGGGTACCATGAAAACCCTGGCCTACAACACCTCCAAGGGCGCCCTGATCAACTTTACGCGCACCTTGGCGGGCGAATGGGGCGAATACGGCATCACCGTCAACGCCATCGCGCCGGGCTTTTTCCCGTCCAGGATGACGCGCGGCGTGCTGGCCAGCATTGGCGAGGAAGCGCTGGCCAAGGATGCGCCGCTGGGGCGCATTGGCGACGACGAAGACATGAAGGGCGCCGCGCTGCTGTTCGCCTCCGACGCCAGCAAGCACATCACCGGCCAGACCCTCGCGGTCGACGGCGGCGTGACGGCGGTTTGAACATGACCACGTTTCAACGCATCGTCCTGGCTTCGCGCCCGCGCGGGGCAGTTAGGCTTGACAACTTCCGCTTGGAACAAGTGGAAGTGCCGCAAGTGGGCGATGGACAGGTGCTGGTTCGCAACGAGTACTTGTCGCTCGACCCTTACATGCGCGGGCGCATGAGCGAAGCGAAAAGCTATGCTGCGGCGCAAGCGCTGGACGAGACCATGCTCGGCGGCACCGCTGGCGTGGTGGTGGCGTCCAGGCATCCGCGCTTTGCGGTGGGCGAGAGCGTGGTGGGCATGCTCGGCTGGGCCGAGATGGGGGTGGCGCATGGCGACACGCTGCGCAAGGTCGATGCCAGCGGCGTTGCCCTGTCGGCTTACCTGGGCCTGCTTGGCATGCCGGGCATGACCGCATGGTACGGGCTGAACAAGATCATGCGGCCCATCAAGGGCGAGACGGTGCTGGTGTCGGCCGCCAGCGGCGCGGTAGGCAGCGCGGTGGGGCAACTTGCCAAACTACAAGGCTGCCGCGTTGTCGGCATTGCGGGCGGCCCTGAAAAGTGCGCCTACGTCGTCGGGCAACTGGGCTTTGATGCCTGCATCGATTACAAGGCCGGCAACCTGGCGGCCGACCTGGCTGCCGCAGTTCCGGACGGCATCGACGCCCTGTTCGAAAATGTGGGCGGGGCCGGCTTCGATGCGGCCTTGCCGCTGATGAACGCGTTTGGGCGCATCGCGCTGTGCGGCTTGATCGCCGGGTACAACGGCGACGACCTGGCGGTGCGCAATATGCGCTTCATGCTGACCAGCCGGCTGTCGGTGCGCGGCTTTATCGTCACCGAACATCTTGACCTATGGCCGCAGGGCTTGGGCGAACTGGGCGCGCTGGTTGCTGCCGGCAAGCTCACTTACCGCGAAACGGTGGCGCCGGGACTGGCTGCCGCTCCAGAAGCATTCATCGGCCTATTGCAAGGCCGCAATTTTGGCAAACAACTGGTAAAGCTGACTTAAATGAAAAATTTCCAAGACAAGGTCGCCGTCATCACCGGCGGCGCGAGCGGCCTCGGCCGTGAATTCGCGATCACCGCACACAAGCTCGGCATGAAACTGGTGCTGGCCGATGTGCAGCAAGATATGCTGGACCAAACCCGCGCCGAACTGGAAGGGCAGGGCGCCACGGTACTGGCGATGATCTGCGACGTGCGCAAGGGCGAGCAGGTGCAGGCGCTGGCGGATGCGACGATGGCAAAGTTTGGCGCCGTGCATTTGCTGTTCAATAACGCGGGCGTCGGTTCCGGCGGCCTGATCTGGGAGAACTCGGTCGCGGACTGGGAATGGGTGCTGGGCGTTAATGTCTGGGGCGTAGTGCATGGCGTGCGCATCTTTACCAAGCTGATGCTCGACTGCGCAAAAAAAGACCCTGCTTACGAAGGCCACATCGTCAATACGGCGTCCATGGCCGGCCTATTGAACGCGCCGACGATGGGCGTGTACAACGTTTCCAAGCATGCGGTGGTATCGCTGTCGGAAACGCTGTATCACGACTTGCAACTGATCGAGGCGCCCATCGGCGCGTCGGTGCTGTGCCCGTATTTTGTGCCGACCGGCATCAGCCAATCGCACCGCAACCGTCCGGCCGACGTGGCCATGACGGAAGGCGCCACGGCAAGCCAGAAGGCGGCGCAAGCCATGACGGTCAAGGCCGTGGAGTCGGGCAAGGTCACGGCGGCGGACGTGTCGCAAATCACTTTTGACGCCATTCGCGATGGACAGTTCTATATTTATTCGCACCCGGGCGCGCTGGCCGGCGTCGCCGCGCGCATGGATGAGATTGTCCACCAGAAAAATCCTGGTGATCCGTACAAGGCAACGCCGCATGTGCGGGACATGCTGCGCGCCAAGATGCAGGCTGAACAGAAGAACTGATCCGCCGAGGCGCCCCGCGAGGATTATTTTTCGGGACTCGGGGGTGACTCATTGCCGATGACAATGAACACCATGCCACAGGCGATCAATACATCAGCAATATTAAATGAGTATGGGTTGTTGATGCTGCAGCAGCTCATATTCAGAAAGTCCACCACGGCGCCGTAGAGGATGCGATCGGCAGCGTTGCCAAGCGCACCGCCGACAACGGCGCCGGTTGCCAGCGGCAGCAGCCATCCGCGCTTGTTGCTGACCCATGCTGTCAGTCCGATTGAGATCAGGACGCTGAACGCAACGAGCAGCCAGTGGGCGTCGTAGTTGCTCAGAAAGCCGAAATTGATGCCTGTATTCCAGGCCATCATCAAATTCAGATAGGGCGGCCATACATGGATCGTGTGCACCGACGCCAGATTGAGCCAGTCGAGAACGAAAAACTTGGAAAGCTGGTCGATTGCGAAGCCGAGAACTGCTGCGAAAGCCATCCGCAGCATGGGTGTGGCTAAAAGTGTCGTGCGCTGTATTGCCATCAAATTCGCAAGCCTGTCAGTTTAATCAAAGATTCCCGTTGCGATATTATAGGGGCAACTGCCGTGGCAACTGCCGCGGCAACTGTCGTGGCAACTGTCGTGGCAAATGCTGGCGGCGCTACTGCAGAACGCGCTCGTGCAGTTCTGCCGGCGCGTCGTTATACAGCTTGACGACGGTCGAGGTGCGCGTGCCGTAGCCAGCCGTTTCAATGCATACCGCCGACAATACCCGCTCCATTTCCAGCGCGATGCCGGTATCGGGCAAGCGCAGGTCCGGCGCGCGCGTGGTGTCGGCGAGCATTTCGAAAAACGCGTCTTCCGGTGCGCCCTGGCACAGCAGGCTGGCGAACTCGGCTTTTGCCCGCAACACTTTTGGCCACGGAGAATCCAGCAAGCTGTTGGAAATGCCATAAATGCCAGGCGCGAGTTCCTTGCCGTTGCGCGCATCTTCGCCGCCGCGGTTGGAATACCAGAACAGCCGCTCCCGGTCGCCGAGCACCAGGTTGAAACCATTGTAGGCGTCGCTGCCCCCGTCGATACTGGCGATATAGTGCTCGGCACTCATCTCGCCGGACAGAAAGTCCGCCACCAGCGCCCCGCGCGAAGGAGCGTCGACGCGCCGCTCTTGCGGGCCGCGAATGTTGGTCAGCGCCGCAAAACGGGGCCCGTGCACGCCGTCCTGGGTGATGCCCATCCAGCTGCCGCCGCCTTTCAGGTCGCGCCCGCCAAACACCTTGGGGTTGTTCGGCCAGGCGCCGGCGGCTGCGGCCGGGCGGTCATAGAATTCGTCGCGGTTGGCAGCGGCAATCAGTGGCGCGCCAGGAACAACCTGCCACGCAAAAACAATCAGGCACATGTGCTTAAGTCCATAAAAACTTCGGTATGGCGTTTGCCGTCGATTAATGCAGAGAGTGCGGCGTCCTGCGCGGCGGCGGCAAGCGCGGCGTCAAAGCCGGCTGCCGTATCGGGGTAGACTTCCATCCAGGTTTGCACGCCGTCTGGCGAGCCGGGCCGGCGTTTGAGCTGCCCGGCGACGCCGTGAGCGACGGCAAGCCGCTCTTGCATGGCGCGTACGCGTGGGGCCAGCAATGCGGCGTGCGCGTCAGGCACCCGGTAATAGATGTACAGGTCGGTCATTACTTACAGTACGAGCGCGTCCAGCGAATAGGGCATGGCCAGGAAACGCAGCGGCGCGCCGCCGGCCGAGCCAAGCCGCACTGCGCCGTCGTCGAGCGCGGCCAGCTTGATTTCGATCAGCGCATCGACGCCGCCCGCGCCGTTGTCCGCGGCATTGACCACCATGCCGCACGGCTGCTCGGGATCGGCGACGGAAAATACTTCATCGCCGGGGCTGGCGCTGGCATCGATGGTGGCCAGCACGGTGCGCCGCTTGAGCTTGCCAAGGTACTGGCTGCGCGCCACGATCTCCTGGCCCGGATAGCAGCCCTTCTTGAAATTGACGCCGCCGATCAGTTCAAAATTGACCATTTGCGGCACGAACTGTTCCTGCGTCTTGAGCGTCACTTGCGGCACGCCCGCGTGAATGTCGGCCAGGCGCCAGGCGTCATTGCCAGCTGCCGTCAAGGCAAGCGAGAGCGCCGGCCAGGCCGCCTGGGCCGCCTCGGTAGAGGCGATCCATTCATAGCGTGGTGCGCCGAACGCGTCGGCCAGTCTGATGAGCGTGCCCAGCGCGTGCTCTTGCTTGCCGTACGGCTGGTCGGGGATGCTGCCGAACATTTGCTCGAGCACTTGCTGCGCGCGCGCGCCGCCAAAGCCCAGCATGACCTGGTTGGCGCTTGCGCCCGAAGCATCGGATAATGTTGCCTTTGCGCGCATGACGAACATCGACAGGCGCTTTTGCAGCGGCATTTGTAGTTCGCGCGGCAATTGCAGCACGATGGCGGCGTCGTTGCGCCACATGAGAAACGTTGCCTGCAGACGGCCCTTGGGCGTGCAGTAGCCGGCCAGGCGCGCTTCGGTGGCGCCCAGATGGAGGACGTCGCTGGTGAGCTGGTTATGCAAAAACGTGGCGGCGTCGTCGCCGCTGACGGCGATCAAGCCCTGGTCGCCAATGACGGCGACAAAGCCTTCGGCCAACTCGGCACAGCTCAGTTCGCGACCAAAATCGCGCACATGGGCCGGCTCTGTGGCACTATGGCGCGCAGCTTGGGTCAGTAGATAGTCATTCCAGTCGGTCATAATATTTTATTGTTTCCTGATTAAAGCTTTATCATTACGGACTCATTATAGAGATGTCGAGAAAATCGCGCCGGACACCGCGCAAAACCAACCAGCCAAGTATGCGATCCATAAAAAAACTAATCAGCTTCGCGATCCTCTTTACGATCATCTCCACGGTCTATTTTTTCTATTGGGCAGGGCAGCCGATCACCAGCAGCGGCGAACCGATCGCCTTTGCCATCACGCCAGGCAGCGGGGTCGGTGTTGCCTCGCAGCAGATCGCCAAGGCGGGCGTGCCCGTCAACCCCTTCATGTTTTCGATGCTCGCGCGCATCACGCGCAATGCTTCCAAGATCAAGGCCGGCGCCTACGAACTGAAACCGGGCGCCACGCCGCGCTCGCTGATCGCTCAACTCGTGCGCGGCGAGTTTGCGCAAGAATCGCTGACGATCATTGAAGGCTGGACGTTTCGGCAAATGCGCGCCGCCGTTGCCGCCAACAAGAGCCTGAACCATGACACGGCAGAATTGTCTGACAAGGAATTGATGGCCAAGATTTCGACGGAGTACAAGGCACCCGAGGGCTTGTTTTTCCCAGATACTTATCTGTTTGCCAAAGGATCGAGCGACCTGAAAATTTACAAACAGTCGCATGCCCTGCTGATGGAGCGCCTGGCCGCTGCCTGGGCCAAGCGCGATGCCAGCCTGCCTTACAAGACACCGTATGAAGCGCTGATCATGGCGTCCATTGTCGAGAAGGAAACCGGACAAAAGTCGGAACGGGCGATGATCGCCGGCGTCTTCGTCAACCGCCTCAAGCAGGGCATGATGCTGCAGACCGACCCGACCGTCATCTATGGCATGGGCGAGAGCTATTCCGGCAATATCCGCAAAAAGGACCTGGAAGCGGACACCCCGTACAATACTTACGCGCACGTCGGCTTGCCGCCCACGCCGATTTCGCTGCCGGGCGTGCAATCGCTGGCGGCGGCGCTGGGCCCGGCCAAGACCGAGGCGCTGTACTTCGTCTCGCGTGGCGATGGCAGCAGCAAGTTTTCGGACAACCTGCCGGACCATAATAAAGCAGTCAATCAGTACCAACGATAAGTAGCGCGAGTTTTATGACCGATAGCAGCACAGAAAAAGACATGTTCGTAGGCACGCTCGCGGGCAAACCGGCAGGCAAATTTATCAGCTTCGAGGGGATCGATGGCGCGGGCAAATCCACGCACATCGGCTTCGTTGCCGACCTGCTGGCCGCGCGCGGCAAGACGGTTGTGTCGTCGCGCGAACCGGGCGGCACCGCCGTGGGCGAACAGTTACGCGCCTTGCTGTTGCACGAAAAGATGCATCTGGAAACGGAAGCCTTGCTGATGTTCGCCAGCCGGCGCGAGCACATCGCCCAGGTCATCGAACCGGCGCTGAGGCGGGGCGATTGGGTCATCTCCGACCGCTTCACCGATGCCAGCTTCGCCTACCAGGGCGGCGGGCGCGGACTGGACCGCAGCAAGATGGAAGCGCTGGAAAACTGGGTGCATCCCCATCTGCAGCCCGACCTGACCTTGCTGTTCGACGTCCCGCTCGCCGTGGCACGGGCGCGCCTGGACGCAACCCGCACCCTTGACAAGTTCGAACAGGAACAGGCCGACTTCTTTTCTGCCTGCCGCAACGAATACTTGCGCCGCGCAGCCCAGTTCCCGCAGCGCATCGTCGTCATCGATTCGACGCAGACCATCGCCGCCATTCGCGAGCAGATCGGCGCCATACTTGAGAAGCTGCTTTAACATGTTGCCAGACACCACTTTAACAAGAAGCGCCAAGTCGTTGAATGTATGAATAAATCGATTTATCCGTGGCAGGCGCATTCGTGGGAGCAACTGCAATTGCTGCGCCCGCGCATGCCGCATGCAATCCTGTTTCATGGCGCTGCCGGAACCGGCAAGGCAGACTTTATCGAGCGTTTTGCCCAGGCATTGCTGTGCGAGAACGTGCGACCCGACGGGCATGCCTGCGACACGTGCATTTCGTGCGGCTGGTTCACTCAGCACAATCATCCTGACTACCGCCGGGTGCGCCCTGAAGCGCTGGAGGACGAAGCGCCCGAAGGCGAGGAGGGCGCGGACGCCGACGCCGGCAAAAAGGCCAAGCCGATCAAGGGGCCGTCGAAAGAGATCAAGATCGAGCAGATCCGCGCACTGGCGCACTTCATGAACATTTCCACGCACCGGCAGGGTTTGCGCGTGGTGGCGCTGTATCCGGCCGAGGCGCTGAACACCCCGGCCTCGAACGCCTTGCTCAAGACGCTCGAAGAGCCGCCGCCGGGCACGGTATTTTTGCTCGCATCGAACAGCCTGGACCGCCTGCTGCCGACCATTTTGTCGCGCTGCCGCAAGTTTGCGCTGCCGATGCCCGACCACGCGCAGGCAACGGCCTGGCTGAATGCGCAAGGCTTGCCCGACGCCGACAGCTGGCTGCGCGAGCAGGGCGGCGCGCCACTGGCCGCGTTGGCGCAGTCCGAGGCCGGCAACCGCGAAGACATGGAACTGTTGCTGCAGGTATTGGCGAACCCCAGCATTGATGGCGCGCTGAAAACAGCCGACAAATTGAGCAAATCGCCGCTCAGTCCGCTAGTTTCTTGGCAGCAACGATGGCTTTACGATGTGTTTTCCTACAAACTGTCGGGAAGCATCAGATATTTCCCCCGATATCAGAAGGAACTTGCAGCCCTTGCCAGTAAAGTGCACACTTCCAACTTAATGCGGGCTATCAAGAGCGCCAATGAAAGGCGCGCGACTGCGGACCATCCCTTGTCGCCAAGGTTGTTCCTGGAAGATATGTTGCTCGATTACACCGCATGCTGTACTTGAAAGGAAATAGATGAACGGCAAACCAGCTGACCCCAATCTTGCGCAACCCGCACGGCCGTCGGTACTGTCCCTTGCCATCAAGGAAAAGGCAGCACTGTATGCGGCCTATATGCCATTTTTAAAATACGGCGGCATGTTCGTGCCCAGCACCAAGCCCTACAAGCTCGGCGATGAAATTTACCTGATTCTTGCCCTGATGGACGATCCGAACAAGTACCCGATAGCCGGCAAGGTCGCGTGGATCACGCCGGCCGGCGCCAACAATAACAAGGCGCAGGGCATCGGCGTGCATTTTCCTGACGATGAAACCGGCCAGCGCGCCAAGCTGCGCATCGAGGAAATCCTCGGCGCGGCCCTGCGTTCGTCGCGTGCAACCCACACTTTGTAACTTTATTTTTAGCCCTATGCCGTCCTTTATCCATCGTATTGCCCGCTCTGAAGACTTGCCTGTCATCGTCGACATCTACAATTCGACCATCGCTTCCCGTGAAGTTACCGCCGATACCGAACCTGTTTCGGTCGCGTCGCGCCAGCAATGGTTCGATGACCACAACCCCGAGCGCCGGCCACTGTGGGTGATTCATCGGTCTGATGACCAGTCCGCCTCGCCCGAGGTGGTGGGCTGGATGTCGTACTCCAACTTTTACGGCCGTCCCGCTTATTCCGGCACTGCCGAAGTGTCGATTTACATTGCAGAAGCTTGGCGCGGCAAGGGCATCGGGCGTTATTGCTTGGCTGAAGCGATCGCCTTTGCCCCCAACGTTGCCGTGCACACCTTGCTAGGCTTTATCTTTGGCCACAACTTGCCCAGCCTGGCCCTGTTCGAAAAGTTTGGCTTTGCGACCTGGGCCAATTTGCCGGGCGTGGCAAACCTCGACGGCATAGAGCGCGACTTGATTATCCTCGGCAGGCGCGTCGCCTAATTGTTACAATTGTGGGATGTACATCGATTCCCACTGCCATATCAATTTCCCGGAACTTGCAGCCCGGATGCCGGAAATCCTGGCCAAAATGGCCGAGAATAAAGTCACGCACGCCCTGTGCGTGTCGGTCGACCTGCCCGATTTTCCGCAAGTGCTCGCGCTGGCCGAACAATATCCCCATATTTATGCGTCGGTCGGCGTGCATCCCGACTACGTCGACACGCCCGAGCCGAGCGTCGAGCAGCTCGTTGCCCTCTCCGACCATCCCAAGATTGTCGCCATCGGCGAAACGGGTCTCGATTATTTCAGGCTGGAAGGGGACCTGGAGTGGCAGCGCGAACGTTTCAGAACTCACATCAAAGCTTCAAGAATCACCTGCAAGCCGTTGATTATTCACACAAGATCGTCCAGTGCGGACACCATTCGCATCATGCAGGAGGAGGGTGCCGGCACCGACAATGGTGGCGTGGCCGGCGTCATGCATTGCTTCACCGAGTCGCTGGAGGTGGCTGAAGCTGCCATTGCCATGGGCTTTTACATTTCCTTCTCGGGTATCGTGACCTTTAAAAGCGCCAAGGACTTGCAGGCAGTCGCCCGCCTCGTGCCCCTTGAACGCATTCTGATCGAGACCGACTCGCCTTACCTTGCGCCCATGCCGCACCGCGGCAAGATGAACGAGCCCGGTTTTGTGCACCACGTGGCCGAGTACCTGGCAGACCTGAAAGGCGTGCCGCTAGCCCAGGTCGCCCAACAGACGACCGAAAATTTCTTCAATCTATTCAACATCGTACGCGATTAAGCTCATGTTCATTCTAACGCGCATTGTGGTGCTGGTAAGCATCTTGCTGGCGTCGCCGGCCTGGGCTGACCCGGTCCATGACCTGGTGCTTGCCGCGCAGATGGACAACTTTACCGAGGTCAAAAAACTGTTGGGCAAGGGTCTGAGTCCGAATACGATCGACCCCGTCAGCGGCGAGGCCGTGCTCATGCTCGCTTTGCGCGAAGGATCGGAAGGCGCGGTTGCGGAACTGATTGCCGACAAACGACTCCAACTGGAGCAGCTTGCCCCCAACGGCAACACGGCCCTGATGATGGCTGCGTTCAAGCACAACAAGACTGCCGTCCTGGCCTTGCTGGCGAGGGGCGCCGTCGTCACGCGCCCAGGCTGGACCGCCTTGCATTACGCGGCCGCGAGCGGCGACCGCGACATTGCCGCGATCCTGCTCGAGCACCACGCCTATATCGATGCAGAATCGCCCAGCCAGCTCACGCCACTGATGATTGCGGCCAGGGAAGGGCACTTGGACGTTGCCGAATTGCTGCTGCGCGAGGGCGCCGACGCGCGCCTGCGCAACAACGAGAAACTGACCGCGAGCCAGATCGCCTTGCGCGCCGGCTTTGACGGCATCGCAGCACTCATCGACAAGCATGTCGCGGCGTTGTCGAGCGGGCGGTGAACTTTTCGTCAAGCTAAGAACTGAGGCGTAAAAGCAATTTTCATCGTCGCTTCGATGCAGCTGCCCTTTACCCATAATAGGTAGGTCGAACTGACCCAAGTGCCTTAAAGGAAAACCATGTTGAACGAACGCGAAATCGAAAGCTGCTATCTGGGACAATTTATTCCTGTCCACTATCATCACAATATGCTGATGGACCAGAACCGAATGCACGGTTTCAAGTCCGCGATCAACTACGCGGTCAAGCCGGGTGCCAAGGTGCTCGAACTTGGCGGCGGCACCGGCGTGCTGTCGTGGTTCGCGGCAGGCAAGGCGGCCAAGGTGTATTGCGTCGAGTTCAATCCCGACATGGTCCAGGCGGCGCGCAAGATGCTGGCGATGAATCCAAACGGCCACAAGGTCGAGGTCGTGCATGCGGACGCCTTTGAATACCTGCCGCCTGAGCCGGTCGACGTTGTCATTTGCGAAATGATCCACGTTGCCATGGTCCGCGAGAAACAGGTGGAAGTGCTGGAATCGTTCAAACGCCGCTATCTGGCGCGCTTTGGCGGCCCGTTGCCCGTATTTTTGCCGGAAGCGGTCATCATGGCTGTGCAGCCATTGCAGCAAGATTATGATTTTGAAGGTTTCTACGCGCCGATTGTCCAGTTCCAGGAAACGGCTTCGCACGCGCCGGGTACAGTCGAACTGGCGCCGGCTGCGGTGTACAGCATTCTCGACTTCAGCCAGCCGAACGATACGCTGGTCGCTTGGGAAGGCACGTTCCGGATCGAAAAGGGCGGTTGCGTCAATGCGATGCGTTTCATTACCAAAAACATCCTGGCCGTCGTGCCAGAGGAAAACAGTACGATTGACTGGTTGAATCATTACATGAGCCTGCCCATGACCAAGCCGGTGCAGGTGCAGGCGGGTGATGTCATCCACGTTAGTTTCCAGTACCGCACGGGTGGTTCGATTCCCGCCCTGGAAGCAGCCATCAAGGTGGAAGTGCAGCGCGCCACGGTGGACGCCTCGGCCGCCGTGACGGCCGCGTACGCCTGATTTCCTGCCCGTTCGGGCGGCCCAGGCCTTAAAATGTGGGCTTCAACTCCCACTCTTAAGTATTGCACATGGAAACTATTGATCAGCGCTATCTCGTCCAACAGAACAAACTCAGCGACGAAGGCAAGAAGCCACCTGTTTTTGCCAAGGTGATGCGCAGCAAGGAAGGCAAGTTCGAAGGCGTGTCCTTTATCAAGAACAAGGAAAAGGCCACGATCATGACGGTTTCGGAAGCGCAGGAAGTCATCGACTGGGCGTCGAGCAAGAAAGTTGGCGCGCATGAGTATGCGACCAGGATCATTTGTGTCGGGCAGTAAAAGGCGCGCTTAATTGGGCGCCGGTGCGACCGCTTGTCGCAGCATTTTCCAGCTTCATCGCACCCAGTTGCAGTTGGTCGCACCACCATTGAACCGGTCGCAGGCCCGCGCTACAGTCACTTCACCTGAACGTTTTCCTGACTGGAGCAAATGATGTTAAGTTTCCTGCTGTGGCTTGTATTGCTGATCCTGTGCTGGCCGCTGGCACTGCTGGCCCTGATCCTTTATCCGCTTGTCTGGCTGCTGATGCTGCCGTTTCGCCTGGTCGGCATTGGCGTGGGGGCGGTCTTCGAACTGTTGCGCTCGATTGTAATGCTGCCGGCGCGCATCCTGCGCAGCAGCCCCGGCCGGTAAGATTGCCAGCCGTCTCTTCGTTCTAGGCATCAGTTCGGCAGCGAACCGCTAAGTGGGTCATTTAACAGACGTATTCCCGGGATACCGGTATGTTGGATTCTTTCTTTAACGGGATCCATCATGCGTCTTGATATCTATCGCAGAGCCGAAAGCGACGGCAAGTTTTCCTACCTGGCCGTACCTCAGGATCGTAATATTCCTAATGAGGCCATCAATACCGACTGGGAAGTGGAGGCGAGGGCGGTGGAAGTGGAAGACCAGGCCGACCGAATCACCGATTACGATATCGAGCACCTGTCGGACCAGATTGCCGAAAAAGGATATGCCGTCACGGCATTGCATTGATCAAAGGCGCTTGCAGCCGCAGTTGCCAATAGCCCACGTCCACCCAGCGACCGAATTTGAATCCGACTTCGCTGAAGTGGGCTACATTGTCAAACTTCATGGATTCATGCAGACCGATGCTGGCGTCATTCGGCAAGGCGATGCCGCCAATTACCAGGTGGCGGCCAGCATTGCGCAAACGCTCGAACAGCGCGCCGTACAGCGCCCGGCCCAAGCCGTGCCGCGCAGCTTCCGGCGCGACATACACACTGCTTTCCACTGAAAACCGATAGGCGGGACGCACTCGCCAGGGCGTGGCATACGCGTAGGCGGCAACTTTGCCATCGATTGTCGCGACCAGCCATGGAAGCGCTGCGCTGTGCACGGCGGCAATGCGCATTTGCATGTCGGCCTCGGACACGGGTTCTTCTTCGAAACTGATGGTCGTGGTACGGACAAAGTGATTGTAGATAGCCGCGATGGCGCAGGCATCGTCGGCGGTGGCGTCGCGCAAATGCAATTCGAAGCTCCTGTCAACGAGATAAGTTTCCAGCTTACCGCCGCCGGAACCGGCCCGTCAATGGGCCGGTCTTACACACTGCTTACGGGTTGGCGCTGGCACTCATTGTCACGCCTGCAATTGCCTTGTAGGCGAGGACGCCTATGTGCCAAATACCGGCGGCCGGGTCTGTTACCACGCAGCTTTCGGCGTTGGCCGTATTGGTTGAACGGCAGGTCGCATCGGCGCTTGTTGGCTTGGCGTTAAACCGGACGTACAGATCGGCGTCACCTGTGCCGCCGCTGGTTTTGACCGTCAGCGTGTTGGCGCATTCAGGAACGGTGATGGTGTAAAACAGCCACGCGCCGGCAGCAGCTGATTGGTTGGGCTGGTTCACGGTCATGGGAGCGCACGTTGTGGCGGTCACGCTGGGGAGCGAATTCATCAGTGTGGTCGTCACATCGCCATCTTGGCCGATAGCGATCTGGTACAGGCGGTCAAATTCGGTTTCCGGGATGGCGGGAACCACGTCGCCGCTCAACAGGCGCACCAATTCCGGCACGGTGTTGGAGTGACCCACGACCAGGGTGTTGCCGGGCAGCGCCTTCAGCTGCGCAACGAAGTTTGCCATCTGGCTATCGTCATAGATTTGAACCGGGACACTGGTTAGCGTGCTCAGCGGCTGGGCTGTTTGGCGGGTACGCGCAAAATTGGTGCTGTAGATGCTGGTGATGCCGGACTTTTTTAGCGATGCAGCGATATTGTTGGCACGGGTGACGCCTTCTGCGGTCAGGACGGGGTCGGTGCCGGTGGCTGACTTTTCGGCGTGGCGCGTCAGGTAAATGAACTTGGCGTCTGCCGAGGCGAATGAAGGTGCCAGTGCCGCCAGTACCAGTGCGATCGAACAGAGCAGTCGTGATTGAAATTTCATGCAGATATCCTTTTGGTTGAGATGGTCGAGCCGCCAGCGGTATGCCTGGTCAGCCATTTCTTAATCTTCCATTAACGTTGCAGCCTGAGGTTAGTAGATACAAATCCCGCTGTCGAAACATTTGTGTTGATGTGTGACATTTTTACATCACGCACAAACAAAAGTTTAATTAATGGTCATGACAAAGGTTTTTTTTCAATTTATTAACATTTTGACGTGCGGAATTTGGGTGCCGCTGCGATGTCTACCAGACTGCGCGGGTCAGTTCCGGTGGCTCACTTGCACCCTTGTCGGATCAGGCAATTCGAGTGGGAGTGATGAACGCGACGCGCGCAAGCGAACGTACAGGCGTCTGGCTACGAGAAGACGCGCAGGGATATGTATGGGCGGCAGTTGCCGCCGCTGACACCGAGCAAAAACCGCGGATCGGCAGAACGACGTGCATGACGCGGCTGTTACGCCGGTATTGAAAAGGTTGCTACAACCATCCCGGTCGGCTGGTCTGGGCAGCCGGTCATGGGATTATGCTGGTTTCAAGTTCTCAGGAGCTGCGAGCAGTACCCACGGTATGGCCATCGGGCCCAGCAGAGCCGCTGTCATTGTTCGGAGAGCCGTTTCTTTAACGTTGCGGTGTTTCGCAATGCCGAGGCAGATCACGTTCGACAGCAGCCAGACCAAAGCCGGTAAATATGCATTCATGGAATCTCCAGGTACTTGTCTGTTAGATGATCACGCATGCTGACATGAAAAAACTGACAACGCAACAGTTGATCGCGGACCGGTCATGCGACAGTCGCGGGCAAGTATTTACACCAGCAGTCCAGGGCACATTAACTTCGCATAATTTATATTATGTCAAATCAGAGAGAGTCATGGCATCGATGTCGTTGGTGTGAACGTCCCTCCGGCGAAGTAAAAATGTTCACTTTTGCGAACTAAATCTGGTACTCCCCGGAGATCGCGAAGTAAATCTGATACACCGGCCCAAGGCGACCGCCGTGACGGCATCATAAACCGTAATATCCAACCTTCGTTACCGCTCTTAGATTGGGGCTGCGTTTAAGATAGCGCATGACCACAGCCCACCTAAAATTGCGTTCGAGACCGATTCTGCTGTCCGCAGCCTCGAACCTGCCGTTCCTCCGCTGAATGGCCGCCAGGCCGGCGACCAGCGCTCTGACCGCTTTCCATTTGAGCAGACCCACGTAGAAAATGGGCCTTCCGGGAGAGCCCCGATCAATTTATCGGGGACTTACACCATAAAGTGAGATTTATGAATATTCTAGAGAAGGTTCGACCGCTGCGACTGCCCGACCCTGCAGCCGATGCCTCAAACCCGATCAGGGGTTTTTAGCCGTTTTCCGTCGCGATCGCGATCCGATACGTTTTTGAGGAGCGCCTTCTCCTGGAGAAGGCGCTGCCTCGTCGTTGTCCACAGCGCGCTGTTCCAGCTTCAGTTCGGCCCGAATGCACCTCTCTGTCACTTTGGAAAGCTCGAGATCTCGGGCTTTAAGGTCCGCCGCAGCTTCGACAAGGTTCTGATGAGCCGCTTTCAGCTGTCCTTCAAGCAGGCCGATCGACTGCCTTAGCGCTCCCGCTTCGCCGTGTAAACCTGCGGCCTCGCCGCGCAGTTTTTCGACTTCAAGCCGCCTGCTGGATTGGTCCAGTTTTCTCTGTTTTTGCACCTTTGCAGTCAGCGTCCGTTCGCGGTCGAGGTCCAGCATGAGCCGCTTTTCGCTGGCTATGAAGCTGTCCCTGGCCATGGCGGCGGCAGCGTGCGCAGCCTGGATCTCCTTGGCATGGATGCCGTACGCTTCCTCCAGCCGAGCTGACATGGCCGCGGTTTCGCGTCTGGACAACGCCAATTCGCCCTCAAGCCGTCCGAGGTCGTCCTTTTGAGCCGACAACTGTAGAGCTAAATCGCTATTGAAGTGCTTTTCGGCTTCCAGCTGAGCATCCTTTTGTTCAAGCAGATGGCCACGCGAAGTGGCCAGTTCATCGGCCGTGCTCAGCGCCATGCGGGCCTCGTCGACTTGGGCGTGGGCTTCATTGCGCAGGGCTGCGAATGCGTCCTCAGCGGCCTGTTGTGCACTTTTCCAGAAAGCCACCGCCAACTGGCCTGCTGCGTCGCGCAGGCCTTCCGGCACTTCCGGCGCCACGACCGAGACCCGGCTGGAATCGCGCAGCTGTTTCCAGAACGCGTTGAGCGCTTCGCCAGGCGCGGACATGCTCCCCTTTCTGACCAGCTGATAGAGACGATTGGTCGTCGGCGTAATCCCATAGCGGAAGAATAGCAGGACGCACACTTCACGATAGAGATCCTGAGTCTTGGGGTATTCGCCGCGCAGCCGTTCGATCTCGGCGGTGATTTCGGTTTCCTGGGACGAATTCTGCATGCTGATTTTTTGGTTTCAAGTGGAGATAGATATTATTACATATTACGTTAAAAATCCTAACCTCCTGGCACTAAATATGACATTATTCTTATAATGTCAGGTGAATGGGTAATACGCTGTGCGCGTGTTATTGGCGCTTGAAAAGCCCGGTGGATTGTTAAATCAGATCCGACAAAAAGTTACCGAAAATAAAAATCTAAGGCCTACTTGCAATTATCCAATGCACCACAAAGTTGTGCTGGTGTCAGCTCTCGCGATTATGAGGTTCTCACCTGCACTTTGGCACCAGGTGGCGACGATTTTCCTTGCGTCAGCGGCCGGCCAGTTGCCGGCGCTATCAAGCGCGATTTCCAAATTTAGAATTTAATTACTGCAGGTCAGACGGAACATCGTCGTCGTTCGGTCGAGTATGCTCCTCAAACCCATGCAGAAGATCTCCATCGTCATCGTCGCGGACTACCACCTTGCCGGACTCATCGTCGAAGGAACCAACTGTGCCTGCCACCTCAGTAAAACGGTCAACCAAAAAATATACACGGTCGTTGGCTTTCACAGTCTTTTCCTATTTGTTTTAGGTTGCACTAGGATTCACAAAATACTTGCCGAGGCCAGCATGCCGATGATAAGCGTCCTCAGCGAAGCTCGCGTCCCTCTTGTACTGATAGGTAGCAAGAATATAGATGGCGACCGAGGCAATGATGCCGATCCACCACGATCCGGTCAGCGCAACGAGGCTTGGCAGTCCTACCACGGCGCACGACCATCCGAGCCTTTCGGCGACGCTCAACTTAGCGTCAGCTAGTATTGATCGCATCTCGAACTCATTCTCAGGCATCGCTTTCCGTCCTTTAGTGATCGACCTGGTTGCGTTCCCTAGCGCGGATGGCGAGAACCATTGTTGTCGTCTGCCTGACCGATTTCGCGTCCGCAAACTTTTCCATGGTTTTCCTTAAGTGATAATCCTATTTATCACTTAAGGGCATGCTGGGCTCACAACTTCGTCCTGTTGTCTAAGATCAGCCTACATTTCCACGATCACAATGCTTAATCAGTTGCGCTAATTTAAAACCGCAATAGTTACACTAGGCAATAAAACTATTTATTTTTCATTAATCCACTGTGCAAATCGATTCTCGAATTTCCATTCAGGGGACTGAGCGACGAAAATAAGATCGGGAAACCGCTCCATCAACTTCGAGACCTCCGTAGATACTTCGACCATCATGGTCGGCGCCACCCTCCCCCATTTCGCCATCGCTGCTTTGAAGAAACAAAATGCATCCTCACGACGTCCTTTGCCCAGCATCGCCTGGCCGACCCAGAATCTTATATAGCCCTGATCTACAACAGACGAGTCACCGTTATCTAACTTCGAGGCGCTAACTTTATAAGCAGCAATGGCTTTATCAAGCGATTCGGCAAGATGGTAACAACGGCCAAGATTACCGAAAAACTGTCCTGCGCGTGACGCCGTTGAGCTGTCTGAGAAAATCTCCTCATCGCTAAGGCCATCGCGGAAATATTTAAACGCCTCATCCAGGAGCCCGGAATCGCGCTGGGCCAATGCAAGAGTATGTTCCGTTTGGAAAACCGTGTCAACGTTAGAACTTTTCTTTAAACTTTCACCGCGAGAAGCCCAGAGGATGGCGTCATCATAATCCTTCACAAACCAGAATTTGTAAGCCTGAATATCACATAAGTTTATGTATTGGGCACCCTTACCGGCAATGCTCTGCTCATATTTCACAAGCCAGTGCTCTGCTTCTGTGGGACCCTCAACCTCAATTACTGACCGCATACTGACATTAAATAATTTATCGAAATTGCCGTATATTGACACAGCTGCCAACCAGTCAATCGTACAAAATATTCGTTTTGCTAGCCTCGAAATTTCTTCATTTAATCCGTGGTTGTTGAGCTGCGTTTCGATCTCCATCAAGCTGTCCACTGCAGTAGGAATAGAACCGCTGTTTATTAACAGATCCACCTTGTGAATCCACATTTCTAAGACCAGATGGGGGAGTGGCGAATTCAGCGCACTGCGAAACTGGAAAATCCTCCGGTCCAAATACACTAAAACTTTCCCAATAAAACTTTCACGTTCTTGCTTTGCAAATTCGCCTCGCACAAACTGCCTGATCAACGGATGAAGATCGATAACTTCCTCCTTATCTTGTTTTACTTTCGTTTCAATAAGGCAGAGTGCTTTCAAACGAATAAGCGCCTTGTTCAAATTTTTAAAATTTAGGTCAGTTATTTCCTCTATCACCGCTACGGTTTCCGGCCGCTCTAATTCTGCGAGAGTTCTTAATATATGCTGTTGGTTCCCGTTTAAGAGCGCCCAAATCTGCCGTAACATTTGCTTTGGGAGATCAATGCCAATGTTCTGAAGATGAATATCTTCCATCATTGACTGAACCGTCTTACCCCTTCCATAACACTGCGCTGCCATGATGCTCAACCAAAGGGGGTGACCGGCTGTAAATTCATAGAGCTTTTGAAACTCATCTTGACTGAGGACGCCACCGAAACGATACTCAAAGAGGTTCTTAGCTGCAGTCCGGTCCAGACCATATAACCGCAACTCCAGAAATTCGGAATGTTCCACGCGAACGATTGGGCGAGCCGTGAACATAAATATAGTTTGCGAAGTGCTGTTAAGCACTTCCTCCATAACTATCTTTAAGGCACCGAGAGGCTCGCTAGTTTCAAGGTCGATATAATAATCAACGTTATCAAATACGATTATTCCGGCACGCGGTCCAATCTCGCGCAAAAGTATATTGATCAAGTCGACGACGTCATGTCGCGAAATTTCGTTTATCGATATTTTAGATCCAGACGCTTTTTCAATTGCGCTACACAAAGCCAGATTGATAGTATTTCCCTGCTCCCGACAATCCTTCCAATCAAAGAAATCCGTCGGCCGCTCTAGCTTCTCAGTCTCGAAAAAATGACTGGCGAGTGTCGACTTGCCTTGGCCGCCGATTCCGGTGATAGCTATCGCTTTCGAATTTGAAGTCGCCAGTTTGTCAAGCTCCTCGACACGACCGAACCATACATCCGTTTTAGGAACTGCGTTTATGGGCTCACTCTTTGGCTTTACGTCGTCTAGTATAGAGGCAAGCTTGGCCTGTTCTGGGGTCAACTCTGGTGCTACGGAAACCTGCCCGGACTTTGAGGGATAAAGGCGGTCATATAGCGACGGAAAAAAAATATTACAATCTACACCAGCGTACAAGGAAACTCTTCCGCGGTCGATACCGATCGTAAGCTTATTCAAGAGCGTATTGCTCTGAGCTTCTATATCTTCTGGCGACGAACTGTAGAATGCCCACGCGATGTCTGGAGATGAGGAATCATCTAAGACCAGTTCAGCCAACGTGGAGGTTAGAATATCATCCCAGCCTCCATATCCCACTGCCACGATAAGTGCTTCTCTGGCGATTGTCGACAAAGAAGATTTCAATTGGATTCGTTTTTGGGATAACTGTCGCGCTGTGTGCAATGTGTCGCTCCCGCGCCATGAGCCATGTAAATGGACAATATGCACTGCATCTGCTCGAGTCTGCAAGAGATTCCCTTCCCGATGCAGCATCGTCGTGAACGAATTTCCACCTGACCGTGCAATAGCAATTTGAATCAACGGATCGAAATTGGTTGTAAGGACTGTACTAAAAGATTTGCGAGGTAGTTGAGACAACAAAGCGCCTAGGCTAGCGACTCCAGGTGTTAAGTGCCATCGGGCCGTGTCATTCTCGGCCGATTCTAGTGCACTGGGATCTTGCGCGTCAATCGCCGGGCCTTCATATGCGCTTAAGACAGCTTTCCTTACAACAAAATTCGCATAATCCAGGCCGCGCCTCGATATCAAAAACTCGAAAGCGCTTTGATAGCTTTGCTGGCCAGCAGATTTAAGAAGCGTATCTAATTTTTCTGCGATAATAGGACTACCGGAAAATTCCGATTTTATTAAGTCAACCACTCCGTTTACGCCCAACACGCCTTTTCCGTCAGTCGCCTGTGGGGAAGTTATTGGGGCACCAACAATGAAAATTACGTTTTTTCCTTGTGCATGTGCAAAAGAAATGCGGTCGTATAGCGCATCGATGTCAGAAAATTCTTGTGGCATGTCTTTGGGGTTTAGGTTTCAATAGTCTCAGTATAGTCGAGTTCGTTGAATAAAAACCAGCCAGCATGGTGTGCTGCAAACGGCCCCTGAGACTGTGCATTACTAACGACGGGATCAAACATCGCATTAAATAGCAACGCAGTTGATTGTCGTGGGTTCCATCATATTTCTGCCTTCTCAGGCAGTAGAATTTTCCTCGAATTTTCAGCTGGCCCGCGATGCCGCGCTGATCACAGCGTACGATGCAAAAACACTGAGGGCGATCGCGGCTATAAGGTAAGCGTCCGGCCCACCCACCTATGATTCCCTGACCGACAGCGCCACACTGTTCTCCTTGGCTTTTTCAGGAGGGATAGTTGGACAACAAGGCAAACAAGGAACGTGAGCAGTTGTGGCAGGAGCGCGTCGCGCAGTTGAAGGCCAGTGGCATGTCGCAGCGCGCATATGCCATGGAGTGCGGTCTCTCCGAGCACCAGGTAAGCTACTGGGTGCGCCGAATCACTAGCCCGCAGGCCGTGCCCGCGCTGTTGCCAGTTCAGGTAGCGCCATCTGTACTCCCAGCGGTCGCTTCGATCAGCCTGCGCAGCGAATGCGGCTGGACGTTGACCTTGCCGAGCGATGTGCCCGCCAGCTGGCTGGCCGAATTGCTGGCGGCTCTCTGATGAAGCTGTCAGCCGATGCCATCTGGCTGGCGACAGCGGCGGTGGACATGCGCACTGGCATCGACGGTCTGTCGTTGCACGTTCAGCAGGCGCTGGGGCGCCCACCCTGTGACGGCACGGCTTACGTGTTCGCCAACCGCCGCCGCACGCGCCTCAAGCTCGTGTGCTGGGATGGTACTGGTGTCTGGATGTGCCAGCGACGTCTGCACCGTGGCCAGTTCGCCTGGCCCCAAGTTGACGATGTGTGCTGGCAGATGAGCGCTGAGCAATGGCAATGGTTGGTGACCGGTGTCGATTGGCAGCGCCTGTGCGCGCCCGCGCCGGCACAGTGGCGGCTATGACTATGTAAACTGTTTCACTTGTAAACAGGGGCCGCGCCCGGTAAACTACGGGAATGGATTTGCTCACCGAACTGACCCGCGCCAACCACGATCCAGACCTGATCGCGAAGGTGCGCGCGCTGATCGAGGAAAGTGCCAGCGTTGAACAAGTGCTGGCTAAAAATAAAGCCATCCTTGCAGAGAGAGACTTCAAGATCGCTGCATTAACGCTTGAATTGGCGTACTACCGCCGCATCAATTACGGCAAGAAGAGCGAGGCCTTCAACGGTGAGCAGCGCGAGCTGTTTGAAGAAACGATCGACGCAGACCTTGCCGCCATTCATGCCGAGCTGACGCCACCAGACACCGGTGACGCCGAAGCCGGCAAGCGCAAACGCAGCCGCGCCGGGCGCCAGCCGCTGCCGCCTGAACTGCCGCGCGTTGAGCACCGCCATGAGCCAGAGTCGTGCCAGTGCGCGGCCTGCGGCCAAGGCTTGGTCAAAATCGGTGAAGACATCAGCGAACAGCTCGACGTCGAGCCAGCGCGCTTCTTCGTGCATCGCCACATCCGTCCGCAGTACGCCTGCCGCGCCTGCGAAATCGTCACTGCTGCACCGGTCCCACCGGCGATCATCGACGGCGGCATGGCGGCACCTGGCCTGCTGGCCTGGGTGGCCGTTAGCAAATACACGGACCATCTGCCGCTGTACCGCATCGAGCAGATCGGTGCACGCCAGGGCGTACCGCTGGCGCGCTCAACGCTGGGCGAATGGATCGGCAAGATTGGCGTATCCCTGCAACCCTTGAGTGATCGCCTGGCCGAACTGCTCAAGGAGCGACCGTGTTTGCATGCCGACGAAACGCCGGTGCGGCAACTCGATCCAGGCGAAGGAAAAACCAGGCATGCCTATTTATGGGCCTACCGATCCAATGACTTGGACGAGGGGCCGCGCATCGTCGTGTTTGACTACCAAACCGGCCGTGCCGGTGCGCACGCGCGCGCTTTCCTGACAGGTTGGCAAGGCCAACTGATGGTTGACGATTACGCGGGCTACAAAGCCATGTTCACCGCTGGCATCACCGAGCTGGCGTGCATGGCCCACGTACGCCGAAAATTCTTCGATGTGAATTTCCGGCGTTAGGGAGCCATTTCGTTGTCGGCGTTAAGGCGCCACTAAATCGTCGCCGTAATGGCGCCACGAGATTGTCGGCGTTAAGGCGCCACTTCATCGGCGGCGTAATGGCGCCATTCGATTGTCGGCGTAAAGGCGCCACTTCGCCACCGTTTCAGAGGCTCGAACTTTCATTGATCGGCTAGACTCCCCGGCATTTCGCCTGGAGAAGCCGTGACCAAACGGAGGTTCGAGATGTATCAATACCGTCACATCCTGACGCGCATGCGTCAGGGAGATTCAGACCGGGAGATCGCCCGGTCGAAGACCATGGGGCGCAAGAAGATCGCCCAGGTTCGGGAGTTGGCGAGTGCGCGCGGCTGGCTTTCACCCAACACCGCACTGCCGGACGACGCAGTTCTGGCATCGGCGCTGGTGCGCAAGGAGCCGCTACCGAGTACCTGCATTTCCACGCTGGAGCCGTGGCGCGCGCAGATCGGCAACTGGTACGCCGCCGGCATTCAAGGCACGACCATTCACGCCACGCTGGTGCGCAATCACGGCTACACCGGCAGCTACTCGGCCGTGTACAGGTTCCTGCATCAGCTGGTCGTCGACGATAGAGCCGACGTGCCGCTGCGGCTGGAGTTCAAGCCGGGCGAAGCGGTGCAAGTCGACTTCGGCGCCGGCCCGCCCATTACTGACGTGCATACAGGCGAAATCTTCAAGACCTGGTTCTTCGTGATGACACTGGCGTGGTCGCGCCACCAATACGCCGAATTCGTGCGCGATCAAACCGTCGCCACCTGGCTCGGTTGCCATCGCCGTGCCTTTGAGTGGTTCGACGGCGTGCCCCTGCGCGTAACGATCGACAACGCCAAGTGCGCGATCACGCGGGCCTGCGTGTATGAACCCGAAGTGCAGCGCTCGTATGGCGAGTGCGCCGAGGGATATGGATTCAAAATCGATCCGTGTCCGCCCAGAGATCCCCAAAAGAAGGGGATCGTGGAATCGGGTGTCAAATACATCAAGGGCAGCTTCCTGCCGCTGCGCGAGTTCCGCGACCTGGCCGACGCCAACCGGCAACTTCACGAATGGGTACTCGGACAGGCCGGCAACCGCATTCACGGCACGACCCGCGAGGCCCCTCTCAAGCGCTTCGCCGACGTGGAGAAGAGCCTGCTGACGCCTTTGCCCGACGTGCCGCCGCAGCTGGCCACATGGCTCAAGGTCAAAGTCCACCGCGATACCCACGTCCAGTTTGAGTACAACTACTACTCCGTGCCGTTCCGCCTGGTCGGCCAGGCGCTCTGGCTCAAGGCCAGCGACACCGTGGTGACGATGTACCTCGAGCACGAACCGGTCGCCACCCACGTACGGCTCAAGCATACGGGCGAGCGCAAAACTGTGCCCGACCATATGCCGCCGGAGGCGCAGGCATGGCTCCTGAAGGACACCAAGTGGTGCATGGCCGAGGCCGAACGGGTGGGGCCGGCATGCGCCGCCATGGTCCGCGTCATGTTCGGCGACAAGGTACTGATCCGCATGCGTGCCGTCCAAGGCGTGCTTGGGCTGCAGAAGAAATACGGCGCCGTCAGGTTGGAAGCGGCCTGCTCGCGTGCGAACCACTACGGCACGCCCGGTCTCAACGTCGTCAAGCGCATCCTCGAGAAAGGACTCGACCAGCAAGATTTGCTGGCCGCTTTCGACGCGCTGGCCAGCACCTACACCGAGGGTGGCCGCTTCTACCGCGCCACCAACACCATCCTTCAATGAGAACGACCATGCATCCAATTCCAGAACTGACTTCCCTGCTCAAACAACTGCGCCTGTCAGGCATCCTCGACTCGCTGGAGGCGCGCAACCGCGAAGCTATCGACCGCAAACTGGCCTTCACCGAGTTCCTGAGCCTGCTCATTCATGACGAGGTCGCCCGCCGCGACCAGAAGAAGCTGGCGCAGCGTATGCGACGCGCCAACTTCCGCAACCAGAAGACGCTCGACGGGTTCGACTTCAACCGATTGCCCGGTCTGAACCGCGCCGCCGTCCATGACTTGGCCACCTGCCGTTTCATCGACGAGAAAGTGGCCGTGCTCATCGCCGGGCCCTGCGGCACAGGCAAGAGCCACCTTGCGCAGTCCTTGGGACACGCCGCCGCGCGCCAAGGCTATGACGTGCTGTTTATTACCCAGACCCAGCTGATGGCCAGCCTGCGCACCGCACAAGCGATGGGCACGTACGAACGGCGCCTGCAGTACCTCAGCAAGGTGGCGCTGCTCATCATTGATGACTTTGGGCTGAAACCGCTCCGTCCGCCCGAGGACGAGGACTTCCACGACCTGATAGCTGAGCGCTACGAGAGAACAGCCACGATCCTGACGTCGAACCTCCACTTTGACGAATGGGGTGCGGCCTTCGCCGCGAACAAGATGATCGGCGCGGCGACTTTGGACCGCTTACGCCACGGCGCATACAAACTCGTGCTCGACGGCGAAAGCTATCGCGCTCTGCCGCCAGCGTCGGAAGCGTCCAAACCACCAATCGAGAAAGCACGGAAGGTTTCGCCGAAATGAATATGCATTAACGATATAAATAGTTTATATCGTTAAAGTATGTGGGAGGGGAATTCGCTCGGGGCTAGTCCTGCGTGAGTTTCACCTCTTCACTTTGGCCGTTGTCGAGCCTGATCCAAGAAGGCCGCCTCAAAGGAGAAGTTTGCGCAAAGCGAGATCTAACGTTCGACGTCATGGACGGCTCGCGACATGCCGCACGACGCCCCCCCCCCTTTTGACGGATGGAGAAGTCCGACATCGGTGCCGTTAGCCTGCGTCACATTTGAGCATGCTGAAGTCCTTGCGCTGTAGATGCTCAGCTTGAATAAAGACCATAAGCCGGTCGCCATCGTGCCAGCACCATTCCAAGTCTGAACTCGAACGTAACGTCAGCAATGGGACCCAGTCCGGACCGGGCGTTGGGTCATATCCTAAAGTGCAATACGACGGGTATCCCAAGAGATAGTGATCTGTATTCACTTGCTGCGAAAGGTCCCAAGCAAAGTCTGCGGCTCCTTCAAATGGCCAGTCGTTGCGCAATTCTTCATGACGGGGAATATTTAGCCCTGGAAGAAGTGCCAATGAGGCTTCGGGACTGATCGGAATGCCGCTTGGCGTTTGCATGACCACATGATTCGAAAGGTCCTCCCAGTAGTAGCCAACGACATATCCTTCGTCCTGCCAAAACACCTCACCATCGTCGTCATCCGCGAAGAACAGCGAGAGTAGACCGGAGGTCGGTAGAGTCGTGGAGGGAGGCGATACCTGCTCAAAGTTGAACTGGCCCAAGAAGCGATATCGTCCAACTTTGTGCAACGGCCACGTGAAGTCCGCCGCGACGTAAGGGTCCCCACCGAACCGCGACGCGGCTGGCTGGGGATTCTGCGAGGTGATGTTGATGTCTATCGACGGCTTGGAGCAGTCAGAAAAAAAACGAGATGTGTTCCTCGGGCCATTCGATTTCCCTGGCGAGCGCCTGAATTTGATCAAGAGTCATATGGAGGTTTCGGTGCTAAAGGTTCAAGGCAACTGGCTGCCACAGTGCCGCCAAAAAGTCAGCAAAACAAGTACGCTCTATTGTCCGTTTGGCCGGTTGCCGTCGATTGTACTCCACGGCGCACTGCGTCTTTGCGCCTTATTAGCATCTTCCACCTGGAACGGACCGCCGCCGCAGCGACTACGCGCCCAGGAGAGAAGGACAAGCTCGGCATTCTGTCCGACCATTGATCGTCTGTACAACAGGATTTACATCGGAAAACGATGTTGCAAAAACGCTCTGAATCAAGCATCCTTGTACCCCTGTTTGAGCCCATGAAATACGTGGTTGAAGTGGCTCCATTACGCCGGAAACGAGTGGCGCCTTAATGCCGGAAATTGACAGCCCCGAAAGCCGTCCAGGTAGCGGGCGCCATGGCGCGGATTTTCCCTGGTCATTGCAGACGTCCCGCCCCACTACTTCGTTAGCGCCTTTATCCTGGCGACTGGTGGAGCACATTCGACTTTCCAGAATTGCGCCGATCGACCCGATCCTTCGATATCGACTGAATAGCGCGCCGCGTATTTCATGAAGTCGTCGTGGTCTCTTTCTACTTGAGGAAATTTCGCTCTAAAAGAATGTATTGTTGCAACCAACGTCGTTCCATCCCCCATTTTACCCAAGCTTTTGGCCAAGGCCATGCAGGTGTAAATCATACCGATGTGTGAAGAGTCAAACTGCTTCTGAGTCATACGTTTTGGCTTGAGCACTTCACCCAAAGAAACAGAGGGCGCAATCAAAAGCACAATCAGTGTACTTGATACCGTCACAAAATGTCCCACTCGTTGGTTAAAATTAATACGATTCACTCTTAGCATATATACTTTATCTGGTCACTTGACCCATACGTTATCGCGGGCTCAGTGGTAGCTCAATCGGCCACGATATTTTCCTCGAACGGTTACAACAAATCCCAGCGCTCGCGCAGCTGGCGGATGCGCAAGACTTTGCGCTCATACTCGGCGTCCGCCGATGGCTCAGGCTTAATGTCCGGCCTGGCCGCCAGGGTGGCACGGTACCCCGCCTCATCGCGCACCAGGTCGATTAATTCACACAGGTCAGGACGGAGATTGTTCAGCACGATTTTTCCTTCAATTCATGGTTGCTTCGAGAATGATTGCAAGCGCGCGCTGTTTTTCTGGCGACATCGCGGATATTCGCGATGCGAGCAGGCGCAGGCGCCCAGCATCGCCTTCCGGGATAGCCAGGACAGTGGATCGTTAGGTAGTAACTGTGAGACGGGGACGCCCACGGTAATTTGCAAGCTAGTTGTCGCCTAAATACGGTTTCTATGCTGCTTTTTTGAGTTCTAGATTTTTCTCCTTTTGGGTGACGGTCTCCGCGACCTTTTTTTCCGGATTGAGGTGCACGGTCGTAACTGGCGCCCAGCTTCGCGTGTCGCTACTCCAGCGCTCCGGATGCTCGGCCTTGGCCGCTTCATACACCTCTGCGCGTTTGCGCAGCAGCTCGCCGTCCAGGCCCGCGTGCCGCTGTGCAGGCGTAACGAATTGGATGGCACTGTGACGGTGCTCCTCGTTGTACCAGCGCACGAACGTGCCGACCCACTGCCTCGCGGCCATGAGGCTTTCAAATGAGCCCTGCGGGTAGGCTGGGCGGTACTTGAGCGTTTTAAAGAGGCTTTCGCTGAAGGGGTTGTCATTGCTGCACGCGGGCCGACTGAACGACGGGACCACGCCGAGCTTTTGCAGCGTTGCAAGCATGGTGGCGCCCTTCATCGGACTGCCGTTATCTGAGTGCAGCACTACTTGCTTTGGCGCGATGTTTTCGCGCATGCAAATATCGCGCATCACCTCGCTGGCCAGTTCGCTGCTTTCCGATTCGTAGACCTGCCAGCCGACTATCTTGCGGCTGTAGATATCCATGAAGAGGTACAAATAGAAATAGATGCCCATGACCGTCGTCGGCAGATAGGTGATGTCCCAGCTAAACAGCTGGCCCGGTGCCGTTGCCACCAGCGCACGGGGCTTGTGGCGCGGTTTCGCAGGCTTTTCGGCCCCACGGTGCTTGAGCTGGTTTGCCGCTTTCAGCAAGCGATAGAAGGTCGACTCCGAAGCGATGTACTCGCCCTGGTCAACCAGTCGTGGCACGATCTGGCTTGGCGGGAGGTGGCCGAATTCTGGCGAGTTGGCGATCTCCAACACGCGCAGGCGTTCCAGGTCGCTCAGCTGGTTCTTGGGCGTCTGCACCCGCGCCGGCCGTCGATCACAAGCCCCCTCGGCTTTGTCGTTCTGCCAGCGCTGCAAGGTCCGCTCGCTCAGCACAATCACCTCGCAGGCCCGCCACTGGCGCGCGCCAGCAACGACCGCCTCGGCCACCAAAGCCATCACCTGGTCGCGCTGCGGGAGGTCGGTCATCATTCCTCGTCCTCCCACAGCGCGCGGAACTTTTTTTGCAGGATCAGCAACGCGGCCGCCTCCGCCAACGCGCCATTTTTGCGCACAATCTCGCGCTCGAGCTTTGCAACCTTGTCCTTCAAAGTGCGCATTTCCCGCACGCCCGTTGCGGGCTCTCTTACCTCTCCGCAGAAGGCCGCCTCCCAGCTGGTCAGGTGATGGGGGAAGATGCCGTGCTCGCGGCACCATGCCTGCAAAGCCTCGTCGGAAAAACCATGGGTTGCCCGCAATGCGGCAAACTGCTCCGCGGCAGTCCAGTCCTGGGGGCGCTTCTCGCGCGCCGTCGGCGCGTCCTTATTGGTCACAACTTTATTCTTCATCCAATATTTTAACGTGTGATGATTCACATTCAGGTCTTCGGCGACCGATTTGACCGACCGCTGGCCTCGTGAATACACTTTGACCAGGGCTTGTTCGATGAATGCTTCGGGATATTTTGATGACATTGGTGCCTCTGTAGATTAAAAATCAAAGGCGATAACTAGTTCCGTCGCCGACCCGTGGGCCAAGCATCGGAGTCCGTCCTGCTCGAACAAAAAATCAAAAACCTGACGTCTTGAGGGAACGGGTTCCGCTGCGCTTCACCCGTAACACCAGTCCCCGCTCCCGGAAACGATGTTAGAAATAAAGTACAAAAACGAACCCCAAAACCCCACCACAATGATCAAGATCAGGTCATAGTTTGTTCAAAAACACACCCGACAAGTAGTCTGACACAGGGGGCCCAAGACGGATGCCAGACCATAAAGGCGACTGAACCGCGGCGAGCCGGCGCCAGACTCCCATTTCTGCACACCTTGGGGGCTTATGTTCATTCGAACGCCTAGCTCAGTCTGGGTCAACCCGGCCGCCTCGCGCGCCGCCTTCACTCGCCTGCCGAATTGCCGATCAACTTCAGGCACGGCGGATACGTGAACGTCAGTGCTCTCGGCCTCGATCCCCAATCCTTCATTGAGCCACTCGAATGACACACCGCAGGCGCGGGCCAGCTGCTTGACCGTTTCGGATTCCGGTCCCTTGCTTCCCACGCGGTTCAAAATTCGGTTGATCGTCGGCTGCTTCACGCCAGAAGCGCGTTCGAGCTCCATCTGCGATTGGAAGCCTGCCTCCTTCATGGCCTTTCTGAGTCGTTCGCTAATGCTCACTTCAATTTTCCTCGAATCAGATCGACCATTTTTCGCGCAGGTGCTTGGACAGAGGCTCCATGCGCTTGCGCTCATCGAACGCGGCCGGGCCAGGTTCAATCAGCATTCCGGCAGCGCGGGAAGCGCCCAGCGTGGCATCGAAGTTTTCCATCTTGCGCATCAGGTCGAGCAGCTTGCGGACGTCGGGTTGCAGTTCGTTCAACATGAATTTGCCTGGCGTAGTTCATGCGTACATCAACAGGCGCTGATAGGGAAGAACGCTCGAATGTCACCAATCATGTCGCGGCCACTTAAGCTACTATAGGCTTGCTCCAATGGGCCCGCACTAAGCAATGGAATGCCGGTGGATCGAGCGTCCTTAGCCTTGCTCAATTCCCAATTTTCAAAGCGGCACAACAAAGGGTCAACGTCCAAGTTAACTAGGTTACGGCAAGCAAAAGGACGATGTTCATAAATAGTACAGACATTATTGCTGAGAAACGTACAGGGCGTCTCGGAGCCGAATGTGTCAATTTCTGGCAAGACATAACTGGGCCTTAGCTGAACCGGCTTGCGGCTGATCTTGTGTCCGATTGCTTCGGCTTCAGTCTGCGACATCATCACCCGTTGAGTGCAACAAGCTGAACAGCCTGCCCCGCAAGCCGCGAATGTACTCGAAATGTCCCGTACATCAGAAAGTATTTCGTTGATCTTCACGAACTTGCCACGTCTAGAACCAGTGTCCGTTAAAGACTGCTTGAGCCTGGCCTCGACTATTGGTTTGAGTGGAGCAAAAGCCTGTTCAATTTTCTGCATGACAAGTGGAACTCGAACGGCTAGCAAAGCTTTTCGGTCGTCTATTTTACCGGCGATCGCATCGCTTACTGTCACCGTGTCTATAGCATTCAACATTATTTTTTCCTTGAATTAGTTGGCGCTGCTGCTTGGCAGGCGCTCCAACACCACGCCGCCGTCCCACTCCAGGTGAACAGCAGCCCCGCACACGCTGCATTGCGCTGACTCGCCTTCATGGCCGTCGCCAGCCTGGTGCGTTTCACCGTGGTGGACGCATTCAGGGCACTTGTACACGTAAAGCACCTGGATTTCTTCCGTGCCTTCAATGATTTTGGTAGACATGATTTTCCTATCCAAAATAGATCATGGCCGCCCCGACAATTGACGACCAGAAGAGCAACATCAATACGTTCTTCCAACGGAATGATTGAGCCGGAATCCCTCGGGGTGGTAGGGATTGAAGATCTCTCAGTCCCTTCTTCAATTCACGGATTTGAAATTCGTACTGCTCCTTGAATTCCTGATAGTGCGGTAGGTCTACTGGCAACTTGTCAATTTCTTGCTGTGTCTCTGCAATTCGCGCATTAGTTTGCTGCAGTAATTGCTGGTTGATTTCCATGATTTTCTGAGCTTCCCCTGAAATTTAGTCTTCCACAGGTGACGTAAAATAACGTTACTTTGGAAGAAACTGAAATGAAGAAAATACCAAAACCGGCATTCACAATCGAGTTCAGGGAGCTTGCCGTTAAGCGAGTCATGGACGGAGAGAATAACTCGACGGTCGCCAAGGAGCTCGGCTTGAGCGACCAGACGCTGCGCAACTGGGTCAAGGCGGCGGCAGCTGGCAAGCTCATTGGTGCCGGCAGCAAAGTGGTCACCCCGGAAGCGATGGAGCTGTCCCGGCTACGAGTCGAAGTCGCTCGCCTGAAGCGGGAGAACGAAATCATAAAAAAAGCAGCGGCGTACTTTGCGAGAGATGTTCTGTGAAGTACGCCTGGATTGATGCGCACGGAAAGGCATTTGCGCTCAACGAGATGTGCGCTGTTCTTGATGTCAGCATCAGCGGCTACCGGGCGTGGAAGACTGGCGGCACGCCTGACCGCAAGCGCCTGACGGATGCGCAGATGCTGGCGGTGATACGGTCCATTCATGCCGAACTC
This sequence comes from Massilia sp. TWP1-3-3, assembly GCF_049897805.1. Lineage (NCBI taxonomy): Bacteria > Pseudomonadati > Pseudomonadota > Betaproteobacteria > Burkholderiales > Oxalobacteraceae > Massilia > Massilia sp. TWP1-3-3. Next base: position 43,953 of record NZ_JAFCWX010000025.1, read on the forward strand.
AAGGGTGCTTACGGGAGCCCGCGCATGGTGCGCGAACTGCGGCTGCGCGGTTTCACTGCAGGCAAGGAGCGCGTCGAAAGACTCATGCGCGAGAACGGTATCCGTGCCCGCCACAAGCGGCGCTACAAGGTCACCACGGACTCGAAACACGGCCTGCCGGTGGCGGAGAACCTGCTCGCCAGGGATTTCACACCGGCCGCGCCCAACAAAGTCTGGACCTCCGATATTACGTATCTGTGGACTGACGAGGGCTGGCTCTACTTGGCCATTGTGCTCGACCTGTTCAACCGCGAGGTGATCGGCTGGTCGCTTAAGCCGCGCATGACGAGTGACATCGTGACGGACGCGCTGACGATGGCATGGTTCCGCCGCCGACCAGCACCAGGCGTCATGCACCACTCGGATCGTGGCAGCCAGTACGCCAGCCACGCGTTTCAGGACAAACTCAAGGAATTCGGTATGACCTGCTCGATGAGCAGGAAAGGAAACTGCTGGGACAACGCACCGACAGAGAGCTGGTTCAACAGCTTCAAGAATGAGCGCTACCATGGCCTGCGTTACGCTACCCATGCCGATATGAAGGCCGCAAGCTTCGACTACATCGAAGTCTTTTATAATCGAAAGCGCCAGCATTCAACTCTCGGCTACCGGTCACCAATCCAGTATTTGGAACGCTGGGGACGTGAGCAAAATCAGGAAAAGCAGGCTGCATGAAATCCACCTGATGGAAGACGAAATATCGAGGGAACCTCAGAACTATTCCTATCGATCTTGCAGAGTCGACTTATCAATGCCAAATTGGCGAAATAGCCAAACCCAAATTGCTCCGAGAATACCAATGAACGTCAAGGCAATCGCCGCAGTACTCGCCTTTGTGAAAATGCGAAAAACAGGCGCTTCGCTCTCCCATTGGCTGAATGGTAAATATTGCCATTCTTTCTGGTCTGGACACCTCTTGACGACATCGATTTCAGCGACAACAGCACCGATCCCATCCTTGCGCGGATCTACTGGCTCTGGGCAAGATTCGATAGCATAGCGTGTGACAACCAGTTCTTTGTTCCTGTATCCATCGAAAGGAAAGTGGAGAAAAAGAACAATCATCATGCCTGTTGCGGTCGCGAAAATTCCTGCTCGTTGCGTCAAACTAATACGGTTTAATTTCAACATTCTTCTATCTTTCCCTCACGCTGGCGTCCGGGCATGTAGCGGGCGCCGAAGCCAATTTTCCTTCCTATTTTGCTTCGGCATGCGCCCACTCGGCGAAGATCTTGATACCGCACTTCCCGTTCATCCTGCCGGCGCGGTTCATCACGGTAAATCCGCTCGTGCTCCACGCTACAACTTTGCCGCCAGGCAGATCTTTCTGGATAGCGTCCGACTCGAAGCACGCAGCATCCTTTTTTACGCTGCACCACTTTTCCATACGCACACGGTTCACATAAGCTTCGCCACCGACCGAAAACTTACACAGCATCACGTTTTCGCCGCCCTTAATTTTCTTTTCTTCGATGCCGCAGCTAACGTCCCGTGTCAATGATCGTTCCACGGTAGATAATGATTTATAGAGGTTATCTGTAGCATTTTTGAACGGATCGTCTCCGTTCTTACAAGCAGACAGAGTGATTAATAAAGAGATAGCAAGCAAGATGTGCTTCACCGGTATTCCCCTCTATTCTGCGATGCAGAGGTCGTAGACAGTTTGTCGAACAACCGTCGGACTCATATTCGGAGCGACGTACACGCCATCAACAAACTCTCGAATTCCTGAGGCCTTAGGGCCAAGCTCTTTCAGAAGCTTTTTCAAGACATGTTCCTTGGGTGTACCCTTGTCGCGCTCTACTGCTATTGCAGCAACGAGATCTGCCCGGAAATCACAGGTTTTCTTCGGCAGAGCAAAAGCCAAATTAGCGACACCCATGCTCGCGATAAGACTAGTAGTAATTAAGAAGGATTTCACGGTGTGTCCTATAAACGGTTTATACGGTTTGTGACCGTGATTTTCCTCTACAGTTTGATACCCAGCACTACCCCAAGTGCATCGAGCCGCTCATCCGGCAATCCGGCTAAATGTTTCGCAATTCGGTCTACCCTACCAGCCGGAACCGGCTCATCATTTAGTGACGTCACGCTTCCTGCTCCCGTCATCAGCCACCGCGCGCTTACATGCAATGCATCGGCAAGCTTGAATACGTTTTCACCAGCGACGCTGTTGTGCCCCAGCTCGTACTGCGATATCGCTCCCTTGGTGAGGCCGCATAAATTAGCCAGGTACTCTTGGGTGAACCCGGCAGCCTTCCGTGCTTCGCTAAACCGATCGGCAAATGTCGTCACTTCGATTTTCCCAGAGTGCACTGCTTCATTCGAGCCCTCTGCCTGCTGGACACTTTGCCCCCTGCCCGGCGCGTCGATATCAAAATCATTGCTCAGCAAATCGATCAGATCGACACCAAAAAGTTTTGCCAGCTGGGGCGCAAAGGTGGAGTTCTTCGCGTTGCGCTTTTCCATTTGCGAGATAGTTTGAGGGTCTGTGCCGACTGCCTTAGCAACAGCATCGAAAGTTAATCCGCGCCGCTTGCGCAGGCGCTGTACATTTTGGCCTATTCCCATTGCCGCTCTTTTTCCGATCAGTCTTGCAAAGCATAGTAAAGGTGCCACCACCACCCAGTTCTGGTCTGTGTTTTCGCGATGCACACCATATCTGGTGGCATGCCTACTTGCGAGGCTGTGCACATACCCAGCGATAGTGCGTATCGCTGGTTTTCGACACGAACCAACGAAGCCGCGAGGACGATAGTGATGAGAAGCAGGGCACCGATGGCAAAATTTTTAAGCAACTGATTTTCCTTTAACGTAGCGCCGGCCCTGGCACACTCGAGAAAGCGATGTCTGCAACACTCGCGACGGTGACTATGATCGTGACAATGGCCATCCATTTGACTACTCGCTGGGTGTCGGGTTTTGCCATCAGCTCGACCATTCTTGTGATGATGTACGCACCAACCATCATGCTTATTGCAGGGATCATTCGTTTCCTTGTTGTGGCGGCACCGGCCGGATCGGGGCACCAGGTGGCGCCGGATATTCCGGTTTATCTAATGTTGAGGTATTCAACTGCCAATGCTTCAGCTGCTTCCTGCGTCTCAGCCAACGGGATCGACTCAACGATCTTGGCATCGAACGTAGCTGGCGTAGATACCATGAGCTTAGTCAGCTCATCATCCGAGATCGGCGTGCCATCCGGCCAATTAGTATAGGAGGTGTCGCTAAGCCTGTGGATTACGATGCCGTGTTTTTCACAGAGAATTTTGTTATTCATGACTTTTCCGTTGAACTGGTGAGTCTTACCACTTCGGTTGCAAGCGCTCCAACCTACACCGCTTGCAGCGTTCGGTTACTTCGTCGAGGCTGCTAGTTGGAGTGATACGAATGCTTTCCCAATCGGGACCATTCAAAGCGCAAGCCAGCTTGTTGAGTGGCTTAACAGCGAGGCAATCTTTTTTTTCGAAATGGATGTCTTTGGTCATCGTATTTTCCTTGAATTAAACTAACGGGTGCTGTCCGAAGATGAGGTTTGAATCGCTTCGGCAAACAAGGTCAGGGAAAACGGCTTGAACAAATACGCACCGCCCTCCAGGCGCCTATTGCAATGCTCATCGGCGAGCGCACAGACATCGCTCTCACTTAAGGCTAGTGGGAATTTTATGAAGTTCACGGGCGAGCCCCGCTATCGCGCTTCTGGTTTTGCCCTCCAATGCCGGGAGCACTATCGGACTAGGCCAATGTATCCGGCATAGCCACTGCAAGTACACGTCGTGCCTTCCGGCTCCGAGCGAACCATAGGACAAATTCCCACCCCAGGAATGTTACAGACCAGCCCTCGCTCGTATCTGTGCGGTGTCCCGTTAAAAATTTGCCCTGGGAGAGCGCCAGGACAATAGCATGAACTGGAAGTGAAGTTTGACGGAGGAAGGCCGCAAGCCCATGGAACGGGTCCACCAAGCCATGGTGAAGCATAAACGGTACACGCATTAGCTTGATGACGTTTTTTATAGATGGCTTTGAACCCTGCAATTATCAGTTGGCTTTCGTCGAAAAGCGCTACAGCATTTTTTGATAGACCATTTGTCTTAATGCGCTCGCCGTCAAATAGCCACAGCCAGTCTTCAGTGAACTGCCCGGCAGTCGCTCCAAACAATTTGGATGCAGCCGTTCCGACAACCTTGATAGTTCCGTCTTTAGTTAGCGATTGATCGGAAAAGATCGCACGCCGACGATCTATTTCTAACGATACATCACTGCTCCCACCATCATCAGAAGCAGGGTTTCTCAGGTAATAAGGCACGTTGCCTGGCTCCAGTTTGCTTTCCGACTCCTCCCGTAGACGTTGCTCATGCAGTCTTTTGAAGTAGTCGAAGAGTTTTTCCTTTCCAGGCCCGAGGTCCGAATAGTGGCTAATTTCTGAAGTGGGAGACAACTCACTAGGTTCCAAAATCGAATAAACCGTAAACAACCTCGAAATGACTTTCGGCCCCATCCATGCCACACTTTTCGACGCCCAGCCGGGCCCAGTAAAGTAAGACTTTAAAATATCAACGAAAGCGATAGTGGCTTTCTCTGCGGCTACGCTTTTGGTTTCGCCTGCAATAAACAAAGTCGTAGGGCGCCAAGCTTCGTTAACAAAACCATATGTCGCGAAGACAAAACTAACTGCGGAAGGGGATGATGTAGCATTTTCGGGTTTGGCTCCTGGAGGCTTCCCGCCAGACTCTGCATCGATACCACGACCGATGTTTTTCGGGCCAACAACTGGCTTATCCGGTGGTCCAGGTCTGGTGAACGGGTCGCGCAAATTATCATATTTCCCTTGAGCAAAACTAAAATTTGTACAGGTAACCATAAGCAAAAACAAGCTTCTGGAAAATATTTTGTTATACATGGCTTCCTATCCAATTTAGTATCGTACTCTTGCGCCGAGTTACGGAGTTGCTCGAATTTTCACCCACCCCAGTGTACCAAAATATAACTCGGTGCTCTACTGCGGACGACGACCAATAGCCGACAATTCGGGCAATTTCAAGCCTGATTCCTTGAGGCAACACATTATCTAGTTAACTTGGTGCTAGCTCGTAAGCCATTGATAACCGCAATAGATTTAAATTGTATTCAGAGTCAACGATTCAGAGAGTACGCCAAAATCCTCCTGCGAGCAAGGCGCTGAGGCAGTCCTCGGAAAAGCCTGTTCGAAGTGTTTCCACCACAGCTTGGGCCAGGGAACAAGTGAAAGACGCGATTACTCAAATTGAGTAACTACCCCCAAGCTGCGAATTAAGTCGCGACTTGTTGCTGTAAAAGCGATGCGACGTGAGGAGGCGTGCGCGCGACCCGACGCATGCTTTCCCGCCGCAGAGGACGGTTGAGGCCAAATCCCGGGAGGAACAATACTCAATTTGAGTAATCTTGCGGCCAGTATGGACTGAAAATTAGTCGTAGTTATCCTGCCAAACGCGCCTGTTGCGCACCTGACTCAAGCGCCACATCCATGGCGACAGGCGCAGGCGATAGCGCGCCAGGCCGCCTTCGCTGCCCAGCATCGCCACTTCGCTGATGTCGGCGGCAAAGCTGGTGCGGGTGCCGTCGGCCAGGCTCACTTCCAGGCTGGCTGGCCCAGCAAGGGCGCCAGCGCAACATGGGAATTGGTGGAGACGACAATCACATCGCGCCCGCCGATGTCTTGCACTGAGTCGTCGGCGGCGAATGCTTCCACCAGCAGCTCGTCCGATCCGATAGCGCCGCGCTCATCACCCAAGCGCAGGGCGTATAGCCTGGTGCCGCTGGCAAACTGGGCAAGCGCCGTAGCAATTCTTTCGGTCAGGGGAGCACTCATATTGCCCATTCGTGAACTTATCCGGATGCGTAGGTTTTCCGAGGTGGGGTGGAGCGCCAAGGAAAAGCCGGCAGCGGCGTTATGTTCGTTTCTGCGAAAATCACGAGCCGTGACATTATCGCTATAATGTTCACTTACATACATGCGACACCTCGTCACCTACCCGTATGTCAGGAATATACCTATGGCGCACCCGGTCGACAGCTTTCCTAATCTGGTGCCGCTGGAGCGGCTCATGGTGTCAAGCCCGTTAGATGGATCGCTGGGGACCAATCGGTCGATGGGAAGCCGACAAATTTCGGCCAACAACGACGTGGATGCCATTAAGGCTTGGCTAGCGCGCTTCATGGACAAGCAAACTACGTTCGACAACTACCGCAAGGAGGCCGAACGCCTGCTGCTATGGTCGACCATCCAGATGACGAAGCCCCTGTCCTCGCTCACGCACGAAGACTGGCTGGTATACAACGCATTCCTGCTGAACCCGCAGCCTCGGGAGCGCTGGGTGGCGAGCGAGGGACGCAAGTTTCCCCGTCCTCATCCCCAGTGGAAGCCGTTTGCGGGACCTTTGTCTGCGGCTAGCCAGCGGCAGGCTGGCGTAATCCTCAATTCCATGTTCTCCTGGCTGGTCAACGCAGGCTACCTGGCAGGCAATCCACTGTCGCTGTCGCGCGAGCGTAAACGGCGCGCCGCGCCGCGCATCACCCGCTACCTGGACGAAGCAATCTGGCCTGAGGTGAAGGCCACCGTCGACGCGCTGCCGCGTGAGACCAACAGAGAGCGGGAGCATTATTTCAGGCTGCGTTGGCTCATTTCGCTGTTCTACATTTGCGGCTTGCGCATTTCGGAAATTTCCGGCACAACGATGGGAGCTTTCTTTGCACGGCGTGATCGATCGGGCGAGGAGCGCTGGTGGCTAGAGGTAACCGGAAAAGGCGACAAGATTAGAATCGTCCCCGCCACCGCGGAACTTATGGTGGAACTGGCTCGCTACCGTCGAGAACTCGGGATGGCGCCCGATCCGGTCCAGGGCGAACCCACTCCCCTCCTTCTCCCGATCGGCGGCAAAATGCGCGCATTGAGCCGGGGTGGGATCCACGAGATCGTAAAAGGCGTCTTTGCTGCTACTGGCAAGCGGCTCCGGATACGCGGTCCCGCGTACGCCGGCGACGCGCTTCGGGTAGAGCGCGCGTCAGCGCACTGGCTGCGCCACACGGCCGGATCACACATGGCGAACAACGCTGTCGACCTGCGCCATGTGCGGGACAATCTGGGCCATGAATCGATCAGCACCACGAATACGTACCTTCATTCCTCGGATGATGCCCGGCACCTTGAAACCGAAGAAAAACACAAAATTGGATGGTGAGTGGCCGAGTGCCTCTGCAGGCAACAGTCCCAGCACCTGGCACCTGGCAACGTAGCAGCCAGAAGGACATCTTGCGCATTTGTCCTCGCTTCGGTCTTACCGGTGGATTTGATACGGGAACGCGCGTTGCAGGAAATGCGCTGGAGTCACCGGCAAATCGTGCTCAGGGCCGCCAGATGATTGAGACGGTGAAGCTTTCCATCGCCATCCTGCGGCTTGAGGAAAAAGGAAGGCATTGGACAGCGGACGTATACCGCCGTTGGGTGATTCAACGTATCGGCCCCAGCTACTGCCCAATAGGTATCGTAGCGCACAACTGGCGCATGCCTAACCCAACGCTGCTTCCCGCTGGCTTGATGTTTTTGTCCATCCACCAGCTTCTCACGGAAGCTTTCTATACATGCCGCGGCAAAGATATGGTCCAGCACCCAAAGCCTTGTGTTTTCCGACCAGTAATCGGGGCATGGCGATGGTCGCGCCGAAATCCAGCCGACGATACCATGCAGTTCGCCTTCCTGTTTTCCATAGAGATAGCGCGGAGTACCGCATCCTTCCCACATCATTCGCCAACGAATGAACGCATCCGCTACCGGGCAAAAACTGGAAGTGACCTCTCCTGCTACATTCCACCAAAGATGGCGACACGCGGACACAATGCAGCTACGGTGCTTACGTAGCTCGCGGCGCCAAAGTTGGCGCCTTATTGATCGGTAAATTTGACTGATTGAAAATAGATCGACCGGTACGCGCGGCTTGAGCAAGGGACTCGGTTCGCAAGGCCAGGACAATGACCGCCCATATTCTTCCTCATCGTCCTCCGACAGAATGCGGCGCGAGGTGCCGTGCACAGTATGTTCAATTCGCTCTATCGTCAAGGGCGCCTGTCTCTGTGGCCTGGGATGGCCCTGCATCTCCATCACCTGTGTCATGAAGCCAACGTACCGCGACAGATATCCCTGTTCGTCGGGCTTCGAAAAGATCAGGTCTCCTCGTCCGATCTGCCGTTGCAGTTTAAGAGATGTGCGCCGCGGCAGCGCTGCATCTTCCCGCTGAAAATGCTTCGCTAATTGCTCGATGAACCTCTTTTCGGAAAGACGAGGGATGAATGTGGCAGTGCGCTTTGCGCGGATCGCCGGCGCCATGTCGACTTTGCAGCTCGGACAGCAGAACGGCCGCGCGAATGTGGCAGCCGTTAACCGGTAGGGTATATGTGCCTGGCATTCAGGGCAGTTGGCGAATATAGGAGATTGATGAATCGGACAGTAAGCGGTCGCTGCTATCTGGAACAGGGACAAGTGGAAGCCCTGCTGCATGCAATGCGGGCACCATCGCAAGTACTCGCTCGAGTGAAGGCTACTCGTCGGTAATAGATCCAGCAAAAAGGCGGCCCGTAAGTGATCGGGCGAAATACGAAGCGTGCTCTCAAGCGCGCTGCGATCGAACACTGACGAATCCCGAAGGTCCACGTTGGGGCGTCCGCAAATCACTGAGCGCTTGCCGCAATCGTAGCTAACAAAGACCTTTGCGATTTCCTTTGCCGTGACCTGATTCAATAGGGCGAATTTCATCAGTAACGCGAAAGACGAGTCGAAACCGCTCGACCAGTCGTCGCGCCAGCACCACTGCAGTTCGATGCGCTCGCCTGGATCAAGGATAATCCGCGCAGGTATCATGCAGCCATATCCGAATCAGTATCGACATCGACCATCCCGTCATGAAGGGCCTGCTGTCCCGCAACGTACGAGCAGTCTGCGACAGCGGCGTCCCACATTGCCGCAGAAAATTCAAAATCGACGCCGTCATGCGCGCTGTTTTCCTCCAATGCGATTTCCACTGCATGCGCAAAAAACTGCATGGGTATTTCCATGTCAAAGCCGAATCCGGCTGCATTGTGGGCGGTTAAAAAAGCATCCCATAGAGCACCGGCCTGATGCTCAAGCCTCATCCCGTTGTCGACGGCATGCGGGTAATAAAATCGCATATATGTCCAATCCGTACCTTCGGGGTAGCATGCATAATCATAACCAGCAAGACATGTGGCCATGTCCTCAGGAGAGCGGATGCCATCAAAACGCATTTCATTGAGCATAAATCTCAGAACGATTTGAGTCTCGCCGGCCTGGATGAAAGAACTCTTCCGGTGAAGTAGCTGCGGCTGGCCTACGAGCATGGTGATCATCCGAATGCCCTTGAATTCCAGCTCGTTATGAATGTCGTGGAGCCAGTTGTACTCAAGCGATTCAAGGCGCTGGGCCTCGTCGGCAAAGAAGACGACCCAATTGTGCTCGGATCGATCCACCAGCTCCACGATCCGCTCGGTCAATCTGGCTCGCTTTTTTACCACCGAGCCAGGCGCGGTGCCACGATGGCCAGCGGCGGCCAGTAGGTTGGAGAAAAAGCCATCTTCCGAGGATGACTTCTTCTTCAGACACCGAAAGCTAATACAAACCACATCCGGGTATTCGGCGCGCAATTCGTTAATGACGTAGCGGATGCCATATGTCTTTCCAAAACGTGGCAGCGCGTAAATGATGGCGCCTGGAGTACGGAGTCTGACAATCTTCTTGACTCGTGAGACAAGCCCGTCAATCGATGGAGTCGGAACGATGTACGTCTTCTTGGCGATCGGATGCTCATTCATGCTGACTGGCCGCACATATTGCATTACTCTCTCCTAGAACTTGACGACTCTGCGAATTTGCAGGACTTTGGCCTTGACAGGTTCGCGCGTGCGCGACGGAGTTTCCTCTTGAGGTTGCCGGTTGGATGACTTAACTTCGCTCGAGGCCGCCACCGGGGTCTGCGCTGCGCTCGCTGGCTTGAATACGGAGAGTTGTCCTGCCTTGTGGGCCTTGGCCAGGTCGTTTGCCGCCTTCTTCGACGTTTTCACCTGCGACCACTTGTATTTCGCCCACAATTCGATCGGATTGTCTCCGTCACGCAGAGTGATTTTTCGTTCCGCCAGCAGCTTGAAGATTTCTTGTCTTACCCGCAGTGAATGTGGCGTGAAACACCAAGGTCGCGCAGCTGTAAGAATGCCGAGCTCGGAGCCATCTTCAAAATAGGCCTTCACCATGCGGACATCTCGCACGTCATAATAAATTCTGAGCTTTTTCCCGATCAACGCTGCATTGTCGCCGAGTATATCGCTCGAATATTTAACGTTGCTGAAATTGATGTGGGGACGCACACCTGATTTCGTCGAGCCCTTGACGGTGACGACGCGCGCCTCTTGCAAAAGGCACAGAGAAGACCGGAGTTGGCGCGGCAACGCTCGCAAGTAACCTTGACGCGCGACGGAAAGTGCCATTGCTTCCAACGGCGTTCGGTCGCCTACACCACCGTGGGCAGTGCCGTTGTAGTTGGCTATGACCACTTCGATCAATTCTTCAAGCTCGTCATACTCAACCAATAGTCTGATATCGCCGCCCGTGTCGCAAAGCGCTTTCTCGATCGAGTCGGGCGAACTGCCCAAACTGCCAGGCAGTTTGTGCGCGAAGTGCTTGGATATGAGGTGAAAAAAACGCTCGATGAATGGCCGCACGTTCGGTTCTCCCGCCGGGCCGTTATCCGTCCAGCAGCCCACGATTTCGCCGAGCCTCCTCAGGGTATCGCCGGCGTGATGTGCCTTGGCGCCATCGATCGCAAACCAGTCCCAGCACGCGTATGCGGTCCTTGGCACTGCTGAGGACGGAAAACCGCCGCCAGGCTGGATGGCGAGCAGAGGTATCTTGTACTCCCGTGCTCGGAATGGCGTCAGCGCAGACTGCAAGGCGAGTGCAATATCATCCTTGTTGTATTCCTTGCTTAGCGTAAGGGCGTAGCCGATAATCGCACGAGTATGAACATCGAGGAGCACCAGTATCCATATCCGGTTGATCTCAAGCAGGCGTTCGAATCCATGAGGATCGATCATCTTCACCGTGAGCCGGAGGTCGATTTTGTGTCCATCGAACTCGACTACTTCGAACGCGCGCGTCGCTGCCGGCGCTCGTTGTACGTCGCTGATTGCGCCGTTCGTCTTCAGTCCTCCAGCGCGGGCAACGGCCGACGGAAAGGACTTATCGGCCATCTTTTTGAAAAATCCTTGTATTGCACGAAATGCCAGGCGGGACTCGGAAAACGGATAGTGGGTTGCATCGATTCCCTCCTCTCGGCACACTCGCAAGAACTGCTGATGTATATCCACCATCGATTTTTTAAAGACTGCGGCGCCTTTGATTTTCTTATCCCTCTTCCGCGCATGCTTCATTAAAAGCTGCCCGAGTTTCGGGTATTGCAACAGAAGCTGTTCGAACGCGCCGGCAGCTCCGCCCCTCCCTTCTCGCGCCGCACGTACGGGTGCGGTGCGCGTATAGGTCTTGAATCGGGCATGGGGGATCGCTCCGCGAAAGCCGTAAATTTGTCCATCGGTATGCTTAGTCCAGCAACGTTTGAGGATCCGGTAGAGAGTCGCTCGCTGGATGCCCGTTACCGCCGTGATGGACGACAGCGGCATCGTAGTTTCATCCAGGAAGAGGCGTATCGCTTCGCACCTGCTTTTGAAATCGTCGCGGACATCGTCGCTCAATGCCGTATGGTCTACCGTAGGCCAGCTCTCGAACTGCCGCAGCGCGTCCGGGACATCACCACGGCTGAAGTTCATGCTTCCAAATATTAGATCTTTCATAGCGCCTCGATCACTGTTGACGGAGAAATGCGCTCATCCCCGAGGCTTCGGCAATGCGCTTGTCCGAGATGAATAAGCAAGAACGCCGCGACTCTCACCAAGATTGGGTCACGTTCAAAAAATTCGGTTTCTAGTCCACCCAGTTCAGTTGGTGTAGTTATTGCCTTTCGCACCGCATCAAGGAATTTCTTGTCGACGAGACGGCCAAATGCCGACAAGTCGCGAATTATCCATCCCCAGTTGTCAAGCAGATTCTTATTTACCGTGAGGTCATCAGGATTGATGAGCTTGACCGTGTGTTGGCGGGAAGTGCACCAGCTTGAAAGCTCAGGAGTTAGATTAGGCGCGTCCTCCTCGTCCACCTCCGATGACCGGAGAAGAATCCAAAACTGGTCCGCATCCTTCGTCTTCACCCAGAAGTCGACTACGCGCTTTGGTGTCGCCTTGGGAACGACCATCGGCCGCTCGCAATAGGAAATGACGGATGGATCGGATTCAAGGAACGTCCACGCGTCTAATGCATCCCTGCCGAACAGCGTGACAGAGCGCCGAAGCTTCGGAGCAAAGACGTCGTAACGGTGGCTACCATAGGGCCGCGTGTGGTCAGCGGCTTTTTCGAACATCTGTGCTGGCATATTGACTCCTTGTCAATTCGATGCAATATCTCACATTGATGTGGTGAATTCCACAATAATTTGCTCAGTGTCGAAGAAATCCGACAGAACCGGACGAGAAGTTGAGCCGGCGCGCAAGGCGTCGAAGGTACGGGAACAACGAGAGTGCATTACGGTTGACTGCGGTGTTGTCATAGGGAGGAGCCGCGCGTCTTCGGTGAGTATCAAATTTAGTTCGCGCCGTCGGCGGGTCTCAAATTTAGTTCGCGACAGCGCGAGGTAAAGCTGGACGGGTCAGAGTGAAGAATCGTTATTTCTCAACGACTTAGTGATGCGAGGGTGTGGTCAAATTTACTTCGCTGGATGACGTCCGGTGAATGGCGACAGTAAGCCGACACAAGGATCCCCCTTCTAACGACACAATTTTTGGTTCATATGATATTCGCGTAAATCCGCCCCATTATCGTGGCGCCGTTCTCGCCGCTTCAATGGAACCTCGCAGGTCGAGGTTTGCGATAGCAGATATTTGTTGACGCGCGTTGGTCGTGGCAACACTGTCGCGTTACCGGGATCCCCCGGCGATTCAGACTTTGGAGTCTTCCCATGAATCCTACATGGACCTATAAAGACGGCCAATTTTCGGCAACCTCGGTAGATGGAATTAAGTTGGTGACTCGGCCTGTCGACCTACCCTTCGCAGGTGTGGCCGACCTCTCATGTGCATGAGTTCGATGCCGGCGAGCACGCAAGCAGCCGAGCGGCATGATGTGAAGTTGAGCATTGCCTTGGCAGTGCGGTTCCTTGTCTATGTGGGAAACGTCAGCGTTGCCTCGAGCCCGCCACTATCGCGATTGACCAGGGTCAGCGTCCCGTCCAGCGCCAGACTCAGCTGCTGCGCGATGGCTAAACCTAACCCGGTGCCACCGGTACCTCTGTTGCGTGAACTCTCGATCCGGTAGAACGGCTGGAACACCTGCTCGATTAATTCGGGTGCGATGCCCGGGCCGCGGTCGCGCACGTGAAGGGCCAACAAGCCATCTTTGGCAGTGCCAACGTCAATCTCCACAGGTCCGGCGAACTTCAGTGCGTTGTCAGTCAAATTCATCACAATGCGCCGCAGCGTGTGCGGGCGGGTGGTGGCCACCTGCGCCAGGTCGCCGCCCAGTTGTACGCTGTGGCCGGCATCGACGTAGTCACACACCAGGGTGTCGAGCAAGGCGCCAATATCGACCAGGCACGGCGCTTCGGTAATCCGGTCGGCGCTGCGCGCGTAGGCGATGCCTTCTTCGACCAGCACCTGCATGGCATTGAGGTCAGATTCCATCTTGGCGCGCAGCGCCGGGTTGGCCATCAGGTCGGCGCGCAGGCGCATGCGGGTGATCGGCGTTTGCAGATCATGCGAAATGGCGGCCAAAATGCGCACCCGCTCGGCCAGGTGCTCCTTGATGCGGCGCCCCATGGCGTTAAACGCGGCCGCAGCCCTGGCTACCTCCAGCGGACCATCCTCGGCAATTGGCTCACATTGCATTGACGTGCCTAGTTCTTCGGCAGCTTCGGCCAGCCGCTGCAGCGGCGCGGTGGCCTGGCGCACGGCAATCCAAGTCAGCACCGCCACCGCCAGCGCCTGCAGCAGGAAGATCACGCCGCCCCACCAATGCACCTGCTGTTCGGTTGCGTGCAGCGCGACCGTGAGCAGGGCGCCGTCGGTAAGCGTCAGGTGCAGGTGCAGCGCCTGGTCCGAATCGGGGGAAGCGCTGGCGCCTACCGCGTAGCGGCCGTTCAATTCTTGCGCAATCACCCCGGTGAAGGCGCGCGCCCGCTCAGACGTCACCTTGTCTGCGCGCGGCGCACGCGTTCCCGCCGGCGCCAGATGAAAGCTGTACGCCTTGCGCTGCATCCGGTTCAACCATGCGCTACGCGCCTGCCAGTCTGACGACTCAAGCGCGGGAACCAGCAGCGAGAGGTCTTTGGCCAGGTAGTAGCTGCGCTCCGTAGTATGATCGCCGACTATCTGGAAGTGACCGGCGCCCGCGGTAATCAGGTGCGTGGCCAGCAATGTCAGGCACCAGGCCAGCGCCAGGCGCAAAAACAGCGTGCGTGGCATCAAAGCGGTCATGGCGCGCACACCTCGCACCCCACGTCCGCCGCAAAGATGTAGCCCCCACTGCGCATGGTTTTGATCAGGCGCGGCTCGCGCGGATCGTCGCGCAGGCGCTTGCGTAGCCTGCTCACCAGGATATCGATTGAGCGGTCGAACACGTCCGCTTCCCGGCCTTGCGTCAGGCCCAGCAGCTGGTCGCGCGTGAGTACGCGCCCAGGATGCTCAAGAAAGACCCGCAGCAGCCGGTATTCGGCGCCGCTCAGGGCCACCATGATGCCTTGCTCGTCGAGCAGGTGGCGCGCGTGGGTGTCGAGCCGCCATGCGTTAAAACGCAGCACTTGTGCGCTGTCGCGCAGCAAGACAGTGGCCGGCACCATGCGCGCGCGGCGCAGCACGGCGCGAATGCGTGCCAGCAGTTCACGCGATGCGAACGGTTTGGTCAGGTAGTCGTCGGCCCCCATCTCAAGGCCGAGGATGCGGTCTGCCTCTTCATTTTTTGCCGTCAGCATCAGGATCGGGACCGGTGCTGCAGCGTCGGCGTGCAGGCTGCGGCACAGTGCCAGGCCATCTTCGCCGGGCAGCATCAGGTCGAGCACGATCATGTCGACCGCAGTCGCGGCCAGCACGGCGCGCATCTGGCGGCCACTGGCCGCCGTGCTGACCCGAAAGCCGTGCCTTTCCAGATACTGACCCAGCAAATCGCGAATTTCCTCATCGTCGTCGACGATCAGTATGTGATCCATTTTTTCCATAGTCGCTTTATAGCGTATTTCCTATCGGTCAATCCGGATTATTTGTTTCTCGATTGTTTCCCGCGCTGATGGATACACAAGCGCGTCAAAAAGCGGTGCGCTTGACACATTCAGGATACCTGTCCCGGTTCCAATGGTGCTCATGCCATCCCACCGTTGCCCTGCCCTATGAAAGCATTATGAAAAAACCCCTGATCACCCTGAAAGAGCTGGAGAAACGCTACGACACCAGTGCCGGTTCGTTCAGCGCGCTCAAGCGCATCAACCTCGAAGTGCAACGCGGCGAATTCGTGGCCGTGGTCGGCAAATCCGGCAGCGGCAAGTCAACGTTGCTCAACCTGGTGGCCGGCATCGATGCCGTCAGCGCGGGCGAGGTATGGATCGACAATTGCCCGGTGCACCGTATGAACGCGTCGGAACTTGCAAGCTGGCGTGGCAAGCACATGGGCGTGGTGTTTCAATTCTTCCAGTTGCTTCCCACCCTGACCGTGGCTGAAAACGTGATGTTGCCCATGGACTTTTGCAAAACCTGGCCGCGCGCCGAGCGCGGCGCGCGCGCATTGCGCTTGCTGGCCAGGTTGGGCATCGTGGATCAGGCCGACAAACTGCCCAGTGCCCTTTCTGGCGGCCAGCAGCAACGCGCCGCCATTGCGCGCGCCTTGGCCAATGATCCGTCGATCCTGGTAGCCGACGAACCGACCGGAAACCTGGACACAGACACGACCGTCGGCATCATGCAACTGTTCGCCTCGCTGGTGGCGGAAGGCAAAACGGTGCTGATGGTCACCCACGAGCGCGACTTCAGCCCCTACTTTACTCGCATCATTACGTTGTGCGATGGCGCCATTGAAGCGACGACGTCTAGCCGGGTGCAGCATGCTTAGCCCGCGCTGGATCAAATTGCTGCGCGACGCCCAAGCCACGCCGGGCCGCATTGCGCTGATGGTGCTGGCCATTGCCGCTGGCGTGTGCGGCATGGCTACCATGCTCAGCAGCTACACCATCCTGAGCCGCGAAACCACCCGCAACTACCTGGACACCAATCCCCCCTCGGCCACGATGCAGCTGGACCGCATCGACGCCCCGCTGATGGCGGCGGTGCGGCGCTTTCCTGGCATTGCTGACGCCCAGGCCAGTTCGATCGTGGGCGCGGCCGTGCAGGTCGGCGCCGCCTGGCTCCCGCTCACCATATTTGTCGTCGATGACTTTAGCGCGCTGCGCATCAACACCGTGTACCGGGAGGCCGGCGCCTGGCCGCCGCCACCGGCCACGCTGCTGCTCGAACGCGACGTGCTGCCCATGATGGGAGCGCGCATCGGTGCGCCGTTTAAGGTCAGAACCGCAGACGGCGTGCAGCATGCGCTGGCCATTTCAGGCACCTTGCACGACCCGGCGTTGCCACCGGCCAGCCGTGGTTCAACCGTGTATGCCTACGCGACTGCGGCCACCGTGGCCGGCATGGGTCTGGATGGCGACTTGCGCCAGCTTAAGCTGAAAGTGCGCGACCGCCCCTTCGACATCGAGGCCATCGAAGCGAGCGTCGCCCCGCTCGCGCTATGGCTGCAAAGCCAGGGCCGCAGCGTCGAGCAGATCCGCATTCCGCCGCCAGGCCAGCACCCGCACCAGAAAGTGATGTCGTCGATCACGTTCATGCTACTCATTTTTAGCGGCATCGCGTGTGTCCTGAGCGCGATGCTGACGGCCACGATGCTAGGCAGCATGCTGGCGCAGCAGACGCGCCAGATCGGCGTCATGAAAACCATCGGCGCGCGCACTACCCAAATTGCTGTGCTGTATCTGTCGATGGTGCTCATGATAGGCCTGTTGGCGACAGCGCTTGGCACGTGGGCCGGTCTGGCCGCCGGGCGCGCGTTTTCTGCCGTGGTGCTCAGGCAAATCTTGAACTTCACGATGTTCAGCGACGCGCTGCCCTGGTCTAGTTACCTGTTGCTGGCCGCCACCGGTGTGCTGGTGCCGCTGCTGCTGGCAACCGTGCCTATTTGGCAGGCAAGCCAAATGACGGTGCTTGCCGCCATCACCGATTTTGGCAGCGCGCGCCAGGATTACCCCGTCCGCGCTCGCTGGCTGAACTTGCTTCCTTGGCTGGACCGCAACTTGTTGATGGCGCTGCGAAACAGCTTTCGGCGTCGGAGCCGCCTGCTGTTCATCCTCGCCTTGCTGGCCATGGCGGGCGCCATGTTTGTCAGCAGCGTGAACGTGCGCAAGGCCTCGCAACAACATTTGGTGGAGGCGGCACTGGAGCGCCACTATGATATGGAAATCGCGCTCAATCGCTTTGAAGCGATCGACGCGGTGTGCGCCATCATCGGTGCGGTGCCCGGCGTGGCGCAGGTCGAGCCGTGGAACAGCAGCGCCACCAGCAAGGCGCGCGCTGACGGTCTGGAAATTGAACGTGTCTATCCTGACGGTGTCCACGGCAGTTTGAGCATGGCGGCGCCGCCGCTATCGAGCACGATGCTCAAGCTGAGCATGCGCGAAGGCCATTGGCTTAGGGCAGACCAGCCCGGCACAGTGGTGCTCAACAGCGCGGCATTGGATTTCTTCCCGCATGTGAAGGTCGGCGACGACATCAGCTTGGCCAGCCACGGCAAAGTAGCGCGCTTGCGCCTGGTGGGCATCGCGCGCCAAGCCATGGCGGCGGCCACGGCCTACGTTACGCCAGCAAGCTATGCCGACCTGGCCGGGCAGGCAGGACGCGCCAGCACGTACCGGGTAGTGATGCGTTCCCATGACGAGCGCAGTATCGCGGTGGTGACTGCTGCTGTCGAAAAGGCGCTGGCGCAAAATCGTATCGGTACCCGCATCAGCATCACGGAAGTCATGCTGCGCAAGGACAGTGATGGACATTTCGACTTGCTGATCGCGGGGCTATTGTTCATTTCTGTCCTGATGGCACTGGTTGGCAGCGTCGGCCTCGGCTCGGCCATGAGCAGCAGCGTGAGCGAGCGCAGCCGCGAATTTGGCATCATGCGCTGCATTGGCGCGCGCTCCGGTGTGGTGCTGCGCAATATTGTTTGCGAGGGCGTGTTTATTGCACTGCTTAGCTTGCCGTTGGCCATCTTGCTGGCTTTGCCCATGTCGGCGGCGATCGGCACCTTTTTGGGCGAAATGCTATTTGGCGTCGCCTTTCCGCTGGTGCTCTCTGCCAAAGCCGTGTTGATCTGGATTGGGTTGGTCCTGGCCGGCGCGGTTATAGCGTCTGCAGTGCCCGCTTGGAAGGCATCGCGTTTCACTATTCAGCAATCACTGTCGCATCTTTAAAGGAAATGTCATGAAAAAATCACTGTGTACCCTGTTTATTGTTGTACTGGGCTTGCTGGCCATCTATAGCGCCGCGCAATTTGTCGATGTCACAGAGATTGTCGCGCGCTTGCATGGCGGGTAGTCTGGCACCGAGGAACTGGCGGAATCTGCGGCGTGAGCGAGAATATTGTGCTTTTCGGCAATGTAATGAGGGGGGAGCTGTTAACAATGGACCGTCAGTGCCGCGGCTTGAACAATGAAATGAAGGAATCTGTTCGCTTCAATCCGCACTAGCGCCCGGACGGTACACAAAACGCGGTCGACTCAATCTCCAAGCTTGTGGACTCGGGGGCAATCCTGGCGGCGCGATGATGACTTAGAACTAAGCAATGGCCTGCTCAACCGCTTGATAGCGCGATGGTCCTGCCCGACAAAAAAGGAAGCCTCAGCCTCCTTTTTTGCGCAACCCCGCCCTCCTCTTTTCAGGTAGCGCCCCTACGCTTGCGCGATCAGCAAAATGGCGCTAGCTGCTGCAAACACCACCTTACCGCCCGCCACCGTGGCGCGCTGGCCGGAATACCAGTCCTTCACCACCTGCCCGTCGCGAAACACACCGCCCACCGGGATCGCAATCGGCTTGTCGCCGCTAAGCCCGAGCGCTACCACCACGCGGTCGCTCACCTCCGCGGACTCAAAGGTCCGCTTGAAAACGTAAGGAGACGCCTGCAACATCTGGTGCACGCCGGCGCCAACCGCTATATGCGCGCGGCGGAACTGGCCAAGGCGTTGCCAATGCTGGTGGATGCGTTTCGTTTCCGGATCGTTGGCCAGCGCGTCCCAGTTCATGAACGAGCGCAAGGTGGCATCACCCGGCGCGCTTGCCACCACCAGCGAGCGGGCGGTCTCGTCCCCGTAATAGATTTGCGCCGCGCCCGGCGCCAGCAGCAGCTTGGTGGCAGTTTCGAAAGGACGCTTGCGGGTCGGGTCGAACGGGCTGTCGTCGTCATGCGAACTCATATAATTGACCACGCCCCTCCCCTTGAGCGGCCCCTGCAACAGCGCCGAATAGCTGGAAAACAGCGTCTCCTCGTCGGCCCGGGCGTCGCTTTTCATGCTGAAATTGATCAGCGCGTCGAAGCCGTAGTCGAAATAGTTGATGCGCATGCCGCCGCCGATATCGAACAACTGCCCATGACCGATCGCATAGTTGTACACCTCGGCCATCATGTAGAACTTGTCGTCGCCCAGTTTCTGGCGCGGATGGGCGCCTTTCCACTCTTCATAGGCCGTACTCGCTTCGCGCTTGAGTTCCTTCCAGGCGATGGGATCGACGTGCTTGACCGTATCGGCGCGAAAGCCGTCAAAGCCGTACTTGCGCACCCAATCGGCATGCCATTTGATCAGGTAGTAGCGCGGCGCGCGCGCATAGCCGGTGCGCGCGAAGAAAGCGTCGAGCTCGGCCGTTTCGCGCTCGTAGCGCCCTTCGGCCTTCCATTTCTGCACCAGCGCGGGCGGCAACGCGACCGCCGTGTTGCTGTCGGTGCGAAAATCCGGCAGATTGGGCACCAGCATGCACTCGACCGTGCTGCGGTAGTCCTTGTAGCTGCACACGGGATCGGTCCTGACCCACTCGGCCGGCCACACCGGGTCGACGGCGGTCACAGGGCCGGTCTGGTTCATGACGACGTCGAGCAGCACGCGGATGCCGTGCGCGTGCGCCGTATCGACCAGCGTGTGCAGCTCGGCCGCCGTGCCGACATTGGCGTCCACGCTGGTAAAGTCCTTGGCCCAATAGCCATGGAAGCCGTACATGTCGCCCCTGCCGTCGTCGAGCGCGCCGTGTATCTGCTCGACCGGCGGCGTGATCCAGATGGCGTCCACGCCCAGGCGGCTGAAATAGCCATCCTTGATCTTGGCGCTGATGCCGGCCAGGTCGCCGCCGGCAAAGGAACGCAGCGGCGCACCTTTCGCCTTGCGCCCGTACGGGAAGTCGTTGCTCGGGGCGGCGTTGTTAAAGCGGTCGGTAAACGCCAGGTAGATGGTGGCGTTGTTCCACGAAAATGGCGCCTGCGCCGCTGCGGGCAGCGCGCTGGCCAGGGCTAGGCCGCAGGCGACGGCTGCGTTCAAAAAATGCTTGCTTGTCATACGGTCTCGCTTGTCAGTTGTTGTGGTGTGGCCGGTGTTGGAGTGGATGGTGGTGGCGTGGCGCGCCCTCCCGTGAGCAGTGCCGATAGCGTTGGTGCCCAGCGCGTCATTGCGCGTCCGGCCAGCACACACACGCCGATGCTGCCGGCCGCGCTACCGGCGTAGACGGCAAAGCGCATCGCATCGGTGTTGCCAAACACGGCCAGCGCCGCCTGGGTCGCCAGGTTCAGCAACGGCACGTGCAGAACATAGACGATGAAGGCGTGCGATGCCATGCGCAGCGCGGCCGGCGCCGGCGCCGCGCCGCGCATGACGCGGTCGTAACCGAACCAGACCACGGCAATGCCCATCACCTGGCTGAGGCGGTACAGCGCGATGATGGCCAGTGGCCGGGAAACGTCCCAGTGCGCGAACGCGAGCCCGGTTTTCAGCGCGATCACGGCGAGCCACAGCACGGCCCACCAGCGCAACCGGAACCAGCGCGGCGCCTGCTGCACGTCGGCCCCGCAGTGGGCCAGCAGCAGGCCGGCGGAAAAGAACAGCAGCCCTTCCCCTTCGACCAGATAGAAATCGGCGCCGTTGAAAAACAACACCGCGAACCCGGCAAACATGAGCGCGACCAGCGCGCGCGGCAGCGCAAAGGCAGCAATGAGCAAGGGCGCCAGCAAGCTGCACACGAACAGGTCGCGCAGGAACCACAGCTGGAACGCCACCGGGTACACCACCGCCCGCGTCCACCATTGGCTGGCGCTGTAGTCGGCCAGGCGGGTGGTGGCAAACGGACCAATCGGGTTGGCCTGCATCAGCGCCCACATGAAGTCATTTTGCTGTGCCAGCCAAAATACGAACAGGCTGACGGCGCTCCACAGCAAGTACGGCAAGGCCAGCGTGCGCAGGCGCGTCAGCGCCAGATCGGCAAACGCGCCGCGCGCCTTGCGGTAATTGAGCCAGCCGGACACCAGGAAGAAAAAGGGAATGCCGTAGCGCGCCACCCCGTTCGAAATGAACAGCTGCGCCCAGGCGTTCCAGTTCTCGCCCGTCTTGACCAGCTTCCATGAATGCAGCACCCGTTCCGGCTGGTTGTAGGCGTGGACCAGCACCACCATCACGATGGCGAGAAAGGACAGGATCTTGATCTTTTTACTCAGATAATCGGTCATCGGGGAATTGCGCATGTAGTATTCATACAAGATTGTTTTCGGGAGTTCAAATGGAAGACCTGCACCTGCTCGCGGCCGAGCTTCTGCAACAGGAACAAGCCTTGCAGTTCGTCAGCTTTGGCAACGCGCTGGCGCTCGACGCGGGACTGCGTCTGATCGAGGCGGCCAAGCGCGCCGGCAAGCCGATCGCCGTCGACATCAGCCGCAACGGCGCCCAGCTGTTTTTTCATGCCATGGCCGGCACCACGCCCGACCATGTCGAATGGATCGCGCGCAAGAACCGGGTGGTCGAGCGCTACTGCCACAGTTCGCTGTACATGGGTGCGTGCTACCGGGCGCGCGGCACCACCTTTGAAGCGCACACCGGCCTGGACGCGCGCGTGTATGCGGCTGCCGGAGGCGCTTTTCCCATGCTGCTCAAGGGCGGCATCTGCATCGGCACCATCACCGTCTCGGGCTTGTCGCAGGAACAGGACCACGCGCTCGTGGTCGACGTGCTGCGCCAGCTGGCCGGTCACTAGCGGCCCTGCGCCACGATGCGTCCGCCGTCGAGGAAAGCGATATCGTTTTCCCACGGCGTGCCATCGTTCTTGCAGATCACCTCTTCCGAATACTGGGCCAGGTAGACGCGCCGCATTTTGCCGCTGAGATTGGGCCCGCTGCGGTGGAAGGTGGTGCTGGCGAAGCAGGCGATGGTGCCCGCCGGCCCCACCACCGGTACGCCCGGCTCGCGTCCGAAGTAGCCGACCATGTCATTGGTGGCCGGCTCGCGTTCATGCTTGACCCAGGTGCGAATGCCGCTCACCGATTGCGGCAGCAAGTACACCGTGCCGTTCTCTTCGTCAACGTCGTCCAGCGCGATCCAGCACGTCATGAAGGGCTTGACCTTGTGGCCGATATAGCCGCTGTCCTGGTGCCACGAGAAACGCATGTCGCCCTCGGCGCACTTGATCACGTACTGCTCCCAGAACAAGTGCGCCTGCTGGCCCAGCGTGGCGCGGCACAGCTCGGCCATCAGGTCGCCGAACAGGAAACTTTCCAGCGCCGGGCGCTGGCGGAACACGTTGGCGGCGAAGTAGCGCCGGTTGCGGTGGCTGATGCCGATCATGTCGGTCTGCAGCGCGTCCATCTGCGCGTCCATGCGGTCGATGGAAAACTGCGCTTCGGCGCGCAGCAGCGCCAATTGTTCGGGCGACAGCGCCGACTGGAGGAGGAAATAGCCGTCGTTGCGGAACTGTTCGATGTGCTGCTCGGTGATGCCGTAGTTGCCTGGTGGTTTAGTCATGCTTGCTTTCCTTGTTAACGATGCGCACGGTGCGGGTGGCGCCGGCGGCCAGCGTCAGCGTGCAGCTGAGCACCTTGCGCGCCGGATCCCAGGCGGTGGCCACTGGGCCGCCGTCGAGCAGCACTGTGTCCGGCGCCGCCTCGACGTTGTGTACTTCGAGCGTGATGGCGCGCGCCGGCCCGCGGTAGGCGGCGCCCGGCGCGCTGGCGATGCGGATCGACAGTGTGCCGTCCGCGCTTTCGCTGGCGAACTTCAGCAGCTCGAACTGCCCCTGCTCCCAGGCCTGTGCGGTATGGCCGTCGTCGTCGTACAGCTGTCCGGCTGACGCCTTGACGGCGCGGTCGTGGTAATAGCGCAGCGTCAGCTCGCTGCCGGTATAGGCGTCGGTGCTGGCCATAGGCGGGGCCATCGGCAGGAAAGCGCCGGCCCGCACAAACACCGGGATATGCTCGTCGACCACGGGCACCAGTTCGCTGCCGCCGCCCGCGTGGCGCTGGCCCGTATAAAAGTCGAACCAGCTGGCCGTGGCCGGGAACACCACCTGCTGTTGCCGCACGCCCGCCGCGAGGATGGGCGTGACCAGCAGCTCGCGGCCCCACAGATACGTGGCCGACAGCGTACGCAGACGCACGTTGTCCGGCTCTTCCATCATCAACGGGCGCATCAAGGGCATGCCGGTGCGGCTGTTTTCGAACGCCAGCGTGTAGTTGTAAGGCAGCAGCGCGTAGCGCAGCTTGATCGCTTCGCGCGCCAACGCCAGCGCGCGCGGCGCGCGGTAGACCGGTTCGGACGGCACCTCTTCCTGCGCGTGGGGGCGGAACACGGGCTGGAACACGCCGTATTGCAGCCAGCGGGCATACAATTCGTCGTCCAGCGTGGGGCCGACAAAGCCGCCCAGGTCCGAGTGCATGTAGGCCAGTCCCTGCATCCCCATTTGCAGCGCGATTTCGGGCTGCGGCTGCAGGCCGCCCCAGCTGCGGTTGACGTCGCCCGACCACGGTATCAAGCCGAAGCGCTGGGAGCCGGAATAGCCAGCCCGCATTAAAATGAAGGGCCGCTCTTTCGGAAACTCCTTGCGGTAGCCTTCCGCGATCAGCCCGGCCCAGGCGTGGCCATAGATATTGTGCACCTGGTTCGCCGTGCCAGTGGCATGCAGCAAGTCGGCCGGGTGGACTTCCGGTTCGCCCAGGTCGCCCCACCAGCCGCGCACGCCCATCTGGTGCAGCCGGCGGTAGGTATCCCATAGCCAGCTGCGCCCGGCATCGCTGAAGATATCGACCAGGCCGGTGTTGCCGAAATAGAAATCGTAGGTGTACGGCGCGCCGCTTGCGTTGGTGGCCAGCGCCTTGTGCGTGACCGCGTCCTGCCAGCGCTGCGACGTGGTCAGCACGAACGGTTCGGTGATCAGGACGGTCTTCACGCCGGCCTTGGCGAAGTCGCCGATCATGCCTTCCGGGTGGGGAAAGGCGTCGCGGTCGAAGGCCAGGTTGCCCATGCTGCCCTGGATCTCCTTGCCGAACCAGTACAAGTCGAACACGATGGCGTCGAGCGGAATGTCTTCGGCGGCGAAGCGCGCCACCGTGGCGCGCGCCTCGTCCTCGCTGTGGTAGCCGAAGCGGCTGGCGAAGTTACCCAGCGCCCAGCGCGGCGGCAACGGCTGGCGCCCCGTCAGCGCCGTGTAGCTGTCGAACAGCTCTTCCCAGCGTGCGCCGGCGATCACCTGGTACGTCTTGCGCCCGCCGCCCGACTCGTAGCGCAGTACGTTGCGGTGCTGCTGGTCGAGATCGAGCCAGCCGGCCGTCGCGTTGTCGAAATGGATCATGTAGCGCTTCGAGGAGAGCACCAGCGGCATCGTGTAGTTCAGCAGCTCGCTGCGGTTTTCGTAAGCGTAGTGGGCCTTGTTGTACAGCTGGAGCCGGTGGCCGCGCCGGTTCATGCCGAGCGCGCGCGCGCCGCCGCCAAACAGCGCCTCGTCGGCGTCGAGCGTGAAGTCGACGCTCTCGCCGTCGGCGCCCTTCTGGTAGCCGCCGCGTTCAACCACCAGCGGGCGGCCCTGGTAGGAATAGGCGATCTGGAATGGCGCGCGCGAAATCGTCACCACAATGCCGGCAGTGGCGTATTCAATCCGCTTGGCGTTCTGGCGCAGCGTGGTGCGCACCGCCTGCGGCGCGGCCACCACCGCGTGCGATGGCGGCGCCGGCTGGTCGCCGGTGGCGATGAAGGTGGTCTGGACCACGCGATCGGAATACGCGGTGAGGACGTATTTGCCGTCGCTGGTGGTCAGCTCAAGGCTGCCGGCGCGCTCGCTGACCGCTTTGAGCGTACGCTGGGCAGGTCCGGCGTGGGCCGGCGCCGGCGCCACCAGCGCTAGCGCGACGCCGGCCAGCAAGGGAGTGGCAAGAATGGTCATGGCGCTCCTTAAACGGGAATCTGGTCGATGGCGCGCGTCGGTGCGGGGGCGCGGCGCAAGGTGTCAAACAGGGCAAGGTAAGCGTCGATCGGCCCGTTCCAGCTGCAGTCGTGCTGCATGCAGTTGGCGACGATGCGCGGCCACACGGCGCTGTCGTGGTGGGCCTGCAGCGCGCGCCGGATGGTGTGCATCATTAGCCAGGTGCTCTTGAAGTCGAAACTAAAGCCCGTGCCAATGCCGGTGGCGCTATCGAACGGCACCACCGTGTCGCGCAGGCCGCCGGTGGCGCGCACGATCGGCACGGTGCCGTAACGCATGCTGATCAGTTGCGAGATGCCGCCCGGCTCATAGCTCGATGGCATCAGGTACATGTCGGCCGCAGCATACAGCCGGTAAGCGGTGCGCTCGTCGTAGTGCAGGTAGACGAATTTGTCGGGCCGGGAGGCCGCCAGCTCAGCGAAAAAATGCTCGAAAATGGGTTCGCCGTCGGCGCAGGCGACGATCTGGATATCTTCGTCGAGCAAACCATTGCCGACCGCCAGGCGCAACAGATCGACGCCCTTTTGCGTCGTCAGCCGGTTGATCCAGCCCATCAACGGCACATCGGGCCGCACCGGCAGTCCCAGTTGCGCCTGCAAGGCGCGCTTGTTGGCGGCCTTGCCCTCGGCCACGTCGCCCTCGCCGTAGTTGTGCAGCAAGCGCGGGTCGGTGCGCGGATCGTCGACCTGCACGTCGAGCCCCTCGCCCACGCCGTGGATGGCGTCGCGCCGGCGCAGCAAGGCGTCCGTTAACGGATCGTAGCCGGGGCTCTGGATCTCGAGCGCATAACTGGGGCTGGAGGTGACGATCATGTCGGCGTAATGAATGCCGATCTTGAGCAGGTTGACGTAGTCGTAAAAGGCCAGGTCCGCAGCTTCCAGCTCGGCCCAGTCCACGCCCAGCAGCTCGCACACCTGCTTGGGGAAGACGCCCTGGTAACGCAGGTTGCGAATGCTCAGCATGACCTTGCTGCGCGATAGTTCCTGGTGGTCGTGGAAGCGGGTGCGCAGCAGGAACGGCAACAGGCAGGACAACCAGTCGTTGGCATGGAAGATATGCGGCGCGAACACGCCGCGCGCGGCCATCTGCACGATCGCTTCGTTAAAGAACAGGAAGCGCTCGGCTTCGTCCGGGTAGTTGTACAGGTTCTCGCGGTCGAAGTAATGGTCGTTGCCCACAAAATAGATCAGGTTGCCGCCATGTTCGAGCAGTTCAATCTCGCAGCGGCGCGTCACGCCTGCCACGGTGATGTCCCATTCGCCCACCTTGTGCAGGCGATCGGCCATGCTGCCCAGCAGGCGGCCGAACTTGGGGGCGACGATGCGGGCGTCGACGCCGCGCTCGCGCAAGTGCTTGGGAAACGATTGGGCGACATAGGCCAGCCCGCCGGTTGAACTGAACGGCGCCAGTTCCGAGGTAACGAATAACAGTTTCAAAGGCTGCATGGGATGCTCTCCGGTGAAGTCGAGGCGCCGGCGCCAAGTAGCAGGCCGGCGAAAAATAAGGCGATCGCAGGGTCGAGCGCGGCCAGGCGTTCGAAGTACAGCGCGCTCCGGGGCGCCGATGCGATCATCGGGTTGGCCAGACAGGCGCGCAGCACGGCGCGGCCGTCGCCGCTGCAGATACCGGCCAGCAGCGTCGTTTCAGCGCGCTTCATGGCGCGGCAGTAGTCGAACAGCACGCTGCGGCGCAGCGCCTGCGGCAACGCCAGCGCGCGCGCGCCGGCGGCGTCGACCATGGCATTGGCTTCCACCACGCAGTGTTCCAGACCAAGGTCGAATACATCGCCGGTGGCCAGGTTGACGATCGCCTCGCCAGGCCGGCGGCCCAGGCACAGCGCCAGCAGCGGCACCACCGCCAGTTCGTACCAGGCGCAGTCGCGCTGCGCCAGCAGCGCGAGCAGGCGCTCGGCGCCGGCGCCGGCGGCCAGCAGGCGCTCGCAGTCGCGTTCGATATCCAGCAGCGTGCCGGCGCGGTTACGCTCGGCGCTCTGGCGCGCGTGCAGCCGCGCCGGATCGAACACCATGTTCCAGGACGGCACCACCAGGTAGTCCAGCCAGCGCTGGGCGCCGATCGCCAGCGCAAAGCCCCCGGCCAGCAGTTGCTCGAGCCGCTGCCGGCCATCGACCCGTACCTCGTAGACGAAGGCGAAATGGTTCAGGCCGAAGTAGCCGATCTCGACGCGCTCGGCGCCGAGCTTGAAATGGTCCGCGATCTTGTTGCGAAACACTGCCGGATAGTCGCAAATACCGATCGCCGAACGCGGCCCCAGCGTGTTGACCAGGTGCTGGGTGACGATCGAGCACGGGTTGGTGAAATTGATCCAGCGCGGCTGGTGGGCGCGGCCGATCAGCGGGGCCAAAAACGGCGCCATGCCGCTGATCGTGCGCAGCGCGTTGCTCACGCCGACGATGCCTAGCGTTTCGTCGGCCGCAAAGCCGCACGCGATCGCGGTGCGCTCGTCCAGGTCGCGCTTTTCCAGGCCGCCGAAGCGGATCTGGTTGAACACAATGTCGTAGTCCTGTTCCACGCAGCTGGCGTAGTCGGTCGCAAAATCGACCTGGCAGGCGCCCGCCACCTCGGCGCCGGCGCGCACCAGGAACGCCAGGCGCTCGGCCGAGCGGCCGAACAGGGTCACGCGCTGCAGCGCGTCCCATAGCCCGGCTGCGGACATGGCCTTGAACAGCAGCAGCATGTACAGGCTGCTGCCGCCCAGTACCAGCATGCTCTGACGTGGGGGCGTCGATTGCAGCGCCATGTCAGAGCGCCGCCGTGGCGGCGTAGTCAAGCAGCTGGCCGCGCGTGAGGAAGCCCTCGGCCGTGCCTTCGATGCCGCAGGCGTAGGCACCTGCCACCGCGCCCAGGCGCATGCAGGCGTCGCTGCCCATGCCATTGAAGTGGCCATACAAAAAGCCCGACACATAGGCGTCGCCGGCGCCGTTGGAGTCGACAATCGTGCGTCCCAGCTGGGCACAGCCCATGTAGCGCGGCGCGCTGTCGCCGCGGCGCAGCAGGTAGCTGCCCTGGTCGCCGGCCATGGCGACCACGGTCTGCGCCCTGCCCTGCTCCAGGATCGCGCGCATCACTTGTTCGTGGCGTCCGCCCAGCGCCGCCGTGCTGACAAACACCAGGTCCGACTGCAAGGCAAAATCGCGGTGGTAGTCGCTGGCGCCGTCCCAGTCGTGCAGGTCGGTCGAGACCGTCACGCCAAGCGCGCGCGCATCCTCGTACAGGTCGCGCGCCCAGTTCATGATCGAGAAGTGGGCGTGGCGCGCGCGCCGCAGGAACGGCAGGTAGAACGCGCTGTCCATGCGCAGTTCGTGCGGATGGCGCCCGTCATACAGCGACAGGCGCCGTCCGCTCGGGTCGACCAAATTGACGCTGCGCCGGGTGCCGCTCGGGTGCACGATATAGCTGAAATCGAGGCCGGTGTCGCGGTAGCGCGCGTGTATCAGCTCGGCCTGGGCGTCGGCGCCGATGAAGTCGACCAGCTTGGTGCGCAGGCCAAGCGCGTGGCTAGCCAGGGCCACGCCGTTGCCGGTGTGGGCCACGTAGTCGCGCACCGGTCCCACGTGGATCGAATCGGCCAGCGGCAGCGGCAGCGCGGGAACCCGCACAATGGTGTCGATGCCGACCCCGCCCACCACCAATACATCGTAGTCATGCTTCATAGCGTTTCCCTTTCTTGATGCGCCAGCGTATGGCGCAGGTAGCGACCGGCGCCGGTCAGGCCGTGGTCGTCGTCTTCTTCGGTCATTTCCAGCACATCGGCGACGGCCTCCGGCGCCACGCCGAACAGGCCGATGGTGCGCAGTTCGGCTGCCAGCCATTGGTGGTATAGCTCGCCCAGCGCCAGGGCAAAGCCGCCCATGAACAGGTAGCGCCGCACGCCGATGGCCGCATAGATGGTGGCGATGGCGCGCGCCATGAAGCCGATCCCGTGCCGCACGCAGCCGGCGGCAAAGGCGTCACCGGCCTTGGCCGCTTCGACCAGGTGGTAGGTGGTGATGGCGTCGGCCTCGCCGCCGCACAGGCGCGCCAGCAGCGAGGCCGCAAATGCGTCGGGATCGGCAAGCGCGAAGCGGCGCGCCACTTCCAGCGTGCCGCGCCCGGACGCGAGCGCGCCAAGGTGGCCCCGTTCGCCGCAATCGCACAGCGGCGCATCGGGGCCGAAGTCAACCCGTAAGTGGCCGATTTCACCGCCGAAGCCGTCGCCGTTGACCAGCGTCTGGCCGTCGTAATACACCTTGTTGCCGATGCCGGAGCTGACCGTGATCAGGCAGAACGGCTCGTCGACCTGCTCGCTGTAGCGCCAGGCGGCGGCAGTCACGTCGTTGAGCAAATGGACCGGCATGTCCAGCGCCGCGGAAAGGCGCGCGCCCAGCGCCAGCGGGGCGCCGGTCTTGCCCCAGATGGTTGGCGCGCCGACCACCCGGCCATCGGGCGCCACCGGGCCGGCAAACGAGATGCAGGCGGCGGCCGCCGGCGCGCATGCGCGCTGGGCCGCGATGCAGCGCTGCAGCTGCTCGAACACCTTGTCCTGAAGCTGCGCCAGCGTCAGCTCGGGCCAGCCGATGAAGTTGTCGGTCGGCTCGCGGCGCGTGTTCGACAACACGCCGCTGGCCGGATCGTACAAGGCGCTGCGCAGCGTGGTGCCGCCCATGTCAAGCACGATATAGGCGCCGCTCATGAAGCCTCCAGCTGGATCACGTCCAGCGGATCGGGGACACCCGGCTGGTCGGACGCGAGCACGATCGCGTTGTCCAGGCGCGTGCCCGGCGCCACCACGGCGCCCGGCATCACGATGCTGTTGCGTATGACGGCCGAGTCGGCGACGCGCGCCCCGGGGTACACGATGCAACGCTCGATGCTGGCGCCGCTGTCGAAATCGGCGCCGACGATGGCTTGCCTCAGGCTGCCCTGGGCGGCCACGTAGCGGCGCGCCACCTCGGGCGCGATCGTCACCGGCAGCTGCGAGAGCGCCATTGTCGGCGCCGCGTCCAGCATGCGCAAGTTGGCGCGCAGGTAGCGATCAACCGTGCCGATGTCTTCCCAGTAGTGGTCAAAGCAAAAGCCCTTGATCGTTTCGCCGCCGGCCAGCATGGCGGGAATCACGTCGCGGCTGATGTCGTGCTGCCAGTTGCTGCCGTCGAGCAGGGCCAAGTAGCGCTGCAGGACTTCGGCATTGAATACGCACACGGCAGAAAACACGGTGTTGGCGGTCGGCGCCGCGGGCTTTTCGACGAAGCTGCGCAGATTGCCCTCGTCGTCGAACTGCACCATGCCGAACAGCTTGACGTACTCCAGTTCGATCTCCTGGTAGCCGATGGTGAGCGCGGCGCCGCTGCGGCGGTGATGGTCGAGCATCGGCTGGTAGTCGAACTGGTACACATGGTCGGCATGCAGCACCATCACGTCGCGCGTGGCGGGACCGAAGATATAGGGCGCATTCTTGATCAGCGCATCGGCCGTGCCGCGTTCGGTCGGGCGCTGCACCCGCTCCAGCGTGGCGTCCACGTTATCGGCGCGCACGCCCTGGTAGGCGCCCAGGTGCACCTGGAAACCGGGCCCGCTGCACCAGGTCTCGAGCATGTAGCGCAGCAGCTGGCCAGTGTTGTACTGGGGCATGAGCAGCACTTCGCTGGCGCCGCTGCGGCGCGCGTTTTCGATACTGAAGTCGATCAGGTGGCAGGCGCCGCCAAACGGAATCAGGGGTTTCAGGCGGCCGTGGCCCAGGCGTCCCATGCGCACGCCCATGCCGCCGGCCAGCAAAGTCAAGCGGGTTTCACGCATGGCCGCTCCGGTCCCAGCATACGCGCCCGTTGGCCAGCGTCAGGCGGAAATACAATTCACGCTCGACCGGCTGCTGCGGCAGCGCCACTTCAAACTGCGCGCCATTGGCTTGCATCGGGACGCACTCGAAGCGGTCAACGCCGGCGTCGAAGCGGGCGAACAGCTCCACGCCGCGCACGTGCTCGTGCCGGTACGACACCGTATTGGATGCCACGCTGAAGCGGCGCGCGAGCCGCTCGGACAGGGCCGGCGCGTCCAGCTGGCCGGCCAGCGCCGCGCAGGCATCGAAATCGGCGCGCGCGTAGGCTTGTTCGAACTGCTGCGCGGCGCGCGCGGCCGGCGCTTCGGTATCGGCATGGCGCGCCAGGCGCTCGGCCTCGGCCCGCTCGAATACGTCAAGGTGGGCGCGGGCCGCCATCTCCCACGTAAATTGGGATGCCACCGCGCGCGCATTGCGCACCAGCTTGCGGTAGCACGGCTGGTCGTGGCGATACAGCGCGGCCGCCTCGATGATGCGCTCGGCCAGCGCTTGCGCCAGCAGCGGGTCGTCCTCGGCGAACGAGCGGTTCACGGCCAGGCCGGTGGCGCGCGGGTGCGTCACCGGCAGCGCGTGTTCGAAGTGGCTGGTGCCTTCCTGGGCGGTGGCGATCGGCACTGCGCCGCACAGCATCGATTCGCCCTGCGCGATGAGGAAGGTGTCCATTTCGAACTTGGACGGAAACAGGCTGAAGTCGGCCGCACTGGCATACTGCATCAGCGTTTGCTCGCTGACCATGCTCCAGTCGAGGTGAATACTGGCGGGGAAGCGCGCCTTGACCTGATGGAAGTACGGGTTGTCGATGCCGGTGCCGGAAATGCAGCGCACGATGAAGTTGAGCTTCGGATCGCGCTCGAGCGCCTGCTCGATGGCGCGCATCAGCTCGACCTGCCCCTTGTGCTCGACCGCGTAACGGGCGTTGTGATAGAAGGTCGGGTTGGCCGGGTCGAGCCCGAGGCCGCGCAGCACGTCGTCGCGCGCCACGCTGGCCGGGTCGAACTGGTGCCAGCTGTCGCTAATGGCGCACCAGCCGACGAACAATTTGCTGCGATGCTCGGCCAGCACCTTGGCAATGGCCAGTTGGCCGAACAGCTGCTCGAACGGCGTGTCGGCAAAGCTGGTGTAAAAGCGCAGCTGGCCGGGCGAGAGGAAATCGACATAATCGCTGTAGGCGACGATTGGCGCTAGCAGGTTCAGATAGTCGTCCCGGTACGGATAGTAAAGATGGGACGCGGGCAGGTGCTGCTCCATGCAGCGCAGCAGCGGATCGCTGCGGTCGAGCCGGTCGTCGAACTGATCGAGGTCGGCCTCGATGCCAAGCAGGGCAAGCAGGCGCGCCACCTTGGGTTTGTAGACCTTCTTGTTGACCGGCATATTGCTTTGCACGGTACTGACCATGATCCGGTCTGGGTCGTCGCGGAAGGCGAACGGCATCAGATATTGGTAATACGGCTCATGCGCGTGGATCAGCAAAGGCTGGCCGGCAAAGTGCTTCTGGATGAACTTGATGCAGTCGACCTGGAACGCGAGCGGCTTGTAAAAGCCGATGTCGCTGCCCTTGCTCTGGTAGGGCGGATAGCAGGTGTCCGGATACAGGCGCAGCATCTCGTTGTCGAGGAAGTAGACGTCGATGCCTTCCAGCGTCATCTTGTAGACGCTGGTCTCAAGCGGCACCTCGACTTCGCTCTGGCCTTCCCACACCAGGGGATCGAGCACCAGCGGCAAGCGGTAAGCGTGGCGGTAATCGACCGTTTCAAGCTGGTAGTGGCTGGCCAGGTAGTCGAGCCGGCCGTTGGTGGCGGTGATGATCGATACCCGGTGTCCGGCCGCGACGAACTGGCGCGACAGGTTCCACATATAGACCGAAATGCCGCCCTTGAGCAGATTGAAATCGAAACCGCCTGATTCGAAATAGCATTCAACGATATGCACGCGTGCCCTCCTTTGGTAAATGTAAAAATTGTTTGATCAGCGAACAGAAGTCGATGCAGCGGTAGTAGGGCCGCTGATGATCGTAGTTGTATTCGAGTTCCTGCAGCAGGCGGGCGAAGTAGAAGCGCCGCCGCGCCGCGCTGGCGCGTTCCGGGCCGCACAGGGCGGCGCGCACCTGCGTGCGCCACTGTCCGGCGCGCTCGACCAGCGGCGCGCTGGCCCCGATCAAGCCCTGCATGGCCAGTTGCTGGTCCTGCCCCGTGTGTTGCGACAGCGCCAGTGCCGCCTCGTCGAGAAAAAAATAGTCGAGCGCGCGTTCCAGCGCGGCCCAGTCGAGCAGCTTGCTGCTGGCGCGAAAGCGCGCCTCGTCCTTTGTCAGCGCAAGCGGGGAAAAATCGATCAGGCGGCGCTGCGTGCCCTCGGCCTGCACCAGCAAATGCGACAGGTGCAGGTCGCCATGGCAGGCGCTGGCGCGCAGGTCGTTTGCTGCGCCGGCCGCAAAGCAGCTTGACTCCAGCTGGTCGAACAACCGGGCCACGCGGCTGATAGTCTCAGGCCCGAGCAGCGCGTCGCGGTGCAGGTGCTCGCGCAAGCGGTCCAGGCGCGCGCGGGCATCGGCGCAAAAGGCGGCCAGGTCGAAAGCGGGAGCGGCCGCGCCGCCGCCAAAAGTGCGCTCGATGGTGTCATGGAAGCGCCCGAGAAAGTCGCGCCAGCCCGCGAGCTGCTCCAACAAGTGCGGGTCGGCCTGGTGCCCGTCGCCGGACCATAGCGCGCGCAGGTCGCGGCTCATGGCGGCGTACACGCCCTCGCCTTGCACGTATTCGGTCACCAGACCGAGCACCAGCTGCTCGCCATTGGCGCCACGGTAGAGGTAGCCGCCCAGGCAGCGCGCCAGCACGCCGGGCGCGGCCTGGTCCAGACGCATGCTGGCATCAAGTTCGATGTTGCCGGGCGCAAGTTCACGATACACTTTATGCACCAGCGTGTGCACTAGCGGCGCGGCGCCGGCCACCAGGCGGCTGACGCAATTGCTCGATGAACCGGTGTCGCGCGCCGCCAGCGACCAGGGCAGCGCCGGCAGCACTGAAGCGGCTTCGAATTCGATCACGCCATGCCGGGTCGGAACGCGCCCGCATGCGATCAGCCGGCCCAGCACCTCTTGCTGGAACAAGGGCTCGGCCAGCACGTCGCGGCTGCCGGAGACGGCAAAGAAACGCAGCGCGCCAGCGGTACCGGCAATGCCGATCCGCACCGGCGCCGACAGGCCGTCAATGGCCACGTCATCGACAATATCGTCCATCCTCAGCTCCCCGTCATGTCGTAGCGTTCGATACCGGCCAGCCATAGCCGGTAGGCGGCGGTAAAGCTGAGCAGCGCCACCACTGGCGTCCAGTACACCAGCGTGCAGTCGTCGTGCAGGATGTACAGCACCGGCACATAGGCGGTAAAGGCGAACGGCAGCACCCACAACAGCGCGAACTGGATCGCGTGGTGGAAGATATCGAGCGGGTACTTGACGAAGCTCGATAGCTGGTAAGCGGCGTTCATGGCTGGCAGGCTGTTGACGGTCCAGAAGGCGAGCGAGGCGAACGCCAGCTTGACCGACAGGTAGATGAGCGCTGCCGACAGCACCAGCAGCAGCACCATCAGCGCCTTGGTCGGGCTCATCGCGATCGGCAGTGAGCCCGCCGCGTAGATGGCAATCGCGATGCCGGCGCCGATTTCGCCCAGCCCGTCAGGGTAAAAGAAGCGCTCCGACACCAGGTGGAACAAGGGATTGATGGGGCGGATCAGGTACTTGAAGAATTCGCCGCGCTGGATCAGCTTGCGGCCCAGTTCCCACAGCTGGTCCGAGAACATGTGATCGAGTCCGCGCGGGATCAGCGAAAAGCCGAACAGGAACAGCACCTGGTGGTAGCTCCAGCCTGAAATTGTGTTCACGTGCCGGAACACCAGGTAGATGAACAAGGCGCGGGTCGAGACCGACACGACGAAGCCGAAGGCGCCAATCAGGAAGTCGGCCCGGTACTGCATCAGTTTGCGCAGAAATACGCCGCCCAGAAACACGGACAGGCTCAGGTAGTGCTTGTAAGTGTGCATGCTAGCCTCCCACCGCATCGAGCCGCTTGCCCAGCTGGCGCCACAGGGCGGCGCAGACGGCGCCCAGCAGCAGCACCCAGCACAGCTGCTGTCCGATCAGCGCCGCCGCCGCGCCCAAGCCGCCGGCCTTGCCCAGCAATAGCGCGACCGGCGTGTGAATCATCGACTGGAACGGCAGCCAGTCGGCCACCTGGCGCAAGGGCGGACTGAAAAAGCTGAGCGGAATCAGATAGCCCGACAGGATGCCGACGGTGGCCGTTTTCATCATCTGGATGCCCCACAGGTTGGTGGTGACGAAGGCCAGCGCCCCGACGCAGGCGTTGAGCAGAAAGCCGATCAGCAGCGCCAGGGTGGCGCTGACGGCAAACAGCAGCACGTCGGGACCGCGCGGCATTGTCAGGCCAAACAGCACGGCGCCAAGAGCGCACAGGGGCAGGCCGACCAGCACGCCGTTGCTCAGCACCGTGGCCAGCGAGGTGAAAAACTTTTGCACCGTGTAGCTGACCGGGCGCACGAAGTGGATCAGAATATCGCCGCGCATGATGTCGGCGGCGATCTCGTGATCGACCCGGTTGTCGAGCATCAGGAACAGCAGGTTGCTAAACAGGAGGTAGCTGGTCATGTCGGCCAGCCGGAATCCGGCCAGCACCGCGTGGCCGTCAGCGCCGTAGATGGCGCGCCACAGGTACAACTGGGCCAGCAGGCTGGTGGCGCTGGCCACCAGCGTGAGCACCAGGCTGGCGCGGTAGGCAAGTTGCGCCTGCAGTGCGCAGGCGGTCAGCAGGCCGTAACGGCGCAGCGTCGTCATGATGCGGCTCTCTGTCATCCCGCTCTCTGTCATGCCGCTCTCTGTCATCCCGCTCTCTGTCATGCTGCCCTCCGTCATGCCGCCCTCTGGTTGGGCATGCCGGCCTGGTAGACGCCGCGGATGATCTCTTCGAGGTCGGGCGCGAGCGAATAGAAGTCGACGATGTCGAACTCGCGGAACAGGTGCGCGATCAGGGCCGGCAAGTCCAGCGCGTCGCGCCGAAAGTCGATGCGCGCCCTGCCCTGCGCCTGCGGCGTGACCGCGTCGATCGCCGGGAAATGCTGCGCCAGCCGGGCCAGCGCCTCGGCCGCCGCCGGCGCCGGACGGTAGTCGAACAGCACCGAACGGCGCTGCTCCATGCTATTCAAAGCGGCCACCGTGCCCTGGTAGACCACGCGGCTCTTGTCGATCAAGATCAGGTCGTCGCAAATTTCGCTGACGTCATCCATGTCATGGCTGGTCAGCACGATGGTGGTGCCCACTTCCTCGTTCATGCGCCGGATCAGGGTGCGGATGGCTTGCTTGAGAATGGCGTCCAGGCCGATGGTCGGCTCGTCGAGAAACACCACGCGCGGGTCGTGCAGGAAGCTGGCGGCGATCTCCACCCGCATGCGCTGGCCCAGGCTCAGTTTGCGCACCGGCACTGCAGCCAGCTGGTCGATGTCGAGCAACTCGCGAAACAGGCGCATGTTCTTGTCGTAGACGGCCGGTGAAATGGCGTAGATGCGGCGCAGGATGGCGAACGAATCGGCTACCGGCAAGTCCCACCACAGCTGCGAACGCTGGCCGAACACGACGCCGATATTGGCGGCGTTGCGCACCCGTTCGCGGTATGGCACCACCCCGGCCACTTCGCAGCGCCCGCTGGTGGGCGTGACGATGCCGGCCAGGATCTTGATGGTGGTCGATTTGCCGGCGCCGTTGGGCCCAAGGTAGGCAACCCGCGCGCCGGGCGCCACGTTGAACGAGATATTGTCCACCGCGCGCACGATGCGGTGGCGGCGCGAGAACAAGGTCGACACGCTGCCCCACAGGCCCGGCTTGCGCTCGTACAGTTTGTATTGCTTGGTCAATCCCTCGACCCGGATAATCGGTGCCATCTCAAGCTTCCTGTTGCTGTTGCGCGATGGCGCGCTCGAGGATAGCGAGCGCCTCGTCGACGCTCTCATCGGACACGTTGAAAGGCGGCGCCAGGCGCAGGATATGCCCGCCCAGGCACAGGCGCAGCCCCATGTCCAGGCACAGCGTAAACACGCGCCGCGCCGCCTGCGGGTTGGGCGTGCGGCTGGCCTTGTCGCGCACGAATTCAATCCCGTACAACAAGCCCAGGCCGCGCACCTCGCCGACCGCCTCAAAGCGCTCGGCCAGTTGCTGCAGCTGCGGCGCGATGCGCAGCTCAAGGCGCAGCACGCGCGCCAATAAATCCTCGGCCACGATCACGTCCAGCGTCGCCTGCGCCGCGCACAGTCCCAGCGGATTGCTGGCGAAGGTCGACGAGGAACTGCCCGGCGCGCCGAAGGCGGGCGAATTCATGATCTCCTTGCGCCCGGCCAGCACCGCGAACGGAAAGCCCGAGCCCAGGCCCTTGGCCATGGTCACCAGGTCGGGCTCGATGCCGAGCCGGGTCGAGGCCAGAAAGGTCCCGGCGCGCCCGCCGCCGGTGACGATTTCGTCAGCCACCAGCAGCACGCCGTGTGCGCGGCAAGCTTCGCCGATGATGTCCCAGTAGCCGGGCGGCGGCACGATCACGCCGGCCGCGCCGAGCACCGGCTCAAAAAAGAAGGCGGCCACGTTGTCGCGCGCGATATGGCGCTTGGCCAGCTTGGCGCACTGCAGATCGCAGCTGGGGTAGCTCAATTCGAGCGGGCAGCGGTAGCAATACGGCGAATAGGCCAGAATGCTGTTGCCCGAAAAGCTCTGGTGCCCGATATCCCAATGCACCAGCTGGCGTGCGCCGGCGGTCTTGCCGTGAAAGCCGTAGCGCAGCGCGCCGACCCGGTTGCGCCCCGGCGCGGCAGTCGACCAGACGGCGCGGATCGCCGCTTCGACCGCCTCGGCCCCGGTCGACAGAAAACAAAACGCGTCCAGGCCGTGCGGCATCAGGCTCGCCAGCATCTCGCCCAGCGCGGCGCGGCCCGGCGTGGCGCAGTCGTGCACGTTCCACAGCTTGCCGATCTGCTCCTGCATCGCCGCCACCACCTGCGGGTGGCAGTGACCGACCGACTGGGTCAGGATGCCGGCCGCGAAATCGATATAGCGATTGCCCTCGGTGTCGAACAAATGGTCGCCGCTGCCGCTGGCGAACACGCGCGCACCCACTTGCGCTTCTTCGGAAATGCCACTGGCCAGGTGGCGCTGCTCGCGTGCGAGCTGCTCGGCCTGATGCGCTCCCGGCGTGCTCATGGCGCCTCGGCGGCGGAGACCTGGAACACCAAGAGGCCGATAGCGGCCGCCGAATCGTTGCGCAAACCGTGTTCGCCAAAGGGCGGGTTGACCAGGATATCGCCCGGTTCGACTCGGCGCTCTTGCTCGGCGAACCACATGCTGCCGCTGCCGGACAGGATCACATACCATTCCACGTTGTCGCCGTGGCGGTGGCGCCCGATGCTCGCGCCGGGCGGAATGACGACCAGGTCGATGAACTCGACCCCGGGCGCGCCTGCGGAGCGCTGGAACGGACGGAACACGGAAACGCTGCCCTGGCCGTCATGGCAGTGCGGCTGCTCGGCGAGATGGTCACGGTACAGATTGCTGACCGTGCCGCTGGCGGCCTCAGGCAAGCGCATGCACGTCCTCCTCGCTGAGCGCGGCGCGGGTATTGCAATAGCGGCGCAGATCGTCGGCGGCGGCGGCCACCAACTCGGCCGGCAGCGCCTCGCTGTGGCGGATGAAATCGGCGCACCCCAAGCCGGTCGGCACCACCAGATTGACGCGCCCGCCGCGGTGCAGCACCATGTCGCGCAGGGCTTCGACGAGCAGCGCGGCACTGCAGGTGGCGGCGTGGTAGACCGGCAGGCCGCTGGCCACCAGCAGTGCCAGGATGCGCGCGCAGTCGGCCTCGCTCAGCAAGCCCAGACGCACGGCGATGCGGGCCGACAGCGCCATGTCGATCGCCACCGCTTCGCCGTGGTGCAGCTGGTGGTCGCTTTCGATTTCCATCATCGGGGAAAAGCTGTGGCCGAAATCGACCAGCCGCGCCAACTCGCGTTCCTGCAGGTTGGGACACAGTTCGTCCATCATCAGACGGATCGCCATGGTCAGCACCTTCAGATCGCGCTGGCCGTCCTGCACGCTGCCATCGGCGAAACGGCGCGCGCGGATCGACGCCACGTGCACTTCAAGCAGTTCGAACAGCTCGGCGCTGACGATGATCGCCATCTTGATGATTTCGGCCAGACCGCAGCTGATCTGGCGCGCCGGCAGCGACTGCAGCAGGCGCGGGTCGTTGATCGATGCATGCGCCGGGTAGTAGGTGCCCACCATGTTCTTGGACGCGAGGAAGTTGACCCCGGTCTTGATGCCCACGCCGACGTCGATCTGGCCCACCAGCGTGGTGTTGACCTTGATGAAGCCGATGCCGCGCTTGTAGATCGAAGCGGCGAAGCCGACGATGTCGCACACGATGCCCCCGCCGACGGCGACCAGCAAGCCATGGCGGTCGATGCGCGCCTCTTTGGCATGCTCGCAGATCGCTTCGACGCTGCGCAAATTCTTGTTATGCTCGCCCGTTGGCAGCACCACGTACTGCCAGCTGCCCTCCGGCAGGTGGGCCGCGAAATAGGCGCGCACGGCCTCGCCGTACAGGGAGTCGACCACGCCGCTGGAAAACACCAGCACCTGCCGCCCTTCGCAGTAGCCGGCCAATAATTCGTTGTCGGGGTCAAAAACACCCTCGGTCATGTCGACGCTGTAGCGCCATTCTGCCACGGCGCGGGAATGGAAGGTACCGTCGATGTGATGTACGCCTGTTTGCATTGGGTTCTCCTGCTGGGGATTTAGATTTGCCATGACAATTTGAGAAATACCTCGTTTTGCGCCGTGTGGGGCGCGCTGCCGGGGGCGTCGCCGCGCGTTAAGGTCAGGCCGGCATAGGCCGCCGTGCCGAACGATGCGGTGTGGCCGTAGACGAACGAGGCGACCTGCTGGGTACTCCGGGCAGCGACCGGCAGCGCATACCACTGCGGCGCGCGCTCGGTGCGCGTCCACTGCGCGATCATGCGCAGCGAATCGTGCGCGCTGAAGTGATAGATGCCATTGAGCTGGGCCGCCTGCGCCGTGTACAGGCGCTGGCCCTGCTCGGCCCCGTCCTTGCCATCGATCCAGTTGATGGTGTAGGTCGGTTCGAATTCGAGTCGTTCGGACGGGCGCACGCGCCCATACAAGGTCAGCGTGCCGCCCTTGCCCACGCGCGTGGCCAGCACGTCGATCTGGTCGCCGTAGGTCAGTTCGGCCTGCAGGCGCGCCAGCACCGGGCCCGGCGTGATGCCGACGCGCCCGCCCGCCAGCGCCGTGGTGAGCACCTCGCCACCGGCCAGGGTACGGGTGCGGTTGGCCGGCTTGACGTGCAGTTCGAATTCGCTGTCCAGGGGGCCGGCGATCCAGATGCCGGGAAAAATGTCGGTCGAGATCAGCGCGCCGCTGCGGTCGACGCGGCGATCGGCATAGAAGTAGAGATTCATTTCATTAAAGGGACCGGTTCGGCCCAGCTTGCGCGAGGTCTGGCCGTTGACGAAGCGGTAACCGACTTGCGAAAAGAAGCCGTTATCGGCGCGAAAGCCATCGCTGACGTCTTCCAGGCTGCCCTGCAGGGACCAGTTCTGCGGGTCGTGGCTCCAGTCGAGCATGGCGGCGTGGCCGCTGCTGCGCTCGCCTGCCACCAGCGCGCCGTGGCCGTCGGCCTTGGCGGTGGTGGCGCTCACCAGCAACTGGGCGCGCACGCGGTCGTAGGCGCCCGGCTGCCAGCTCAGGTCGGGACCGGCCAGGCTGTTGTAGCCGCGAGCGCCCGCATACCGGCGTTCGCTGCCGGTCATGCCCAGCACCAGATCGCCCCGCTTGAACTGGATGCGCCCCAGCGCCGCTTTCGAGCCTTCGCTGACGCGGGCATACCCGGTGCCGTAGGGACCGGGCAACTGGACCAGGCTGTCGCCGCGGTCGTTGGCGTACAAGGCGGTCAG
The DNA here is from genome assembly GCF_049897805.1 of Massilia sp. TWP1-3-3. Classification (NCBI taxonomy): domain Bacteria; kingdom Pseudomonadati; phylum Pseudomonadota; class Betaproteobacteria; order Burkholderiales; family Oxalobacteraceae; genus Massilia; species Massilia sp. TWP1-3-3. Next base: position 85,492 of record NZ_JAFCWX010000025.1, read on the forward strand.
GTCGCTGCTCTCGCCGCGCCGGGTGTAGCGCGCGCCGAATCCGATCTGGCCGATGGTACGGGTGTTGATGGCGCGCAGCGGCGTTTGCAGCAGGTCGCTACCCTCAAGAAAGAAGGGGCGCTTTTCCAGCACGAACAGGCCGAAGCGGGTGTTGCCGGACAATTGGGGTGCATCGAGTTCGACCTGCGAAAAGTCCGGCTCGATGGTGAGGTCGACCACGCTGGCCGAATCGGGCCGCAGCTTGACGTCCAGGCTGAGCTTGCGCTTGTCGGTGCGCACATCGGCGGAGCCGGTCTGCTCGCTGCGGTTGCGACTCATGACCAGTTGCGGCGTGGCGCTCCAGCTCAAGCCCGTAGGCAAATCGTTCAGTTGGGCGACCGGAGTGGCGAAGCACAGGATGCAGTTGGTATTACGGGTGACGGGGGCGCTGTACATGCGGTAGCGCTGCTCGCGCGTCAGGTTGCGCATCACCAGCAGCTTCCACGGCGCCGTGCCGTCGCGCACATAGGCGACCGAGGCAAACGGAATGCGCGCCACCATGGTCCAGCCGCCGTCGAAGCGGGCGGTGGCGGCGTCGACATCGATGTCCGGCGCGAAGTTGTCGCCGCCGGCGGGACTGTGGGAGCCGTCGCTGATGGCGCCGCGCGCGTTGACGTAGATGACCTGGGCCGATTTGGCGCTGCCGCCGGAATCGAGGAACAAGCCGATGTAGTCCTGGTCATTGCTCAGCTTGTCGCGACGGGCGAAAGGACTGCGGATCCGGCCCGGCTCGCCGTCGTGGGCGCGCACGCCGATATACAGGTAGCGCTGGTCGTACAGCACCTTCACTTCGGTGCGCACTTTGGCGGCCACGTTGTCGACCGGCTGGGTTTCGAAGAAGCTGTCGTAGACGGGGGCGCCGGCCCAGGCGGCGTCGTTGAGGGTGCCGTCCAGGTGGATTTGCTGGTTCGCCGGCAAGCGCCGGGCCTGGAAACCGTCGGCGCCAAATGCGATACCTGAGAGAAGCACGCACAGGCTGAAGAGCGCCGGTCGCGGCCAGCTGCGCACGCCATCCAGCGACTTCGGTCGCGCCATCGCTGCCCATCTATCGACCTTCATGTCTGCGCTCATCCTGACCGTCACCTAGATTATTGTGTAGTAATAATACATGGATATTTTGTAGTAAACCTACAACCCGGCAGAAAAACATGAAATTTTTATGAGGACGATTACACAAAATGTAGAAATAGCTCTAAAAAACAGCAATTTGCAATGTGCTGCAAACTTGTTTTTTACTTCAATGTAAACTAGAACGTTGATCGGCGTTGTATTACTACATGAAATGAGGGCTTGGGGGGTGGTACGGAGGGAAAGCGCTTTGCAGCACGCCGAAGCGCACCGGCGGGCAGGCGGATTGCCCGCCCTGCCCACTTCAAGCGAACGACGCTACCACTCAATAGCGAGCGAGGTCATCGGTTTCATGGCCAGCGGCGCACGCAGCGACACGGTCTCGTCCGTCAAGACGTTGCGGCCGCGCGCGGCCTGCTTGATCATGCTTTTGAAACGCGTCAAGTCGAGCGTGGCCGGACTCGCATTCTTGTTCAGCACGACCATGACGGTGTGCGCGCCGTCGTAGCGGAAGTAGACATAGCAGCCGTCCTGCGGGATGAAGTGGGTCAGCTTGCCGCCGGCGATGGCGGCGCTGCCCTTGCGCCAATTGAACAGCTTGCGCGTGAAGGCTTGCATGTCGGTTTGCTGCGCGGTAAGGCCGGCGCCGGTGAAGGCGTTCACATGGTCGCCTTCCCAGCCGCCCGGCATGTCGGCGCGCAGGCGGCCGTCGTCGCGTTCGACCGGACTGCTGGTCAGCACTTCCGTGCCATAGAAGAACTGGGGAATGCCGCGCGTGGTTGCCGTAAACAGCAGCGCCGTCTTGAGCAGGTCGACATTGCCATGCACTAAAGGCAGCATGCGCGAGCGGTCATGGTTGTCGACGAACACGAGCAGATTCATCGGGTCGGGGTACAGGAAGTCATTGGCGATCATGTCGTACAGCTTGTGGAAGCCGTCCCAGCCCTGCTCGCTGTTGTTCAGCGTGGCGGGCAGGGCTTCAACAAGGGGAAAGTCCATTACGCTCGGCAAGCCCGAATCGTAGCCGTCGCGGTTGCGGGCGCCCTTCTGCCAGTACGCGACCAGCTGGGGCTGCGCATCCATTTCCTCGCCGACGATATTTAGGTTCGGATACTCCGCCAGCACCGCCTTGCACCAGGCGGACAGGAAGCGCGAGTCGGCGTAGGAAAACGTGTCTTCACGGATACCCGACAAATTGGCGTATTCAACCCACCAGATCGTATTCTGGATCAGGTAGCGGGCTACCAGCGGATTGCGCTGATTCATGTCCGGCATGGAATCGACGAACCAGCCATCCTGGAACAGCGCGCGGTCTTCAGGTGCGGCGTGGATGTCGTGCACGGTGCTGTGCTGGTTATTGGTCAGCGCGCGCGTGGCTGGCACATTAAGCCAGTCGGCGGCGGGCATGTCCTTCATCCACCAGTGGCCGTTGCCGATGTGGTTGAGCACAACGTCATGGATGACGCCCATGCCCATGCCATTGGCGGCGGCGACATAGCGCCGGTAATCGTCATTGTTGCCAAAGCGCGGATCGACGCGGTAAAAATCGGTCAGGGCGTAGCCGTGGTAGGAATACGCTTGCTGGTTGTTTTCCAGCAGTGGCGTCGGCCAGACCATGGTGAAGCCGAGCTGCTTGATGTAGTCCAGGTGCGCCGTCATGCCCGCCAGGTCGCCGCCGTGGCGCGCCACCGGGTTGGCGCGGTCGGCCGGCTCCACCATGCCGGGCAGCGTGTCATTGGCGGCGCTACCGTTGGCGTAGCGGTCGGGCATGAGCAGGTAAATGGCGTCGCCGGCGCTAAAACTTTTGCGCTGGGCCGAGCCCTGGCGCCGCTGCTCGAGGCGGTAGCGGGTGCTGGCCAAGGTGGCGCCGCCGCGCTTGAAGGCAATGTCGAACGCGCCGGCGCGCGCACTCGGGGCAATCTGAAAGTTTAGAAAGACATAATTCTTGTTGTCCGTGCGGTCGACGCGCACCAGCTTGACGCCAGGGTAATTGACCTCCGGCTTGAGGCTGGCGATGTTTTCGCCATGGACCATCACCTGCAATTGCGGATCGTGCATGCCGACCCACCAGTGCATCGGCTCAACGTGGGCGATTTGGAAGTCTGCAGCGTGGGCGCTGGATAAAAACACGCTGGCAAGCAGCATGAGGGCTAGTCGTTTCATCACATCTCCTTTGGTTTTTGTAGCAAAATAACATAGATTTCCATCAAAACAATGAAAATCTTGCGGTTATTCTGGACAGATGTAGTGAAATTACATTGCCTCGCCCTTTCCTTGATCCTGGAAGGAAGCAAAAAAGGGCTTGTTGCAGGCTAGCGGTATGAGGTGCGGTGGAACGCTTATGGAAAGCTTTGCATAAAAGTTCTTATGGAAAGGATATTGTTATGCGGAGTAAGCTGATCTGGGGCGACGGCGACGCCTGTTTCACTTGGGTCCGATCTGTCACACTGCTCTGATTCGCTTCACATAATGCCGCCGTCCTTCAGGGCAACCTGCAAGGAGCGCAGCATGCTTACTGCGTATTTCAAATCTGCGCCAACCATTGCGCGGTAGCGGGCCGGAAGTGCCGGCCCGCATCTCGACCGCTTCGTCGCTTGGCTGTCCAACCAAGGCTACCGACGTGTGTCCATAAGGCGTCATGTTCGAGAGGTGGCCAACTTTGCCGCGTGGGTGGTGGGCGTAATCCGTCGGACTCGGTACGGCGCCACTCGACCGTGCGGCCGTGACGCAACTGCACGACTTCATTTCGGCGCGTGGTCGCCTGCACTAGCCAAGTGGCAATTGCCGCCATGTCCACCAGAGTGCCTGTATTTTTGCTCGCTTCTTGGCATTGATTGGCGCTGTCCCACCACCGGCTGATCCAACCGAAAAAATAGAGACCGTTGAAGGTATAACCCCGTTAAGGCTGAAGCCAGGTCGATTTACAGGTCCAGACAAGCTGATCGAATCATTAAAGGCCAGGTAGTGCGCCCGGGCGCTTGATCGCCACAGGCGATTGTAGGCGCTGATCGGCGCCTGTGGAACCGCGTGCTGTTGTGTCGGGTACAATCGACGGCAACCGGCCAGGCGCCGCCATTCGAAAATAAGATAATAAGTGACGGGAAGCGAATCGGTATGCAAGACAGAGACTTTGCAATTGAGGCGACGAAGTGGTTTTTGGCACCTCCTGCGCTGGACAGTCTTGTTCCGGAAATGAGCGCCACTCGGGAAGCGCTCGCATTATCCGCGGTTAGAGACTTGGCCGCCGCGTTTTTTGAAAATATTTCAGCTGTGTTGCAAACCGTTGGGATTCCGGTGACTTTGGCGTCCTCTGCCGCCCACGGGAGCCATTGGCAGCGTATTCACTCTGCTGAACGAATCCGGTCGCTAAAGTTATCAGCCTTCGAAACAGAGGATGATCTCGCGCTGCAGGAGCGACGTGACACTTTAGCTCATGAAGTAGCATCTCGCCGAATGAGTGAGTTTGTCGAGTCTAAGGAAGGTCGCGACGCCACAGCAGCTGATGCTTGCCGATTTCTTATTTCTTCACTCAAGAGTTCAAAGCTTAAGGCCGCAGCTACTGAGCTACTGTTGCAGGGAGAGGTATTGGCGTGGTCTTCTCTAGAAGGGCTTGCCCGAGATTTGCTGGAGTTTATTTTAAATCGTGAGCCTAAGCGAATTGCTGCGTTGATGGCTGATCCCGCTGCTCGGCAGAGAATTCCGGCCAGAATGACCCTCGAAGAAATGGCGACCTTCAACTTCAACCTCACATCTTGCCTAGGTACCCTCGTCGTAGCTCAGCAGGATCTAAGTGACATCAAATCTATCCGTACTCTTATCCCTGCTCTTCTTGGTGGAGACGGATCTGTAACGGTCTCTCTTGGGGAAGAAGTCTGTGGAATTTGTCCCAGCGACGTCATCTTATCGTGCACCGGAGAGGGGTTGTAGACGCCAAGTATCTAGAGGCGGTTGGTGGGTCAGATGCTTTGGGTGAAAAGATTGTTATCAATCCAGATGATCTTGAGCGCGATATTCGTGCAGTGGCGTCGGCTGGGGTCACGATGCTGATAAGAGCGGCGGCTATTTGCACCCCACCATTAGATCCAACGGATTTCTGAAGGCGCGGTTGATCAAGAACGTTGAGCCGTCACTTGTAGAATCTTGCGGGTCCCAAACGGGGCGGCAGCTGCCGACATCGGCGGCCGCACCGCAACCGTCGAGTACAATCGGCAGGGACCGGCCAGGAGCGGACCGTCAACTACGGCCAGGGCCGGCCTACGAAGTACGAACTTGAAAGATTATCCATTGTGCTGACCACAACCCACGTCACTGATCCGGATCTGAACAAAGCGGCTAAGGAACTGCTGGCGAACGCGAATCGGCTTGTATTTGCTGGGCGCTTCCGCGACGCCAAGTTTGTTTTGGAATTGCTCGTTACGCCCGGCCCGTGGATGCTATTCAAGCACGGCAACGTAGTGCAACAATTGGAGCGAATTCTTCCGATTGTTTGCTATTTGTGCGAAACGGGATGCCCATCGATTGGGCAGAAAGCCGCAAGATCAAAGGACGAAATTGCAGCTTGGGCCGAGGGGGAGGCCGAGGATTTTTTGAGTAGCCTGGCCATGCCGATCCGCAATCAGGTTAAGCCGGCTGGTTCGGCCTGGACAGAAGCGAGTTTGGCAGCATTTGCATACATCGTGGATCAAGACTCCCGGGTAAGGGCATTCGCGGATTTTTGCGTTGACGCGGAATTCGTTTTGAAAGAACGGCTTTTAGCAGAATCCAAGCCTCACGGTGGCTCGATCGCCCTCGACAGCCTTATGAAAAGTATCGAGGAGGACACGGAGCCAAATGTCGGCGGGCATAACCTGACACAACTCTTGAGCCATCTTGTTCAAGTGCAGGTCGCAGAACCTGCGCGCCGAATTTCCACTGCCACGATAGGTGCGACAACAGCCAATTATCTGCGCCGAACGAATCGTCCAGAAAACTACATGACGTCGTTCATTTTTCAGGCAGTCACCATATTGTGCTTGAGAGACGGCTTGCTCAGGGCCGCTGCAGACGCGGCGAGTCACCTAGCTTGCAGCGAAAATGAACACTTCCAATTGATCTACATGGCGACCGTCAGACCAGTTCGGGAATTGTTCGCGTCCGGCGCCTGTGCTTCCAGTGTCGGCGTCGACAATGCGACCGTTGCGGCCTACCTCAGCGCAACCGAGAGCCGGCCTCAAGAATGCAAACCCGACGTAAATGCAAGCCCTTTCATGATCGATTCCATCGAGGCGTTCACAAAGCATCTCGTCGGCACACCGCTCGCTGGGCGGAAGGTGTTTGAATTGCCGGTTCTCGATACACCGGAGAAGACTTACGCGATGGAAACCTCCTTGGGCGAAATGGTAGCTCTCTGGCGCAGCGCGCGAGCGCTTGTTCCGCAGACGCGGCGCTGGCCCGTAATAACCACATCCTGGGGGGGCGGCTCGAATGTGTCCGAAGCGATTGCTAACGAAGACTTCTTTTCGCGCTTCTATTTCGAAGAGGCGCCCAATGCGGAAGATGTGTCACCGCGCGCCTTGCTGGCAACCGCCGATACCATCGATCCAGATGAATTCATCAAGCGCATGGAAGAGCAACGCGACAAGGAACTTGCAGAATACGACGATTTTGACGAACGCATCGAATATGAACTGGAAGATACGATGGGCAGGTCCGGATCGGCGCCATCACGGAAAGATGTGAACGAAGCCAGGATTGACGGGCGCGCTATCAGTACGAGATATCAACTTGATCGATGGCTCCTTGATTGGGAGCAGGCGCATGGGGGCTCGGGAGATCCGGAAATGGCGCGGCAAGCATGGTTCGAGCAAGAGCCGGTGATTCTCCTTTTTCTTCCGACCCCCAATTCCTGGGATGCGCTTGCATACCTCAATTGGTACGGTGCATCGGACTTTGGATCAGAGAATTACATTGCGTTGGGCCGTGCTTGGGAAAAGAGGTTTGGCGCCGAACTTTTCGCACATTTCGGGACGATGTTGGAGTGTTTCGTTTCTGATCCCCCTATTTCTGTTCAGGAAGCCTGGGAACTGGCGCAGGAGCACGACCTGGCAGCATCGTGCACGCTAGCCTTACCAGGCATAACACTGCGCCATTACGCGATTGGCCTGATGGGATCCGATCGCTGGTTTCTGCACGAGCGTCCGTAGATGATCGACAACGGCCAAGCCGGCTGGCGCCGGCGTGCCGTCGAGTACAATCGGCAGAGACCGGCCAGGGGACTAAACCGCTCGCGCGGTAGGACTTCGATCGAAGGTAACTCGGAGTTGACATTGTGGCTCCGGTTTCTATCGTGAAACAGAGGTAATTCGCCTCATTTCCGACAGGAGCCAAGCCATGAAAGCGCCAGTAAATCCCCCCAGCCCGCTTCGTCAGCGGATGATCGACGACATGCGGATGCGCAAACTTGCGCCCAAGACCCAGCAGCACTATATCCGAGCCGTGCGCCGGTTGGCAGAGTTTCTCAAGCGCTCACCGGACACGGCCAGCACCGAAGATTTGCGGCGCTATCAGCTGTACTTAGTAGACCAGGGCACATCACCGGTTTCGCTGAATGCGGCCATTACCGGCTTAAAGTTCTTCTTTGACATAACGGCCGACCATCCGGAATTGATGGCCAAGATACGCCCGGTGCGCGTGCCGCGCACCCTTCCAGTGATACTCAGCCGTGAAGAAGTCAGTCGCCTGATCATCGCCGCCGGCAACCTCAAGCATCAAACTGCGCTCGCGCTGGCGTACGCCACGGGACTGCGCGCGAGCGAGGTTGTGGCCCTCAGGGTCGCTGATATCGACAGTGAGCGCATGACGCTGCGGGTGGAGCAAGGCAAGGGCCAGAAGGACCGCTACGCCATGCTCGCGCCGGTGTTGCTCGAACGCCTGCGCGTATGGTGGCGTGTGGCACGCGCCCAGGGCAAGATGCCAGACGGCGGCTGGCTATTTCCCGGGCTCGATCCCATCAATCAGCTCAGCACGCGACAGCTCAACCGCGCCATCCATGCGGCAGCGCACGAGGCCCGGATCGATAAAAGCGTCTCGATGCATACGCTTCGCCATAGCTTTGCCACCCACCTGCTGGAACAGAAGGTTGATATCCGCGTTATCCAAGTGCTGCTGGGTCACAAGAAGCTCGACACCACAGCCCTCTATGCACAGGTCGCGACAGAACTCCTGCGCGAAGTGGTGAGCCCGCTTAAGGCCGTGCGATAGACGACGGCCATGGGCACTACACGGCCTGCCTTGTAAGTTGCTGACATCTTCCGGCGCCACGGCCCAGCCTGGAGGCAGACGGAACGATTGAGCCTGGGTCAGCTCAAGGTGATGTCGGCCATCGAACAGTGCCGCAGTGCGGCGCTGGGAGGGCACGCGCTGCGCTGCGACGGCTGCGGTTATGCGGAAATTGCCTACAACTCTTGCCGCAACCGCCATTGTCCAAAGTGTCAGGCCCAGGCTGCCAAGCGCTGGCTCGAAGCACGTCAAGCCGATCTGCTGCCGGTCGAGTATTACCACGTGGTGTTCACTTTGCCGGCCCCGATCGCGGCCATCGCCTGGTACAACAAGGCCGTGGTGTACGGCCTGCTGTTCGATATCGCCGCTGAGACCATGCGCACCATCGCCGCCGACCCCAAACACCTGGGCGCGCAGATCGGCATGACGATGGTCTTGCACACATGGGTGTTACGTCCTTTGAAATCCTAGGCTCGCCGGGGCGCTAAATCCCGGGCTCTTCGAGGGCGTTCAGTAAACTTTCACCCATGGCAGCGTGGGACGTCATGCAAAAAAGATAGGCCAGTA
>NZ_JAFCWX010000026.1:0-93020 GCF_049897805.1 Massilia sp. TWP1-3-3
GCCAACGGAGGACACATCATCGACGGTAGAAAACGCGGGGCAGCGCCGGGCAGCTGCATGTGAAATAAGCGCAGCCTAAACTAAATACATTCTTGTCTTGACTCGTGGGTCCACTTTAAACTGCAGCATCTGCCGCCGGACGCTTCGCACCTGCTGCTGAGTGTAGGAGGCAATAATGCACTGATGTGCTTGCCACTTCTGGACACGCCCGTCACTTCCACGGCAGAGACACTGATCTTGCTGGCCAACATTGCGCGCGACTTTGAACTGGCATACCGCAAGGTGCTGCAGGCATGCCTTGCCCTCGCGCTGCCGCTGGTCGTCTGCACTATTTACAACGGCAATTTTCCCGACACGCACTACCAGCAGCGCGCCACGGTAGCATTGACGGTGTTTAACGACGTCATCTTGCGTGTTGCCGTCGAACACGGCCTGAAGGTCATCGACCTGCGCCTGGTCTGTACGTCTTCCGACGACTACGCCAATCCGATCGAGCCGTCCGTCACTGGCGGTGGCAAAATCGCCGGCGCCATTGTGCAGGCTATCACGGAGCCGAACCATGCTGCGCGTGGCGCCAATGTCGTTTCGTAAAGGGGCAAACTTGAACTGGGACTATCCGGATCCCTTCATTCATGCGCTGGCGCCGCGCGCGGAGGATATTGACGGGCTCAATCACGCCAACAACGCGGTGTACGTGCGCTGGTGCGAGCAAACCGGCTGGGCGCACTCCGAAGCACTGGGCCTGGGTATTGCCGACTATCGACGCCTGGACCGCGCCATGGCAATCCGGCGCGGCCTCTACGACTATCTGCTGCCCACCGTCGAAGGCGAACAGCTTACGCTGGCCACCTGGCTGATGGGTGGCGATGGCAAGCTGACGATGGAGCGCAGGTTCCAGCTGGTCAGAAACAGCGACCAGGCAACCGTGCTTCGCGGCCACTGGGACCTGGTCTGCATTGAAATGAGCAGCGGGCGCGCGCGCCGCATGCCGTCCGAATTTATCGCCGCTTACGTGAGTGCTAAAAATGCGCTGACGTCATGCGAAGTTATATAGCCAGCAAAAAAATTGGCCACAGCGTTTAGTCGGGCAGCTAGCCGGGGCGGGCGCTGATAGTGGCGCGTGCCTGTGGAGCTGGACTGGTGGCATCCTGACCCAGGCGTTTTTTCATGGGCAAAGCGGGCGGTGCTGGTAGTATGCTACATCGCAATCATTCCTAATGAACATGGACAGACGAACTGTAATGGCCGCACTCGCGCTCGCGATGGCACTTCCCGCCATGGCGAAAAGCCGCGCCACCAAACTGGTGTCCACCGTGACGTCGACACTTCCCTATCTGCGCTTTCTGCCTAAAGGGTACTCGGCCAAAGGGCCGGGCGTGCCGCTGATCCTGTTCTTGCACGGTTCGGGGGAACGCGGCACGGACCTGGAAAAGGTCAAGGCGTGGGGGCCGCCGGCAATTGCCGAGAAGGATGAAGACTTTCCGTTTATCGTTTTATCTCCCCAACTGGCCGAAGGCGAAGCCTGGCACGCGCTTGCGTTAAAGGGCTTGCTTGACCAGGTGCTCAGGAAGTACAACGTCGACCGCACGCGCGTGTATCTGACGGGCCTGAGCCTCGGTGGCTACGGAGCGTGGGACCTGGCCAGCCGTTACCCGGATTATTTTGCGGCGGTGGCGCCAATTTGCGGCGGCGGCATTGCGCGCGGGGTGGCAAGCATGCGCGCCATACCGACCTGGGTGTTTCACGGAAAAATGGATGATGCAGTGCCGGAAGAGGAATCGGCGCGCATGGTTGCCGCCTTGCAGGCTGCTGGAGGCGACGTGAGATACACCGTGTTGCCGGAAGGTGGTCACGTGGATGCATGGGTGCATGCCTACGGGAAGGCGGGGCTGTTCGAGTGGCTCTTGAAGCAGAGCCGAAAGTAGACTTACTTTGCGCCGTGAACGGGGTAGGGCGGAAAAACAAATGCGCATTCCGCCATGCCGGCGTCAACGGGGCGCATGCATGGCGCAATGCGCTGACGCTTTTGCGCCCTGCGAGCCTACTTCCACATCGCCCGCGCGAGGGCGATGTGGAAATTGCCAACTTGGCCGGTTCAAGCCACCTTAAATATGCAGCGCATGCCCCAGCGCGCGCAACGCCGCTTCCTGGATCGCTTCCCCCAAGGTCGGGTGCGCATGGATGGTGCTGCCGATGTCCTCCAGCCGCGCGCCCATTTCCAGCGACTGCGAAAACGCGGCCGAGAGTTCCGATACGCTCTTGCCCACAGCCTGCCAGCCGACAATCAAGTGATTGTCGCGCCGCGCCACCACGCGCACGAAACCATCTTTCGATTCGAGCGTCATGGAGCGGCCATTGGCCGAAAACGGAAACAGCGCATCGATGCAGTCCATGCCCGCCGCCTTGGCTTCCTGCGGCGTCAAGCCCACCACCACCAGCTCCGGATCGGTAAAGCACACCGCGGGAATCGCCGCCGGCATGAAGTGCCGCTTCTTGCCGGCGATGATCTCGGCTATCATCTCGCCTTGCGCCATGGCGCGGTGGGCCAGCATTGGCTCGCCCGTGACGTCGCCGATGGCCCACACGTCGCGCATCGAGGTGCGGCACTGGTCGTCCACCTTGATGAACTGGCCCGCCATGTCAAGCATCAAGCCTTCCAGGCCAAAGCCTTGCGTGCGCGGACGGCGCCCGACGGCCACCAGCACCTGGTCGGCCGCTAGTTCAAACTCGTCGCCATTGGCGCCGCGCACTCGCACGGCATCTTGGCCGGCATTCATGCCCAGCACCGAGCAGCCCAGGTGCAGCTCAACGCCCAGGCCCTTGAGCGAGGTCGCCACGGCCTTGGTCAGGTCGACGTCGTAGGCCGGCAGCACGCTGTCCTTCGCTTCAACCACGGACACGTGCGCACCCAGCTTGCGGTAGGCGATGCCGAGTTCCAGGCCGATGTAGCCGGCGCCAACGACCACCATTCGCTGTGGCGCAACGGTCGGCGAAAGCGCTTCGGTGGCGCTGATCACGCGACCACCAAACGGCATGAAAGGCAGCTCGGTCGTGTACGAACCGGTTGCCAGCAGCAGGTGCTGGCAGCCGATGCGCTGCACCGATTCACCGTCGCCCGTGATCTCGACCGTCTTGCCGTCGATGATGCGGGCGTGGCCCTTGATCACTTGCACGCCGCTTTTCTTGAGCAGGGATGCGACGCCGCCGGTCATGCGGGTAACGATGCCGTCTTTCCAGCGCGTGGTCTGCGCCAGATCGATGCTGGCCGACGGCACCGAGATGCCCAGCGCCGAGCCGTCCGCAAAATGCGTGGTCTTTTCAAATTCGTCTGCGGCGTGGATCAGCGCCTTGGACGGGATGCAGCCGACGTTCAGGCAGGTACCGCCCAGATTGCCGCTCTCGACCAGCGTGGTGGCGATGCCCAGTTGGCCGGCGCGGATGGCAGCGACATAGCCGCCAGGTCCGCCGCCGATAACGAGCAGGGTTGTTGTGTGTGCGTTCATGGATTACTCGACAAAAAGCATGGCTGGGCATTCCAGGAGCACGCGGATAGCCTGGATGAATTCGGCGGCGTGGATGCCGTCAACGACACGATGGTCGAACGACGACGACAGGTTCATCATCTTGCGTGCGACCATGGCGCCGCTGCGGATCATGGGCCGCTCGACGATCTTGTTCACGCCAATGATGGCCACTTCCGGGTGGTTGATGACCGGCGTGGTGACAATGCCGCCCAACGGCCCCAGGCTCGAAATGGTGATGGTCGAGCCGGACAGCTCCTCGCGCGTGGCCTTGCCGTCGCGGGCAGCTGCGGCCAGGCGCGCCACTTCAGATGCGCTCGACCACATGTCGCGCGCTTCGGCGTGGCGCATGACGGTGACCATCAGGCCGGCGTCGGTCTGGGTGGCCACACCCATGTGCACGGCGCCGAACTGGGTGACGACGCCAGCGTCATCGTCAAAGCGGGCGTTCATCTGCGGGAACTGGCGCAGCGCCAGCACCACGGCGCGCATTAACAGCGGCAGCACGGTCAGCTTGCCGCGCTCCTTGCCCCATTGCTCGTTCAGGCGCGCGCGCAGCGCTTCCAGTTCGGTGACGTCGATCTCTTCCACGTACGAAAAGTGCGGAATGCGGCGTTTGGAGTCGGCCATTTTCTGGGCGATCTTGCGGCGCAGGCCAATCAGCGGCACGTTTTGCTCGTCGTTGCGTTCTGCGTAGCGCGCACTGCGCTCGCCGCCCGATGCTGCGCCACGCGCGGCAAAGGCATCGAGGTCTTCCTGCATGATGCGTCCGGCCGGGCCGCTGCCCGCCACGAACTGCAGTTCGATGCCCAGGTCCCACGCGCGGCGGCGCACCGCCGGCGAAGCGATCGGCTTTTCGCCGGCGTCGCGCGCCGGGCCGCTGCGCGCAGCCACCGTTGCCTTGGCTGGCGCTGCTGGGGTCACAGCCGATGGCACGGCCACCGGCGCCGGTGAAGCTGCAACCGTGGTCGGCGCCGGCATGCTCGGCGTGACCATCACGGGCGCGGTAGCCACCGCAGGCACTGTTGCTGGCGCGCCAGCCTTGAGGTTGCCCGCGCCTTCCACTTCAATGTGAATCAGGTCCGAATGGACCGCCATTACCTGGCCGGCCACGCCGCCCAGCGACAGCACCTTGCCGTGCACCGGCGACGGAATTTCAATGGTCGCCTTTTCGGTCATGACGTCGGCCAGGATCATGTCCTCGGTCACGCTGTCGCCCACCTTTACGTACCACATGACCAATTCGACTTCTGCAATACCTTCACCGATGTCTGGCATCTTGATGACATGAACACCCATTTTTATGCCTCCACCGTACGTTTGAATGCCGCAGCGACGCGGTCCGGGCCTGGGAAATAGGCCCATTCCTGCGCGTGCGGATAAGGAGTGTCCCAGCCGGTCACGCGCTCGATGGGCGCTTCCAGGTGGTAGAAGCAGTGTTCCTGCACCAGCGAGACCAGTTCGGCGCCAAAGCCGCAGGTACGGGTCGCCTCGTGCACCACCACGCAGCGGCCGGTCTTCTTGACCGACTTGACGATGGTTTCCAGGTCCAGCGGCCAGATGCTGCGCAGGTCGATGATTTCGGCGTCGATGCCGCTTTCGCGCGCCGCCGCTTCGCACACCCAGACCATGGTGCCGTAGGCCAGCACCGTCAACTGTTCGCCCGGGCGGAACACGGTCGCCACGTCCAGCGGCACCGTGTAATAGCCTTCCGGGACTTCGCCCATCGGGTTTTGCGACCATGGCACCACAGGCTTGTCGTGGTGGCCGTCGAACGGGCCGTTGTACAGCCGCTTGGGTTCCAGGAAGATGACCGGATCGTCGCATTCAATGGCCGAAATGAGCAGGCCCTTGGCGTCGTACGGGTTCGATGGCATCACCGTGCGCAGGCCGCACACGTGGCCGAACACCGCTTCCGGGCTCTGGCTGTGGGTCTGGCCGCCGTAGATGCCGCCGCCGCAGGGCGTGCGGATCGTGAGCGGCGCGGTAAAGTCGCCGGCCGAGCGGTAGCGCAGGCGCGCCGCTTCCGACACGATCTGGTCGTAGGCCGGGTAGATATAATCGGCGAACTGGATCTCGATGCACGGGCGCAGGCCGTAGGCGGCCATGCCGATGCCCACGCCCACGATGCCGCCTTCGGAAATCGGCGTGTCGAACACGCGCGACTTGCCGTACTTTTTCTGCAGGCCTTCGGTGCAGCGGAACACGCCGCCGAAGTAGCCCACGTCCTGCCCGAAGACGACGACGTCGTCGTTTTGTTCGAGCATCACATCCATGGCCGAACGCAGCGCCTGGATCATGGTCATTGGTGTTGTCTTGCCTTGGTCAGTTGCCATTGTCAGATTCCCAGCTGTTGGCGCTGCGCGCGCAGGTGTTCAGGCATGTCCTTGTAGATCCCTTCGAACATTTCGGCCGGGCTGAAAACGCTGCCGCTGGCCATGCTGCCGAACTTTTCCGCTTCCTTTTGCGCGGCCAATACTTCGGCTTCAAGCGCTTTCTGGGTCTCTTCGTGCTCCTGTTCCGACCAGGCGCCGGCGCCGATCAGATACTGCTTCAGGCGCGCGATCGGGTCGCCCAGCGGGAAGTGCGCGGGGTCGTCGTTGGGACGGTACTTGGACGGGTCGTCCGAGGTCGAGTGCGGGCCGGCGCGGTAGGTCACCCATTCGATCAGAGTTGGCCCCAGGTTGCGGCGGGCGCGCTGGGCGGCCCAGCACGAAGCGGAATACACGGCTAAAAAGTCGTTGCCATCTACCCGCAGCGAAGCGATGCCGCAGCCCACGCCGCGCGCGGCAAACGTGGTGTCTTCGCCACCGGCGATCGCCTGGAAGGTCGAGATGGCCCACTGGTTGTTGACCACGTTGAGGATCACCGGCGCCCGGTACACGTGGGCGAAGGTGAGGGCGGTGTCGAAGTCCGCTTCGGCGGTGGCGCCATCGCCAATCCAGGCCGAGGCGATTTTGGTGTCACCCTTGATGGCCGACGCCATGGCCCAGCCGACCGCCTGGATGTACTGCGTGGCCAGGTTGCCGGAGATGGAGAAAAAGCCCGCCTTTTTGACCGAATACATGACCGGCAACTGGCGGCCCTTGAGCGGGTCGCCTTCGTTCGACATCAGCTGGCAGATCATGTCGACCATCGGATAGTCGCGCACCATCAGGATGCTTTGCTGGCGGTAGGTGGGAAAGCACATGTCGTCCAGGCGCAGCGCGAGCGCCTGGGCCGCGCCGATGGCTTCTTCGCCAAGGCTCTGCATGTAGAACGACATTTTTTTCTGGCGCTGGGCCAGCAGCATGCGGGCGTCGAAAATGCGGGTCTTCATCATGGCGCGCAAACCGGTGCGCACCACTTCAATGTCGATTTCGGGCACCCAGGGGCCGACGGCCTGGCCTTGTTCGTCGAGTACGCGCACCAGCGAATAGGCCATGTCGCGCGTATCCATTGGCAGCACATCGACTTCGGGCCTGCGCACGCTGCCCGCCGGGGACAGGCGCAGATAAGAAAAATCGGTGGCGCATCCTGGACGGCCGGTGGGTTCCGGTACGTGCAGGCGTAGTGGTTCGTCCTTGCTCATTCGCTTCCTTCTTGCGCGTGGGTGACGCGTCTGTGACGGTGGCTAAGATGGCGCACGGCGGGTAGCCGCTGCCAAACTGATATTGCATGAGGTTGTTTTTCAGGCAGCGCAGCGTACCATATTTATGGTCGCTGGGAAATCGCTACACGCCTTCCCGTGGTCCCCCGGGAACACTGGAAAGTCGTACGATAAAAGCGTATCCTTCTGTTTTCTGGAAGTAACGCTCCAGAAATAGCATGTTTTTCCTTTGTATCTTAGTCGTTACACTTCGGTTCAGCCAGTCCACAGTTCGCCTGGACGAACCCGTTTCACATCCGGAGTACACCCTATGGCAAGCCGCCCGACCCTCGCCGTCGAGACACTCGATGCCAGCAGCATCGCGTCTTATATTTTCGCTGTATTGTTCTTGCTCATGGTACTGCTCGATGGCTTGCTGGGCGCCTTGTTCGCCGGCTTGCTGATGTTTAGCCTGATCCGGCTGATGGCGCCGTTTTTGGGCCGCAAGATCAGCGACGTGCGGGCGCGCATGATCGTCGCGGCGGCGATCGGCCTGATCCTGATCACGGGCATCTCGATGGCGGTGTGGGGGCTGACGGTGCTGCTCAAGACCGACGCCACCAGCATGAGCCACCTGTTCCAGAAAATGGCCGACATCATCGACGCCTCGCGCGGCCAGATGCCGGTGTGGTTGAGCGCGCACATGCCGGTCGACGCCGATTCGGTGCGCAACATGATCACCAGCTGGCTGCGCGAGCACGCATCCGACGCCCAGGCGATGGGCGCGGCGGCGGGCAAGACGCTCACCCGCATCCTGATCGGCATGATCATCGGCGTCATGGTGTCGCTGCATGACACGCTCACGCCGCAATATCACCGCCCGTTTGCCGCCGCGCTGCTGGAGCGGGTGCAGATTCTGGCCGACGCGTTTCGCAACATCGTCTTTGCCCAGGTGTGGATTTCCGGGATCAACACCATCCTGAGCGGGGTTTTCATCCTGGTGGTGCTGCCGATGGCGGACGTGTCGCTGCCGTTTTCCAAGTCGCTCATTGCGCTCACCTTCGTGGCCGGGCTGTTGCCGGTGGTGGGCAACCTGGTATCGAACACGGTGCTGGTGGTGGTGGCGCTGTCGCATTCGCTCGAGACGGCGCTTGCCTGCCTGGCGTTCATGGTCGTGCTGCACAAGCTGGAGTACTTTTTGAACGCGCGCATTATCGGCTCCAAGATCAATGCCAGGTCGTGGGAGCTGCTCATTGCGATGCTGGTGGGCGAGTCGCTGTTCGGGATGACGGGGGTGATTGCGGCGCCCGTGTTTTATGCGTATGCGAAAAAGGAGCTGACGGCGCGCGGCCTGATTTGAGGTAAGGGCATGGGATGCCCTATCGGAATTCTTGCCGTCAATACATAATGCAGGACGCAAACATCGTAGGCAGTCCCAATGAATTTTGTGCAAGAGCTGGTAACAGCATTACATGTCACCGTGATCGTGGCGCAGCAACGCCGGTTTTGGGTGGCACGCGCGCGCTCATTGTTCAGCTGGCCCGTGCTGGCCGCGCTGGCGGTTCCGGCGTCCCTGATGACCATCGCGCTCACCGCGATGGTGCCGTGGCAAGGCGCCAGAGCCGTCGTCGCGGTCTTCGCCATGGTGCTGTGCGCGGCAATCATGTTGCGCGCCTGGTGCCCGCTGCTTGCACGCTTTGCGATGGGCGTTCTGGGCATCAGGCTCCCGGAGCTGCCGCTGCCTTCGCTCCGGCGCTTTTCCGCCTAGTGCGCGCTGACGGCGCTTGTCCTCGCCGTGATCAATAAAGTACCAGTGTTGCTGCCGGATTGGACCCTGTGGATTGTGGTTCCGCTCGCGGCACTGGTCTTCAGCGCGTTCCTGGTGGGCTGCATGTTGTGCGTGCATGCCGACCCCGGCCGCTACAGGAAAGTGCTGAGGATAACCGTTGTTCGGCGGACCCTGGTCTGGATTCCGGTGAGCCTGGTGCCGTTTTTCTTGTTCGCCTTCGGCCTCCGGCTGCTAAGGTCGCAGGCTTGGTGGGATGGCGTCGCCAGGTCAGGGGCGGGCGGCTTGATCAGTTCTGCGCTGGGCTGGACGTTGTTGCTGGCGCTAACGATCCTCATCCTGGTGCTGTGGGCCGCCTTGTCGCTCCAAACACTGCGCTCGCTGCAGAGCGGCCAGGCTGGAAATGCGCCGTTACCCCGCCTGCCTGTTGTGCCTGCAACGCACGCGCAGCGCGGCCGGCGCAAGGCCATTACAGCGCCTGCAAGGGCGACCTCGCGTTCCTGAAAAAGCTGACAGGCATGGACTTGCGGCCAACGTCGGAAACCCTGAGCATGGCCTTGAACTGCGCGGTAGCACGCTCTGACGCTGCGACGGCGACGTACTTGCTCGATAACGGCGCGAGCACGTTTCCCGCTTTTGGCTTCGCCGTCGTAGCCCGGAATATGGCGATGGTGCGGCTGCTTGCGGCGCGCGGCGCGGCGGCCGACCGCTACGAGGGCTACAGCAAGGAGCTCGGCATGGCGGCAACGAATCGCGATTTGCCGTTGATGAAAATCCTGATCGACGGCGGCGCCGTGCAGGACGGATATTCCGATGCCGGACAGGTTGCCATCTACGAATACCTGACGGCCGCGGCGCCTGCCGACGATAGTGTTGCTGCCTGGGAAAAGGTGGTGCCCGATGGGGGCGCGTCCGGGCTGCAACTCAAGAGCCGGTACAAGAAAGCCGATGGCGTGCTGCATTTCGCCGCCAGCAAGGGGTATCTCGGACTGATCGAAGTCTTGCTCGCGCATGGAATGGACCCGCATGCGCCTGGCAAAGACGGTGTGCTGCCCTACATGACGCTGGCGAACTGGTATCCGGGCGGCGCCGAGCCGGGCCCTGCATTCGAGCGTGCATTGCTGGCCTTGTCCAGCGGCGTTGACATCAATGCGCCGGTGACCATGAGCACCCGCAACGCCTCCGGCAAGACGATCCGGCAGCAGGAGAACTGGACCATTGCGCGCCCTGCGGCAATGCATCGGCGCGTGTGGGCGGTGTTTGGCGAGCGGATCGATTACGCCACCGTCGGGCTGTGGCCATTGATCACGCGCGCAGAAGTTTCGGCGCTGCTGGCAGACCTGAGCGACGCCCAGCTGGCCGCCGCACCACCGCTTGCCCCCCATTTACGCGCGCATGGCTGGGAAGACCTGGCGCAGCAGGCAGAGCGGCGCCAGCGTTGACTGTTTGCTTCGGGCTTGCTGCGGCTCGTGCGCGAGGCGGGCGCGGCTCAGGCGGCCCGTTTCAAGCGGCGCGATCTTCGCACGCGCATCACCGCGACTGTCGCAAACGCGCCAATCAGCAGCACCGGCCAGATCCCCACCAGCACCAGTACGAAACTGAGCAAGCCTTCCCAGCCCCCTTTCAATTTTTCACCCAGCTGGCTAAAAAAGCCCGGCCCCGCCTTGCGAAATGCCGCATCGATGTCCGCGCGCTCGCTCTGCACAAGCTTGGACTGCTGGTACATCGACAGCTCGATGGTGCTGAACGCCACCTGGTCTTCGAACTCCTTCTTCTCGAGCAGGGCGGCGTCGCGCGCGCCCTTGACTTCACCGCGCGCGGTGATCGCGTCCGCCTTCTGCCCCAGCTTGCCGCCATCCTGGATGGCTTGCCCCAGTTCTCCCTGCGTTTCCTGGTTGCGAATCGCGTCGAGCTGGCGGCGCAGCAGGTCGAACTGGGCGTCGTGCGCGCTGAAGCTGCGCTGGTCGAGGAACACGATGTGCCCCACGATCGCGCGCAGAAATTCCTGCGTCCTGGCGCTCGGCACGCGCACCACCAACTGCCCCTGCACCTTGTATTCGTTCAGTTCAAGCAGCTTGCCGTCGCCGATCGGGCGGCTCTCTTTTCTGATGCTTTCCGTGGTGATGTGATTCAGCACCACAAAGCCGCCATGCGCGGCGACGGTGTCCTCGATCCCCAGCGCGGCGACGTACACGTCCTTGACGTTAAATTGCGCGCTCGCCTTGCGAATGAACTTGCGCTCGCCATCGACGTACGTGGCCGCGCTCGAACCCATTTGCTGGGTCTGGCTCGCCGTGGTCACCTCTTTGTCGGCGCCGGCGTCGGCGGCGGCCGCCCTGGCCGACGGCTTGGCTACCGGCGCCGGTGCTGTCCTGGTGGCGGAAATTTCCTCTGCCAGCCGCGCAGTCGCCGCGCCCGGCTCCTCCTTCTTGGCGCACGCCCCGATGGCGACGATCAGCGTGAGGCAGCCGGCAGTGCGGGCCAGCGTTTTCAGGTCCATCATATTATTCCTTGGTAAGTGGGGCGAATGTTGTGCCGGTATTCATTAAACGGGACGCGCCCGCCAGCGGGGTTAAACCTTACAATATAAAATCAGCAACATCCAGACAATGTTGAAATTTACTAATCATCTTAAGGAGCGATGGCATGATCAAGCAGGTCGGTCCCACCACGATCCATGAGAAGCACCTCGCGTCGTGCCATTGCGGGGCAGTCGTGCTCCGGTTGCACCTGCCCGACGGCGTCGTCAATCCACGCCGCTGCGACTGTTCGATCTGCCGCAGGAAGGGCGCCATCGTGGCATCGGTGCCCCTGTCGTCAATCGAGATCGTGCAGGGCCACGACCAGCTCACGCTGTATGAATTTAATACCAACACCGCCAAGCACTACTTTTGCTCCGTGTGCGGCATCTACACCCACCATCAACGCCGCTCCAACCCGGACGAGTACGGCTACAACGTCGGTTGCCTGGAAGGCGTCAACCCTTTCGATATCAAGGGTGTCCCCACCAATGACGGTGTGAATCATCCTGCCGATCAGGCAAGGCGGACCTGATGCGCATGAGGGAATGTCACAAGCAGGTTTAGCAGAAAAAGTAAACGCCAAAAGCCCCGCGCACGGGGCTTTTTTTGCGCCGGCAGGCTTACTTGAGCGAGACGGCGATGTCGAGCACGTTCATGGTGCCGGCGCCGATGACCGACAGCGCCGCATTGGCCGCGCCGTTGACCGGCAGCGCCGCGCCGCTGGCGAGGTCCACGCGGTACAGGCGGCTCGGGCCGGCCCCGGCGGTGCGCAGCGATGCCAGCACCAGGCCGTTGGCGCCACCGGCGATATCCATGCCGCCGTCGCCGGCCAGGTCCAGGCCGAGCGCGCCGATATTGGTCAGCGTGCCGTCGTTGGGCGGGTTTTGCAGGGCCAGGCTGTCGCTGTCGCTGTCGAGCACCATCAGCATGGTGGCGCCGGTCCCGGCAAAGCTGTTGGTGTAGGCGCCGGCCGTCACCACGGGCGTGGCGCCGCTACGGTTGATGCTGCCGTCGGTGGTGGCAGCGCCCGTGTCGACGTTGATGCGCAGACTCTGGCCGGCATTGCTGATCACGCGCAGGCGGTCGGCCACGGGATTGAAGTCGACGGCAAAGTCCGACCCCGCCAGCATGGCATACGGCAGCGTCAGGTCGGCCGCGTCGGCGGCCAGCGCCACCTTGAAGCTGGCCACGCCCGTGACCGGGTCGATGGTGTGGATGCGCCCGGTGGACGAGATGGCGTACATCAAGCCATCTTTTGGACGGATGTCGATGCCCAGCAGTTTTTCGCCGCTTGCCAGACCGGTGATGGCGACATCGGTGTCCAGCGTCGATGGCGTGAGCGGCTTGAAGCCGATCAGGCGCGCGCCGTCGGTCAGGCCGTAGACCACGGGCGATTTGGGCGTGCGCAGGGCAAAGCCCTTGATGTCCTCGGTCACGCCGAGCGCGCTGACCAGCGTGGCCGCGGCGGCGCTGGCAGCCAGATTGACCGCGTACAAATTGCGCGCGCCGCCCACCGTCATGACGGCGTAGCCCTGGTTGTTGCGCGCGTCGATATCAAAGCCGCCGATGATCGAGGCGCTCACGCCCAGCGACACCGGCGTGGTGAGGGTGCCGTTGTTCGGCGGGTTTTGCGTGTACAGCGTGCCATTGCGCGCGTCAATGACGAATAGCGTGGTGTTGGCCGTGCCGGCAAAGGCGTTGGTGTAGGCTGCGGCATTGATGGCCGTGCCGGCAGCGCCGCCGTTGATGGCGCCGTCGGTGGTGGTGGCGCCGGTGTCGACGTTGATGCGCAGGCTTTGGCCCAAGCTGCCGATCACGCGCAGGCGGTCCGCGGCAGGATTGAAGTCGACGCCAAATTCGGTGCCCTCCAGGCTGGCGAAGGGCGCGCTGGTGTCGGCCGCGTCGGCTGCCATGGTCGACTTGACCGTGGCCGCGCCGGTGGCCGGGTTGAGCGTGTAGATGCGGCCCGTGCTGCCCACGCCGTACAGGTTGCCGTCAGCGGGGCGGAAATCGATGCCGAGCAAGACTTCACCGGCTTGCAGGCCAGTGATGGCAACATTGGTGCGCAGCGTGGCGGGCGCGTCGAGATTGAACGAGGCCAGCTTGCCCGACGCGCTCAAGACCACGGCGTCGCCGACGTCGAGCACTGGCGGGGCAGGGGGCACCGGCGTGGCGGGTGCCTGGTAGTCGTCGCTGCCGCCACAGGCGGACAAAGTCAGCGTAATGGCTGCAGCGAGCAACAATTTTGGTAAAGGGGGAGTGTGCATTTTTCAGGCCTCTTGGTTGTCGATGTAAAGATCCCCTTTGCCGGGAGCGCTACCGTTCATACGCAGCAAAGCGCACATTGGATGCGATAAAAATGACTTTTTTGAATAAACTACGGCCATGATGAAAAACAGTTCAAGCGGTACGCTGGTGTATTCCACGGAAGTGGGGCGGATATGCCCGATCTGCGCCAAAGGCGTCTCCCAATGCGCTTGCGGCGCCAACAGCAAAGGCTCCATCGCCGGCGACGGGGTGGTGCGCGTGTCGCGCCAGACCAAGGGGCGGGGCGGCAAGGCGGTAACCCGGGTCTTGGGGCTCGCGCTCGATGCCGCCGCGCTGGCAGCGCTGGGCAAACAATTGCGCACTGCCTGCGGCGCCGGCGGTACCGTCAAGGATGGGGCCATCGAAGTGCAGGGCGACCATTGCGAAGCGGTCATGGCCGCGCTCAAGAAGCACGGCTACAACCCGCGGCAGTCCGGCGGCTGACAGTGCGAATTGCTTTCCGGCACATTCAGTCGGCGATCACGTAAAATGGTTTTTTAGATTGTTTTTCCGTGAACAAAGGCTTGCTGCCATGAACGACGTAAAAAGTGCCGTGACGCCCCAGCGCCTGACGCTGGCGGCGCGCCTGAAAAGCTTCGGCTATGCGCTGCAGGGCATCGCCTTCATGCTCAAGACGCAGCACAACGCCTGGCTGCACGGCGTGGCCACCATCGGCGTGATCGCGCTGGCGCTGTATTGCGGCGTGAGCGCGAGCGACTGGCGCTGGCTGATCGTGGCCATGGGCATGGTGTGGGTTGGCGAAACCATCAATACGGCCGTCGAATACGTGTGCGACGTGGTCTCGCCTGATTATAATCACGCCGTCAAACACGCCAAGGACATTGCCGCCGGCGGCGTACTGATTGCCGCCATCGCCGCGCTGGTCATCGGCATCCTGACCTTTTTGCCGTATTTTTCACGCTAAAACCACCCGCCGGAGAGACGCCACATGAAGCGCCTGACAACACACATCACCACCGTGGCGGCCTTGCTCGCCAGCCTGGCCGGCGCCGGCGCGGCGCATGGCGCCATCGCGGCCAAGCGCATGGCGCCGCCAACCGTTGCCGAAGCTGAGAAATTCGTGGCCGAGGCCGAAGCCTTGCTCACCAAGCTCGATCTCGACAGCGCGCGCAACGGCTGGGTGTACAACACCTTCATTACCGACGACACCGAGGCGTCGGTGGCCCAGGCCGACGAGCAGCGCCTGTCGGCCGCCGGCGAACTGGCCTTGAAAGCGCGCCGCTTCAATGCGCTCAAGCTGCCGCAGGCAACCGCGCGCAAGCTCAAGCTGCTGCAGTTGTCGCTAATGCTGTCGGACGCCGGCGAGCGCGCCAGCTACACGCGCCTGGCCGCCGGCATGAGCGGCGCCTACGGCAAAGGTAAATACTGTCCCAAGCTGGCCGACGGATCGACGCTCCCGTGCATGGCGCTGGGCGAACTGGAAAAAGTGCTGGCCGAAAACCGCGACCCGGCGCGCCTGAAGGAAGTCTGGCTCGGCTGGCATGCGGTGTCGCCAGCCTACAAGCAGCACTACGCCGACTACGTGGCGCTGTCGAACAAGGGCGCGCGCGAGATGGGTTTTGCCGACACGGGCGCCTTGTGGCGCTCCGGCTACGATATGCCCCCTGAAGCTTTTGCCGCCGAGATGGAACGGCTGTGGCAACAGGTCAAGCCGCTGTATGTTGCGCTGCACACCTACACGCGCCACAAGTTGCGCCAGACCTATGGCCCGGCGGTGGTGCCGGCCGACGGCCCGGTGCCGGCCCATTTGTTTGGCAATATGTGGAGCCAGAGCTGGGACAATCTGTATCCGATCCTGAAACCGGCCAGCAACAAGGACGACGATGACCTGGGCCGCGCGCTGGTCGCCAACAAGACCGGCCCGGTCGAGATGACGCGCTACGCCGAGCGTTTTTACACGTCGCTGGGCATGGAAGCGCTGCCGCCCACGTTCTGGTCGCGCTCGCTGCTGACCAAGCCGCAGGACCGCGAAGTGGTGTGCCACGCGTCAGCCTGGGACATGGACGGCAAGGGCGACGTGCGCATCAAGATGTGCATTACCCCGACGGACGAGGATTTCAAGACCATCCACCATGAGCTTGGCCATACGTATTACCAGCTCGCTTACCGCAAGCAGTCCGAACTGTTCAGGAACGGCGCCAACGACGGCTTCCATGAAGCCATCGGCGACACCGTGGCGCTGTCGATCACGCCCGATTACCTGAAACAAATCGGTTTGCGTACTGACGCGCCGGCCGGCAGCGACGACGTGCCCTTGCTGCTCGAACGCGCGCTGGGCAAGGTGGCATTCCTGCCGTTCGCCTACCTGGTCGATAAATGGCGCTGGGACGTGTATTCGGGCAAGACCAAGCCGGCCGACTACGACACCGCGTGGTGGGCGCTGCGCGAGCAATACCAGGGCGTGGCGCGCCCGGCGCCGCTGGCGGCCGGCGGCTTTGACGCGGGCGCCAAGTATCACGTGGCGGCCGATACGCCGTATGCGCGCTATTTCCTGGCCACCATGCTGCAGTTCCAGTTCCACCGCGCGCTGTGCCGCGAGGCCGGCTACGTGGGGCCGCTGAGCCGCTGCTCGGTGTACGGCAACAAAAAGGCGGGCGCCAAGCTGCAGGCCATGCTGGCCATGGGCGCCAGCAAACCGTGGCAGGAAGCGCTACAGGCGATCAGCGGCGAGGACAACATTGACGGCGGGGCGCTGATCGAGTATTTCGCACCATTGAAAGTGTGGCTGGATGAACAGAACAAGTTAATGTCCAGCAAATAATAGACCCGCTGCATGGCGGCAGGCGCATCACCCTTGATATAAATGCATGACTGTGTGGGGTAACGGACAGATCAGGTGTACATATGGGAGCGATACTGATCCCGGCGAAATCCTTTATGCCGGAGTCTGTAATGAAATCATCTTGTTTGCTCGTTCTTGCCGTGGGCGCCTGCGCTGCCAGCTTTCAGGCCCAGGCCCAGGCCCAGGCCCAGGCCCAGGCCCAGGCCCAGAACAGCCGGGTGTTCCGGGCCAGCGTCCCCATGTACGGCAGCAAGCGCGCCGTTGCCATTATCGATGTCAGCGATTTGACCGATGCAGGCACGCCGGACACCGAAACGCGGGTTTTTGGCTACCCTGGCAAGCGCATGGGCCTGGCCGATGCGCCGGCCGCGCGTCCGCTCGACAATATCGACCGCAGCGACCGCAACAACCGCGCCTGGGGTATTTCGGTCGGCCTGCGCGGCGGCCCGGTCACCTTTCGGATTGCCCACCAAAACAAGAATGTCGCCCGCGCCGTCCCGACGATGCCTTTGGGTAACCGCATGGATGCCAAGAATTCCATCATCGCCGCCCATGTCGACCTGGGGCCGATGAAAGCCTACACCGCCTATAGCGCCAGCCGCGGGCGGGGCACGTCACCATTGTGGAACCCGGACAATCCCTACGGCGCGGCGCTCTCGTCCACGTCCTCGACCGACAGCCGCGATGTGCTGGTCGGCCTGGCCATGCCGGTCAGCCGCCAGACCACCTTGCTCACCTCGTTTAGCCGAAAAGACGACCGCGACCTCGCCAACCGCGATGCCGACCAGTTCGCTTTTGGCGCCACCTACGCGCAATCGCGCCGCACCGACTTTTACGCCGCTTACACGCACACCCAGATGCGCCATGGCGGCAGCGAGATGGCGGGCGACCTGGTCGCCGTGGGCGGCTCGTCGGCCTTGAACCTAGGCATGCGCCACGCTTTTTGATACCGGCGCGGCAACGCACAGGCCGCCTGCGGCCAACGCGGCGAACTCGGTGGCGGGCACCGGCCGGCTGAACAGGAAACCTTGCACCTGGTCGCAGCCATGTTCGCGCAGAAACTCCAACTGCTCGTTCGTCTCCACGCCCTCGGCAATGACTTTCAAGCGCAAGCCATGCGCCAGCGAAATGATGGCGTGCACAATGGCGGCGTCATCTTCTTTTAACGCAATGTCGCTCACGAACGACTGGTCGATCTTGAGTACGTCGATGGGAAAGCGGCGCAGGTACGACAGGCTCGAGTAGCCGGTGCCAAAATCGTCGATTGCAATTTGCACGCCAAGCTGCTTGAGGTCGCGCAGGATGGTGATGGCATGGTCGACGTCGCTCATGACCATGCTTTCCGTCACTTCCAGCTCCAGGTGGCGCGCGTCCAGTCCGCATTCCTCCAGGATGGCGGCAATCGACTGCACCAAGCCTTTTTGCGTAAACTGGCGCGGCGACAGATTGACCGCCACGCGCAGTTGGCCCAGGCCGGCCAGCTGCCAGGCCCTGGTTTGCACGCACGCCGCGCGCAGCACCCAAGCGCCAATCGGCATGATCAAGCCCATTTCCTCGGCCAGTGCAATAAAGCGCGACGGCGCGATCGTGCCGTGCTGCGGATGGTTCCAGCGCAGCAGTACTTCCATGCCGACGATATTGCCGCTGATGAGGTCGAGCTGGGGCTGGTAATGCAGCACAAGTTGGCCGCGCTCGAGCGCGTGGCGCAGGTCGGCTTCGATTTCGAGGCGTTCGCGGGTGCGCTCGCTCATGGCCGGCGCATAGAACTGCCACGTGTTGCGGCCCATTTCCTTGGCCCGGTACATGGCGATGTCGGCGTGCTTGGTCAGCGTTTCAGCGGTGCCGCCGTCGCTCGGGTAGGCGGCAATACCGATGCTGCAGGTGAGAAAAAATTCATGCGACTGGATCAAGAGCGGCTCGGCCACTGCATCCATGATGTTCTGGATCACTTGCATGCCGGCGTCGCGGCCCGTGCCTTCGGGCAGCACCAGCACGAATTCATCGCCGCCCATGCGCGCTACGGTGTCGGCCTCGCGCACGGCCAGCTTGAGCCTTTCGGCCAGCGTCTTGAGCAAGATGTCGCCCGCTTCATGGCCCAGCGTATCGTTGATAAACTTGAAGCGGTCGAGGTCGACGA
Source organism: Massilia sp. TWP1-3-3 (assembly GCF_049897805.1). Taxonomy (NCBI): domain Bacteria; kingdom Pseudomonadati; phylum Pseudomonadota; class Betaproteobacteria; order Burkholderiales; family Oxalobacteraceae; genus Massilia; species Massilia sp. TWP1-3-3. The sequence goes on from NZ_JAFCWX010000026.1 coordinate 18,645, forward strand.
ACACCACCCACAGTTCGGTGCCGCCGTGGCGCGCGTTGGAAATGGCGCGTTCGAGCCGTTCGTTGAGCAGGTTGCGGTTGGCCAGGCCGGTGAGGGCGTCGTGGCGGGCCTGGAATTCAAGCTCGGCTTCATAGCGCATCACCGCCGAAATATCGTACTGGGCCACCACGAAGTTGATGATCTCGCCCTCGTCGGTGCGCACCGGCGTGATGTACAGGTCGTTCCAGTAGCCGGTGCCGTCCTTGCGGTAATTGCGCAGCACCGCGTGGCCTTCGCGCTGTTCGCGCAGCGCGGCGCTGATTTCCTCGATGTTCTGGTGATCCTGGCTGGCGCCGGCCATCGTGCGCAAGCTCTTGCCGATCACGTCGGCGGCGCTAAAGCCGGTAATCGATTCAAAGGCCGGATTGACGTATTCGATGGCGTAGTCGGGCGCCACCGCGCTGCAAATGATGATGGCGTTGGACGAGACCTCGATCACCTTTTCGCGCAGGCGCAGCGACTTTTCGGTGCGCATGCGCAGCGCCAGGTCTTCGGCCAGGCGCAGATTGTCGTCGCGCAGCGTTCTGGTGCGTTCCGTGGTCACCCGTTCGATGACCGACTTGCGCGACACCACGCTGTAGACGGCGCCCGCAGCGAGCAGGCTCGACAAAATGCCGCCCAGCAGCGCGTACAGCGAGCCGCCGGGCGTGGCCGTGAACGGCGCCGGGGCTTGCGCCACTTGCATGAACCAGGGCGTGCCGGCAACGGTGAAGCTGGCGCTTTTCGGCGTGGCATGGTCGTACAGCAACCAGGCGGGAATCAGGCTGTCGGCGGGCAAGGGCCGCGCCGCCTGGCCATCGCGAAAGGCCAGTTGCGACTGCTGGGCCGATGCGGCGGCGTAAATATTGACCGCCATGCCAGGCGTGCCTCGCAGGCCGGCGCGGTTGAGCAGGGTGGCGATCAGGTGGTCGACCCGGAACACGGCGGCCGTTTCGCCCACCACCGCGCGCTGGCGCAGCGCTTCGGTGTCGATCGGGGCGCCACGCAGGTAGACCGGGGCGAGCACCAGGAAACCCGTGTGAAAACCTTTGACCTGGACCAGCGTGAGCAGGCTGGTCGCGGCTGACTGCCCGCTCGTGCGCGAGCGCAGGCGCGCGGCGGCGTGTTCCGGCGTGCGTGAGGTGTCCAAGCCGAGGGCCAGTTCGTTGCCTTCGACTGGCTGGATATATTCGACGACGTTATAATTGTCGCGCTGCGCAGCCGGGCGTTGCGTGCCACCCACAAATTCTGAAATAGTGAAGTTGGGAAAGCGCCGGCGCATCTGCGCTTCATAGCGCTTGCGCTCGCTGTCCATGATCACGTGCTGGTAGCTGAGCGCTTGAATTTCAGGGTAGCGCGCCAGTAAGGGCGCAGTAAAAGAGGCGAATTGTTCAGCGGTGACGTTGCCGAAGGTCCGGAACAAACCGTTGACGACCATCACTTGTTGCACCGCGTCGGACAGGCCGGAAGACACTGCACTGATGCGCAGCGACGCTTCCTGTTCGAAGCGGGCCGTGCGGACCTGCGTCTCGGCGCGCCTGACGGAGGCGAACAGGAGCGCAGTCAACGACAAACCGACGCACAGCGTCAAGGCCGCCGAGACGGAGACCGACAGGCGCACCCGCCGAAACAGATTTTGCATGTGACCCCTCAAATGGCGGCTGGCGCTGGAGCACGGCGCTGGCTATTTTTCAATATAAAACATCTATATTGAGGATGTATGTTCGGTTCCGCACATACGAATACTACCCTTATGAAATACATTCTGGTATGAAATTATGCGCCTGCTACACTTTAACAATACTCACAAGATGCCACTGGAAGCAGGGGTAGCCTCACATGTCCAGTAAGAACGATCCTAACCAGAATCACCTGCTCGCGGCCTTGCTCGACGTGCAATCCGACCGCATTTTGCCGCACCTGGAACTGGTGCCGATGAAGCTGGGCGACGTCCTGTATGAATCCGGCGGCAAGCTGCAGCATTTCTATTTTCCGACGACGTCGATCGTGTCGATGCACTATTTGCTGGAAAACGGCGGCTCGTCCGAAATTGCCGGCGTCGGCAATGAAGGCATCCTGGGGGTGTCGTTGTTCATGGGCGGCAACACGACACCCAGCCGCGCTATTGTTCAGACGGGCGGCTTCGGCTACCGCTTGCCGATCGCGGTCCTGATGGAAGAATTCAACCGCGCCGGCCCCGTCATGCGCTTGCTGCTGCGCTACACCCAGGCGCTGCTGACCCAAATGGCCCAGACCGCCGTGTGCAACCGCCACCATTCGGTCGAGCAGCAGCTGTGCCGCTGGCTGCTGCTCACGCTCGACCGCTTGCCCAGCAATGACTTGACCATGACCCAGGAATTGATCGCCAACATGCTCGGCGTGCGGCGCGAGGGCGTGACCGAAGCGGCCGGACGCCTGCAAGGCTATGGCTACATCAGTTACCGGCGCGGCCACATCACCGTGCTCGACCGTAAAGGTTTGGAGGCCGACGTGTGCGAATGCTACGCCGTTGTAAAAAAGGAATTCGTGCGCCTGCTGTCGGACGTGCGCCACCGCCAGGAGAGCGCGGGCTAATGGTCACCATGCTCAAGACCGCATCGGTCGAACGGCTCATCCTGGTCGGCTTTGCCGCCACGCTGGCGGTGCTGCTCTTGGTGAGCGGCATTGCGCTGAGCTATGCGGTCGAGTCCCCGGGCGCCGTCAATCTGATCAAGATTAGCGTGATCTTGCTGCTCATTTTCCTGGCGCTGCTGTTCGTGCGGGTGCAAGGCGCGATCAGTGCCCGCAACGCGCGCGAGCGCGCCTTGCACGAGGGACCGATGCTCAAGGCTGGCGCCTTGCAAGATGCCATTTTCAACAGCGCCAATTTTTCCAGCATTGCCACCGATGCGCAGGGCGTGATCCAGATTTTCAATGTGGGCGCCGAACGCATGCTCGGCTACAAGGCGGCCGAAGTGGTCGACCAGCTCACGCCGGCCAAGATTTCTGACCGCCAGGAAATGAACGCGCGCGCCGCCGCGCTCTCGCGCGAACTGAACGAGACCATCGCGCCCGGCTTCGAGTCGCTCGTCTACAAGGCGCTGCGCGGCATGGAAGACATTTACGAGACCACCTATATCCGCAAGGATGGCTCGCGCATTCCGGCCCTGGTGTCGGTCACGGCGCTGCGCGACGCGGTGGGCAAGGTCATCGGTTACCTGCTCATCAGCACCGACAATACGTCGCGCAAGCAGGCCGAGGCGGAGCAAGCCTTGCTCGACCAGCGCTTGCGCGACCAGCACTTTTACACCCGTTCGCTGATCGAATCGAATATCGATGCGCTGATCGCGACCGATCCGCGCGGCATCATCAGCGACGTCAATTCGCAAATGGAATTGCTGACCGGCTGCACCCGCGATGAATTGATCGGCGCGCCGTTCAAAAATTATTTTACGGAGCCGGAGCGGGCGGAAGAAACGGTGGCGCGCGTGCTGCGCGAAGGCAAGGTCAAAAATGAAGAGCTGACCGCGATCTCGCGTGACGGCAAGCAAACCGTGGTGTCGTACAACGCCACCACTTTCTACGACCGCGACCGCAAGCTGCGCGGCGTGTTTGCCGCCGCGCGCGACGTGACGGAACATAAACTGTTCGAGCTGGCGCTGCAGGAATCGAACGCCGAACTGATCACGGCGCGCAAGGCGGCCGAAAAGGCGAACCGCGCCAAGTCCGAATTTTTGTCCTCGATGAGCCACGAGCTGCGCACGCCTCTTAATGCCGTACTCGGTTTTGCGCAGCTGATGTCGTCGGAAGTGCCGCCGCCCCCGCCGCACCAGCAGCGCTCGATCGACCAGATCCTCAAGGGCGGCTGGTATTTGCTGCGCTTGATTAACGAAATCCTCGACCTGGCCATGATTGAATCGGGCAAGGTCACGATGTCGCAGGAATCGATGTCGCTGCCCGACGTGCTGGCCGACTGCCAGGGCATGATTGAACCGCAGGCGGAAAAGCGCGGCATCAGCCTCGAGTTTCCCACCTTCGACAAGCTGTATTACGTGCATGCCGACCGTACCCGCGTCAAGCAGGTGATGATCAACCTGCTGTCGAACGCCATCAAGTACAACTCGACGGGCGGCTCGGTCGTGGTCAAGTGCGTGGTATCGGGCAAGGACCGGATCCGCATCAGCGTGCGCGACACCGGCATTGGCTTGGCGCCCGAGCAAGTAGCGCACCTGTTCCAGCCGTTTAACCGGCTCGGCCAGGAAAACAAGCTGGAAGAGGGCACCGGCATCGGCCTGGTGGTGACCAAGCAATTGGTCGAACTGATGGGCGGCATCATCGGCGTGGAAAGCAGCGTGGGCGTCGGTTCCGAGTTCTGGGTTGAATTTGCCGCCTCCGACCCGCCCGAACTCATGCTCGACAATATGAGCGACAACGCGTTGGAACGGCGCGGCGGGCAACGGGCCGGCACCGCTCAGCCGACGCTGCTGTACGTGGAAGACAACCCCGCCAATCTGGCGCTGGTGGAAGAATTGATCGGCCGCCGCGGCGACCTGCGCCTGTTGACCGCCGTCACCGGGGCGCTGGGCCTGGAGCTGGCGCGCGCCTACCTGCCCGACGTGATCCTGATGGACATCAATCTGCCCGGCATCAGCGGCTACGAAGCGTTGCGCAGCCTGCTGGAAGACCCCGCCACGCGCAACATCCCAGTGCTGGCGCTGTCGGCCAACGCCATGCCGCGCGATATAGAAAAAGGCTTGGAGGCGGGTTTCTTCCGCTATCTGACCAAACCAATCCGGGTGCGCGAATTCATGGAAGCGCTTGATGTCGCACTCGAGCATGCAGCCGAACACAGCCTGTAATGAAGTTCCATCGAAAGATTTTATGTTAGAAGCCTCCGAAATCCTGAACGCCAGCATCCTGATCGTGGACGACCAGGAAGCCAATGTCATGCTGCTCGAACAGATGCTGCGCAATGGCGGATATACCAATATCACCACCACGCAGACGCCCACCGATGTCTATCCCCTGCACAAGGGACATCGCTACGACCTGATCCTGCTCGACTTGCAGATGCCGGTCATGGACGGTTTTGAGGTGATGGAGGCGATCAAGGATATCGAGCCGGGTGGCTATCTGCCGGTGCTGGTCATCACGGCCCAGCCCGGGCACAAGTTGCAGGCGCTCAAGGCCGGCGCCAAGGATTTCGTCAGCAAGCCGTTTGACCTGGTGGAAGTGCAAACGCGCATTCACAACATGCTCGAAGTGCGCCTGCTGTACCGGCGACTGGCGAACTACAATCGCCAGCTCGAGCAAACTGTTGCCGAGCGCACCGCCGAACTGAAGGAAAGCGAAGCACGCTTTCAGCGCTTTACCGAATTGTCGTCCGACTGGTACTGGGAACAAGATGCCGAAGGCAATATGACGCGCTTTTCGGGTCCGGTGGCCGAGATGCTGGGCATCGGCTCGAGTGAAGGGGCCGACGGCGGCTGGAACGCGGATGAACGCGCGCGACTCGACGCGAACATCGCCAGCCGCGCCCCGTTCCTCGACTTTGTGTACACGCGCACGCGCACCAATGGCCAGATCCAGTATTTGCAGGTGAGCGGCGAGCCGATGTTCGATTCGTCCAGCCGCTTTACGGGGTATCGGGGGGTCGGCATGGACATTACCGAGCGCATGCAGTGGCGCCCGCGGGAGGCCGTGCGCCGCGACGAATGAAAATTCGGTAGCCTGTCGGAACTGACTGAGTATCTTTCAACCCACGTTGCGGAGGCCATAATGACAGGCAACAGCACACTCGATCCCGATAACTTTCCGGATCCACCAGACCGTAGGCTGGGCATCGGGCACGGCACGGGGGCGCTCGGCCCGAGCGACTCGTCCGACAGCGGCAGCGACATGATGGGCGCGCGCGGCCTGGCGGGGGAGGAAGACATCCTTGACCTTGGCAGCGGCACCACGTCCGACCTGGAAGCGGGCAGCGCCGGCGGCACCGCCGGGCCCGATGTGGGCGACGCCGACCTGGACAGCGACAGCGATTCCGGCGGCACCGGTGAGCGGGCCGCCGCAGGGCGCGACAGCGTGGTCAGGGATGGGGCCGATATCGATGTCGATCATATCGAGACGATTCCCGACGCGCTGCTCGATGATGACGACCTGGCATTCCTGCACAGCAGGGTGCCGGGCGAGAAACCGCAGTAGACCAGTCGCTACGGGCCGCTTGGCGTTTGTCCAGGATGCGCCCTGTGCATCGCACCGATGTGTAGGGCCGGTGCACAGGAGCGTCATGCAATACGCCAATGCTGCGCCAATGACGCAATTCTTAGCTTTTCAGGTGCTCACGCAAGAACGCCACCGTGCGCGACCAGGCCAGCTTGGCCGCTGCTTCATCATAACGGGGCGTGGTGTCGTTGTTGAAGCCGTGCTGTGCGCCCGCATAGACAAAGTGCAGATAGTTGGCCTTGTTCGCGCTCAGCGCTGCCTCGTAGGCGGGCCAACCGGCGAGCACCCGTTCATCCATGCCGGCGTCGTGAATGAGCAAGGGCGTCTTGATCTTGGAAACCTCGGTCGCCGGCGGCTGCGCACCGTAGAACGGTACCGCCGCATCCAATCCCTTGGCCACGGTAGGTAAATAGTTGGCGATGCCGCCACCGTAGCAAAAGCCTACCACGCCGACCTTGCCGCTGCCTTCCGGAAGCTTTTTCAGTACCTCGAACGCAGCCACGAAATCGGCGCGCGTCTTGACCTGGTCGAGTTTGCCGAACAGTTCGCGCGCCTTGTCTTCGTCGCCGGGATAGCCGCCCAGCGGGAACAGCGCGTCGGGTGCAAAGGCGATGAGGTCGTCAAGCGCGAGTCGGCGCGCAATGTCTTCGATGTGGGGATTGAGGCCGCGGTTTTCGTGCACCACCAGCACGGTTGGCATCTTGCCTTTTGCATTGGCCGGCTTGACCAGGTAACCGCGCAGCGTGCCGTAGCCGTTGGGCGACGGGTACTCGACGTACTGTGCCTTGATGCGCGGATCGGCGGGCGCGACCATGGTGGCCGCAAAGCTTGGCGAGAGTGCCGCCAGCAGGCTGGCGGCGGTGGCGCCACCGACCGCGTACTTGCCCGCCTGCGACAGGAAACTGCGGCGATCGATGGCGCCGTGAACGTACCGGTCGAACAGTGCGAGAACCTCGGGATCGAAGTCATGTTGGGTCATGCGTGGCATCGTTTGCGTCTCCTGGTTTTGACAGTGTGGCTCGAAAAACGAGCGCGAAAAAACAATCATAACCCGGTTGCCACGTCACTGCGGGCACGCTGCAAACGTACCAGGACCAGGCGCAGGGCCATGTCGACGCGGACTTTGCCAACTAGCGCAGGCAAGCGTCGCGCCAGCCCCCTTACTGGCCAGCCTGTCGGACTAAACGGAGGCGGCCGAGAAATCCACCTTACCGGTCCCTATTTCACCGCTTTTTTGGTCAATAGAACCACTGACCTTCAAAATCGTCGAAATCTGTCCTCGGACAGCTAAAATTCCGGCTCGCCTCGTCAAGTCCGACAGCGCTGCTAGCGCTTCGGCTGGTAGATCTGGTCGAACAGACCGCCATCGGCGAAGTGCGCCTTTTGCGACTTGGCCCAGTTGCCCGATACTTCATCGATCGTAAACAGCTTCACCTTGGGATACTGCGACGCGTACTTGGCCAGCGTTTTTGGCGCGGTCGGGCGATAGTAGTTTTTCGCAGCGATTTCCTGGCCTTCATCGCTGTACAGGTATTGCAGATACGCTTCGGCGACCTTGCGCGTACCGTGACGGTCAGCCACCTTGTCGACCAGGGCAACGGGCGGCTCGGCCAGAATGCTGACGGACGGCGCGAGGATTTCTACCTTGTCCGGGCCCAGTTCCTTGATGGCCAGCAGGGCTTCGTTTTCCCATGCCAGCAAAACGTCGCCAATGCCGCGCTCGACAAACGTGGTTGTCGCACCGCGCGCGCCCGAATCGAGCACAGGCACGTTCTTGTAAAGCTTGCCGACGAATTCCCTGGCGCTGGCCTCCGTGCCGCCCGGTTGCTTGATGGCATAGCCCCAAGCCGCCAGGTAATTCCAGCGCGCACCGCCGGACGTTTTTGGATTCGGGGTGATCACCGACACGCCCGGCTTGACCAGGTCGCCCCAATCCTTGATGCCCTTCGGATTGCCTTTACGGACCAGAAACACGATCGTCGATGTGTACGGCGAACTGTTGTGCGCAAGACGCTTTTGCCATTGCGGGCTTACGAGGCCGCGCTCGGCGATGGCGTCGATATCGTAGGCCAGACCGAGCGTGACGACATCGGCCTCAAGACCGTCAATCACCGTACGCGCCTGCTTGCCCGAACCGCCGTGCGACTGCTTGACAGTGACGGTGTCGCCAGTCTTGGCTTTCCACTGCTTGGCGAAAGCCGCGTTAAAATCCTGATACAGCTCGCGTGTCGGGTCATACGACACGTTGAGCAGGCTGATGTCTGCCGCGACGGCTGCCTGCGACAGCAGGGCTAGCGCGATCAGTGACTGGCTTATTTTTTTTAACAGCATGGCGGGCACTTTCAAAGTTAGTTCGGGTAGGACTAGAATAAATCCCGCGCTAACGAAAGGACACGAATTAAATCAGTTTTGCATATGCGGTTTTTAATGCGCCTTGGACAGAATAAGCAGCCAGCGGCGCAGCAGCAGCACCTCGACATGGCCGGGTTCGACGCCGGTGTCGCACTCGATGACCGGGTTGACTGGATAGAAGCGTTTACGGAAGTCACGCGTGACCAGCACTTCACGGCGGCCGATGCGCAGCATGAAAGGGGTAGGTGCGTATTCCATACCAAAGTTGCTGTTCAAGGTGGTCATGACAAATTCCTTTTTGTTGGTTTTGCGTCGATCAAGAGAGTCCAGAATATCACAACCACTGTATAAATCCACAGGTACTGTACAAAATCCCAGTATTTTTCTGTTTTGTGGCGTTTACGCAAATTGGATGCATTCATGCAACAGTTCGTTCGCCCGCACGGTCCTCGCGGGCGGCAAACCGCGCTTCGTGCGTAAATGGCGCATTGTCGTCATTAAAGCAAGCCATGAAACAGCGTTTCCCCCGTCTCCATCGGCAGCTTGCCGCGCGTTTCAGTCCAACCGGAACGTTCGGGCTGCATCTGACGCTAGGGGCGCTTGCGATGCTGATGGCGGCGTGGGCGTTTGGCATCGTCGCCAGCGACGTGGTGGCCGGTGCGCCGCTGACGCTGCTCGATGTTCGCCTTGCCAACTGGTTTCACCGGTACGCGCACAGCGGCTGGACCCCGCTGATGCTGTTCATTACTACCTGGCACCAGCAAGCCGGGATCCTGGTCATGGCGCTGGTGCTGGCGCTTTACCTGCGGGCGGAAAAGGCTTTTTACTGGCTGCTGGCGCTGGTATTCGCGGTACCGGGCGGCATGTTGGTCAATGTTTTGTTAAAGTACATATTCCATCGTGCGCGCCCCGGTTTTGATGATCCATTGGTGACCTTGTCGACGTACAGTTTTCCGAGCGGGCATGCGTCCGGCGCAGCGTTGTTCTATGGCTTGCTGGCAGCTTACCTGGTGTGCACGGTGGGGCGCCCGATTTTGCGCGCCGCGGTGCTGTGCGCCGCGGCGGCCATGGTGGCGCTGGTTGCTCTTAGCCGGGTCTACCTGGGCGCGCATTACCTGAGCGATGTACTGGCCGGAGTCGCCTTTGCGCTGGCCTGGCTGGCAGTGTGCATTACCGCCGTATCGACATTCCGGAGGCGCCGCGCGGCGCGCCTCCTTTTAACCGGAGACTAGCCTGACCATCATTGCAGTCATTATCAACGGCAGCGCCGGCAGCGGCCACGACGACGAACAGGCCACTTCTCTGCGCGAAAAATTCGCCGCCCACGGGATGCAGGCGCGCGTCACGCTCGCCTCCAGCGGCGACGAAATGATCGCGGCCGCCAGGGCCGCGCTCGACGAAGGCTTGCAGATCGTGGTGGCGGGCGGCGGCGACGGCACCATCAACGCGGTGGCCTCCGTGATTGCCGGTACCGGGGTGGCGTTTGGCGTGCTGCCAATGGGAACCTTGAATCATTTTGCGAAAGACGTCGGCATTCCCCTGCTGCTTGACGAGGCCATTGCCACGATTGCCAGCGGCGCGCGCAAGCAGGTCGACGTGGGCGAGGTCAATGACAAAATTTTTCTCAACAACTCAAGCCTGGGCCTGTATCCCGACATCGTGCGCGACCGCGAAAAGCAGCAGAACAGGCTTGGGCGGGGCAAGTGGCTGGCGGCCTTGTGGGCGACCCTGGGCGCTTTGCGGCGCTATCCTTTCATTAGCGTGCGGTTGTCGCTTGACGACGGCACCGACCATGCGCGGCGCACGCCGTTCGTTTTTATTGGCAACAACGCTTACATCATGCAGGGGTTCAGTATCGGCGCGCGCGCCGCCCTCGACGGGGGCAAGCTGAGCCTGTATGTGGCGCAGCGGCCGGGCCGCCTGGCCTTGCTGCGCCTTGGCTGGAGTGCGCTGTGCGGGCGCCTGGCCCAGGAGCGCGATTTCGACGTGCTCAGTACCGAAAAAATGGAAATCGACACCCGCCACAAGCGCATCCGCGTGGCGACCGATGGTGAAGTCACAGTCATGCTGACGCCGCTGCGCTACCGGATCCGTCCGGGCGCATTGTCCGTCATCGTGCCTTCTTGAGGAGTTAATCATGCGTACCCTGGTTCATTTGTCCGATCTGCATTTTGGCAAGGTCGACGCCACCTTGCTCGACCCGTTGCGGGACCTGATCCACGCAATCGGGCCGGACGTGGTGGTGGTATCGGGCGACCTGACCCAGCGCGCCAAGAGCGAGCAGTTCGAGGAAGCCAAGGCTTGGCTCGACACTTTGCCCGGGCCGCAGATTATCGTTCCGGGCAACCATGACATTTCCCTGTACAACGTGTTTCGCCGCTTTCTGCAGCCGCTCACGCGCTACAAGCGCTACATCACCGACGATCTCGATCCGATCTATGTTGACGACGAGATCGCGGTGCTGGGCGTGAATACGGCGCGTTCGCTGACGTTCAAGGATGGCCGGGTCAACAAGGAGCAGGTGGAAACGATCAAGCAGCAACTATCGGGCTTGGGTGACACGGTGACGCGGATCATCGTCACCCACCATCCGTTCGACTTGCCCAAGACCTACGACGAAGATGACCTGGTAAACCGCGCGCCCATGGCGATGCAAGCCTTTGCCGACTGCGGCGTCGATTTGCTGTTGGCAGGGCACTTGCATACCAGCCATGCGGGCAGTACGTCGGAGCGGTATCAAATGAGCGAGTACGCGGCGCTGGTGGTGCAGGCGGGCACGGCAACGTCAACGCGGGGGCGGGGCGAGGTCAATTCGTTCAATGTGGTGCGGGTGGAGCATGAGCGCATCGAAGTGGACCGCTATGGCTGGGATGACGTCGGCAAGGCATTTTCGCTGATGAAAACGGAGCCGTTTTTGCGCAGAGGGAATGTGTGGTCGGCGCATACGGAGGGCTTGTACGCAACGGGGCTGTGAGGGTGGGCGAGCGTGTGCGTCTCGACGGCGCTGGTCGGAAAAGGGGGCCGCCCAGGCACCTTCGGCCTCTTCCGACGGTATTTACGGGGCAGGCAAAGCTTTTTCAACAGGCTGCGCGAGGGCGATGCGCTTAACGGACCCGATCAGATCCAGTACTCCGTCAGGCGCGACGCAAATTCTTTGATCCGGTCCGAAATGGGCCTTCTGCGCCATTCTTGCAACGTTACTTCCTTGGAATCGCGCAAGTCTTCCGCGTAAGCGCTTTCCATGTCGCGCCCAAACGCCGGGTCGAGTATCACCACGTTCAATTCATAGTTGTGCAGAAAGCTGCGGCGGTCGATATTAGCCGAGCCCACCGTCGACCAAGTGCCGTCAATGACAGCTGTCTTGGCATGCAGCACCGCTACCTGCAACTGAAAAATCCTCACGCCATTGCTCAGCAATGTTTCATAGAACGCGCGTCCGGCATGCATCACCAGGCCGTGGTCTGATACGCCCGGCAACACCAGCTTGACGTCTACGCCGCGCTTGGCAGCGGCCACCAGCGCATCGACAAATTGCTGGTCCGGCACAAAATAGGCGGACGTGATGTGTACCGAGGTTTTTGCTTCCTGGATGGCGATGATGAAGGCCTTGTAGATCTCCGATTCCCGGTCCGGATCGGTCGCGAGGACGCGCACAATCTTGTCGCCCATCGGCGGCAGCGACGGGAAATAGTCGGCCTCGGCCAAGTCGCCCGCATCCTGGTCGACCCAGGCGTTAATGAAATTCCACTGCAGCGAAGCGACTGCCGGACCTTCGATCTTGATATGCGTGTCGCGCCAGCCGACCTTTTTCTTGTCGACCGTCTCCGGCTTGCGGCTCGAGCGGAAAAAGGAACTGTTGGCGTAGGTGCTGCTGATGTTGATGCCGCCGGTAAATGCCGCTTTGCCGTCAACCACCATCAGCTTGCGGTGGTCGCGGTTGTTCAATTCCCATTTGCCGATGCGCTTGGTCGGGTTGACCGGGTTAAATGCCAGGACGTTGACGCCCGCCGCTTTCATACGCGCGAAGAACTCCGGCGGCGTTGCCATCGCGCCCACGCTGTCATACAGCACATTGACCGTCAAGCCCTGCCTGCGCTTTTCGATCAGCAGGTCGGCAAATTGCAGGCCGACCGGGTCCTGGTCGAAGATATAGGTTTCCAGGTTGATCGAGCTTTTTGCCGCGCTCGCCGCCGCCATCATTTCCTTCATGGTGATCGGGCCATCGAACAGCAGCGTCACCTTGTTGCCGGCGATGAGGGGCACACCGGTGGCCGCTTCTTCGAGCAAGGCCAGCGCCTTCATGTCGGGCGTGGCCTTGGCCCAGCGTTTGGCCAATAAGTCAGCGGCCTGCTTGCGGGCAAGGCGTCCTTTGGCGGTGGCGACAATGGGGTTCTCGCGGGCAGCCACCGGCTGCGCGTCCGAATTGACCTGCGGCAGCGAAACGCAGGAGGTCAGCGCAAGCGCGCACGCCAAAAAGGTGGACAGCGCCGCAGCGCGCATGGTGCTCATTTGGTTTCCCCAAAAGGTTCGGTGCCGGGCCGATATGAACAAAAGTTCTTTGGCCCGATAAAAAAATCAATGGGCGCGCCCAGGAAGCGGCGACCCATGGTCTGGACCAGGGACATGCCCTGGGTGAAATGCACCTTGCGCGCGCGCAGCGCCACCCACAGCGCCAGCGAAAAGCTGACCAGCAAGTTGACGCTGCCGATGGCGAGGAAGCCGGCGATCGAGGTGGCGGCCAGCTGCCAGCTCATGTGATGATCGAGGGCGACCAGCGCCGTGGAGAAGTTGGCAGCCGAAAACGTCACGTGGCGGATGTCGAGCGGCAGGCCGAGGCCGTCACCGAGCTTGCCAATGGTGCCCAGCATGACCCCAAATACCAGGTTGCCCATCAGGCCGCCAAGATTGTTTTCGACGTAGAGGGCCAGGCGCGCCAGCCGGTCCGGTCCCAGCAGGCGGCGCAGAGCGCGCAGTTGCGCCACGCGCTGCGCCATCTGGGTGTACAGCGCCTTGTTGTCGTAGTAGCCCGAAATGAGGCCGGCCAGGAACAGGCACACGCCTGCGATGGCGGCGTAGAACAGCGCCAGGCTGTGGAAGGGATCGATGTCGTGCAGCAGGTGGGCCGCCTTTTGCGGCGACGCCAGGTGGGTGCCGGTGATGAGCGGCCAGCAAACGGCGATCAGCCAGGCAATCGGCAGCACGGTGGCCAGGTTGCCGAGCACGGCGATGCACTGGGTGCGAAACACCTTGCTGAGCAAGTCGGCCATGCTGTCGAGGTCGATGTTGCGTCCATCCTTGCTCGACAAGCCGCTGGCAATGCGCGAGGCCGTCATTGCCGGTTGCTTGGTGGCGATGGTGAAATGCAGCATGTGGATCAGCACAAAGCCGAATGAATAGTTCAGGCTGAACAGGAAGGCCTCGACCAGCGGCGCCGTGCGCAGCGTACCCATCAAAATCTTAATGAGCGCCATGAAACCGACAATGACGCCGGCGCCGGCCGAGGACAGGAACATGCCGCGCAGCTCGCTGCGGTTGTCCGCAATGTAGTGCTCGCCAGTGCGGCTGGCGTTTTCGGTAACGTTGCGCGCCAGCAGGTCGATATTGTCGGCAAACAGGTCGCGCACCGTGTACTTGTGGTTGTGCGCTTCGACCAGTTCCTGGGCCAGGGCAATGGCGCCGGCGCGGCGCAGCGAGGTGGGCGGCTTGTCGGCCGGCGTTGCCTGGTCGGCGACCAGTGCCAGGTCGACCGTGGGCGCGGCGGGCAGCTCGCCGCTGACGTCGACCAGGAACAGCAGCTTGCGCAGGCGGTCGATGCTCTGGGTCAGCGCGACGAGTACATAAGTGAGTGCCACGCTGGTGCCCTGCGTGGTGGCGTTCCTGCGCACCTTGTCGATGACGCTGCTGCACTGGTCGAGCATGACCAGGATGGGGCGCGCGTCTTCCAGTGGCGCATCGCGTTCGGCGAGCAGGCGCTGGTAGCCGTCCAGATAGTGATTCACTTCAATGTTTTGCATCAGGAACGGCGAATCGAAGTTTTCGATATCGGCGTGGCTACGAATCAGGCGCGGCTCCAGGCCCAGTGAGCAGACGCGGCAGGAGAGGGTGCGGATCGCTTCCAGCATGCCCAGCAGCGTCGTGCGCCCCGGGTCGGCGGGCGGCTTATCAGTGGCAAGCGCAGCGGCCGGCGCGGCGGCGACGAGCACGTCGTACAGCGCCAGCCAGTCTGCGATCGGCACGCCATTGATCCAGGCATAGTCGGTATTCACGTACAAAACCTGGTCGATCGCGTCGTTCAGGTAGACGTCGCCCAAGGCGGGCGGCAGGCAGCGGTAGGAGATGCGCCGTTTCAGCTCAGTAAAAAAGCCATCGTTCGATAGCACTCCGATATCGGTATACAAGCTGGCGTGCCGGCGGCTTTCAAGCAGGCGCGTCAGATAGCTGCGCAGCGCCGAGGCGAGCTGCGGCGTGCCGCGGAGCAGATGGGTCAGCGTGCGGATGCGTGCGCTCGCCAGCGCTGCGTCGCCGGCTTTTTCGGGACGCAGCTGCTGCACCAGTTCGACCAGCATGTCGATACGGTCGCTGTGGGGATTGATGCGTTCTAAGATGCTTAACATGGCAATTATTGCTGCAGATACTAAAAGGCTAGTGTACTTGGCTTACCGCAAGGACTTGTGTACGCTAGCGTACGCATGCGTCGCCAATCGAAAATATATTTATGCACTGAAACATTTTTTTTTGGGGGCAGACCTCCAAAATCTCATTTTTGTACCGGCGACCAATTGTTCTGATAAAAAACGTGATCCTTGAGGCGAGGGCCATTGCCTAGTGACTGGGCGGAAATAATCTCCCCGCAGAGGTCGGACCCCGGTTTGTTGCTGGGGAGCTTTCTTCGGGTACACTTATTCCGGTATTTTTTATAGAGGACCGCATATGTACCTGACTTATTTCAAGGGTCAATGGGCAGAGGGAAATGTTCCCCTGTTCGGCGCCATGGACCACAGCGTCTGGCTGGGCTCGTCCGTGTTCGACGGTGCGCGCGCCATTCGCGGCCATTTGCCCGATTTGCGACCGCACTTGCAGCGCGTCATCCATTCGGCCACGCGGCTTGGCCTGCAGTGCCCGCTGACGGTCGATGAGATGGAAGCGCTCACGCGCGAAGGCGTGGCCAAGTTCCCGGCCGAGGCCGAGCTGTATATCCGGCCCCTCGTGTTCGGTTGCGAAGGCTTTCTGATTCCCGAGCCCCAGCACAGCGGTTTTGCCCTCACGCTGTTCGATTCCCCCATGCCCGCATTCACCGGGTTTTCGGCCTGCTTGTCGCCGCTGCGCCGCCCGGACGCGGACATGGCGCCCACCGACGCCAAGGCGTCAGCGTTGTATGCCAACTCGACGCGCGTCATGCGCGAAGCGAAGGAGCGCGGCTACGATAATGCCGTCGTGCTCGACAGTAAGGGTGCGGTGGCTGAATTTGCGACGTCCAATCTGTTCCTGGTCACGCCCGAGGGCAAGGTGGTCACGCCTGTCCCGAATGGCACGTTTTTGGCTGGCATCACCCGCGCGCGTGTGATTGCCTTGCTGGCCGAGGCCGGCGTGGCGGTCGAGGAGCGCAGCGTGGCGCCGCAAGAGTTAGCGGCGGCGCTGGAGATTTTCAGTACCGGCAACTACGGCAAGGTCACGCCTTGCGTGCGCTACGAGGCGCGCGTGCTGGCCGCAGGACCGGTCGCCACGCTGGCGCGCGAGCGCTATGGCGCGTATATCGAAAGCACCTGAGCTGGGCGGCACCGTTTATGCGCCCGCCACGGCCTGCGCGGCTGCGCTCTCGGCGCCGCTCTAGGTAGGGAAGCAGTAGATCGCCAGCAACCGGGATGTAGGCGACGTGAAAAAACCGGCACCGGCGTCAACTTGCGGTTGACGCCTGGTGCCGGTTTTTTTCGCTTCGTCTGGCCTTTGGCAGCGCCGGAGCGCGATGATCAGCCCTGGCGCTCCGCCACGTAGATCTCGACGCGGCGGTTGCGCGCGCGGCCCGAATCGCTGTCATTCGATGCGACCGGCTCGCGCTCGCCGCGGCCGTCGATCATGATGCGGTTGGGCGACACGCCGCGCTGCGACAGGTAGTCGCGGGTGCGCGCGGCACGGTCCACGGACAGCGGATCGTTGACGCTCGCGCTGCCGGTGCTGTCGGTGTGGCCGATGATCGACACGGTGGCGGCCGGGTTGTCGTTGAGGGTCTGCGCAAAGCGCTCGAGCACGGGACGGAAGTTCGACTTGATGTCGGAACGGCCCGTGTCGAACGAGACGTCGGCCGGAATGTCGAGCTTGAGGCGGTTGTCGGACGTCTGGCTGACCTGGATGCCGGTGCCGCGCGTTGCCGCTTCCATTTCCTGCTTTTGCTTTTCCATCCGGTTCGACCAGATGTTGCCGATCAGCGCGCCTGCTGCGCCGCCCAAGATCGCCCCACGGGTGGCACGGCCGCCGCCGCCGCCGCTGGTGCTGCCACCGATGATGGCGCCCAGGCCGGCGCCGACGCCAGCGCCCGTTGCCGTGCCGCGCTGGGTGGTGGACATGTCGGCGCAACCGGTGGCCATGGCGAGGACGGTCACTGCAACCAATGATTTAGCAATATTCTTATTCATAAACTTCTCCTTGAAAGATTAAATCCGTTTCGCGGTCACGCCAGTAATCCAGGCGTAACTGCGAAACGGATCGGTCATCAAATGATGGCCAGCTACAGCAAGTGCTATATGCCGCGTCCGCTAATCAAGCGAATCAGGATCATGATAACAGCCACGACCAGCAAAATGTGGACGAAGCCACCCAGGGTGTAGGAGGTGACCAGGCCGAGCAGCCACAGGATTAACAGTACGACGGCAATTGTATAGAGCATGATGGGTCCTCGGTAGGGTTGTGTGGGGCGACTAAGGTCGTTGACACAAGTATCCCAAAAACCCTTCTCCGATTCCGTACGTTAGCGTACATTGATTGACAAAATTCTGTCCTATTCGCAATAAATCCTTACAATTAAAAACGCCCGGTCGCAGCTTGCCGACCGGGCGTATCTGGTGCCTGGGCGGCGCCTGCCGCCCCGGGTTCAACCAGCGTGGTGCAGCGCGCCGTTGACGACCTTGATGCGGTCGCCCGAGTTGTAGCCGTTCAGATTTTGCAGGTGGAAGGTGCGCGAAGCGCCATTGTCCATGCGCACATGGACTTCATAGCTAGTGGTCGCTTTCATGTTGCCCTCGACCTGGTTGCCGACCACTGCGCCGCCCACGGCGCCCGCCACGGTGGCCAGTTTTTTGCCGTTGCCGCCGCCAATCTGGTGGCCGAGCAAGCCGCCAAGGATGGCGCCGCCGGCGGCGCCCACGCCGCTGCCCTGGGCGCGCGTCTTGATGGCGCGCACCGAGTCGACGCGGCCGCAATTGCTGCAGACCTTGTGTACGGGCCTGGTGTCCGCTTGCGCCAGGCGCATCGGCTCCTGGTACGACGCTTCGCGGTAGGCCGGCTGCGCCGGTGCGCGCGCGGCAAGGCCGTTGCGTTCGCGCTGGGACACGGTGTCGCGGTCGAGCTGGGCGAGACGGTCGCGTTCGCGCTGGGCTTCCACGCCGGTGTTGCCCACGTTCATGCCGTTGCCGTTACTGTCAGTCAGGCTGGAAGCGAGGGCCGCGCGGTCGCTCGCGGTCAGCTCGCCGCTGCTGGTCTTGCCGCCGAAGCTAGATGGAATCCAGCCCATGATGGCGGCGGTGCCGGCCAAACAGAACAGGATGATGGCGACCGCAGCCAGGATCATCATTGGATGATGGCTTGCCGGTTTGACCGGCGCGTTGAGGGGAGTGTTCATGGTTTTTTTCCTTTTATTGTCAGGGTCGAATGGCGCGAGCATGCGCGGCGCTTTGTTCGATACCGCTCATTGTCCGTTTTAGAGACGGGCGCTTCCGTGCGTCACCGTACATACTTTCATTATTATTATCGCTACGCTGATCGAAATTGTTTGCAAATGTATCCGCACTACTCAATCAGCAAAGTTCCCCGATGGTTTCTCCCCTTTTCGTCCGATGTATCATACTGCGCAGCGCTTGCAGGGGCGCGCCATGAGTATCGTGTCGCCCCAAGAAGTCGCTCATCCAAACGGCAACGAACTGCTTGCAGCCTTGCCTGCGCATGACTTCGCGCGCCTGGCGCCGATGCTTGAGCCGGTGCAGATTGACGTTGGCGAAGTGCTGTCCGAGCCGGCGGCGCCGATTCGCCATATCTATTTTCCCAACGACAGCCTGATTTCGCTGCTGGGCGTGGCCGAAGGACGCATGACACTTGAAGTGGGCCTGGTCGGGCGCGAAGGCATGCTGGGCGCCACCGTGGCGCTGGGGCATGACGTGTCGCAGGTGCGCGCCATCGTGCAGCGCGCCGGCAGCGCCAGCCGCATGGACAGCGCCAAGTTTCGCACCGAGTTCGCGCGCAACCCGTCGCTGCAGCGCGTGCTGTACCGCTATACCGACACCTTGCTGGCGCAGGCCATTCAGATTGCCGTGTGTAGCCGCTTTCACGTGCTCGAGGCGCGCCTGGCGCGATCGCTGCTCATCACGCGCGACCGACTCAAGTCCGATAAATTCCATCTCACGCATGAGTTTTTGGCCCATGCGCTCGGGGTGCGCCGGGTCGGCGTGACCAAGGCGGCCAGCGCGCTGCAGCAGCAGGGGCTGATCATTTACAGTCGCGGCAATATTGAGATCCTCGACGTGCAGGGCCTTGCAGCGGCTTCCTGCAAATGCTACGAGATTGTCAAGGATGCCGGCGTGACCGCGCTGTCCACCGCCTTCGTCTGAGCGTCGGTGTAAAGCGTCATTGCGCGGGTCGCCAAACCGGTGTTGATGCCAATCGTTCGCCCCTCGCTCGTCTCTTTACTCGTCTTTTTGCTCGTCTTTTCGCTCGACTTCGCTTCTCTCTTCACTTTTCGCCGCGCTTGCTTCTCAGCCTGCATCGGCCGCATCTTCTGTGCACGGCCGATCCTGGGCTGTGCCCGCACGCCCCGTGCCTGCCTGGCGGCGCCCGGCGCAAACAACGCGGACAAAAAAACGCCCCGCAAGGCGGGGCGCTTTTGATCGTGCAAGCCGGCGAATTAACGCGTGGTCTTGACCTGGTTGCCGACAACGCCGCCAACTGCCGCGCCGCCGACGACGCCGACCGGGCTGCCGCCGGTCAGTACGCCGCCGATGACTGCACCAGCGCCAGCGCCGATGGCGGTGTTCTTGTCCTGGTTGGACATGCCGGCGCAACCGGTCAGGCCCAGTGCGACTGCAACGAGCGATGCACTAACGACGATTTGTTTGAATGATTTCATTTTGAGCCTCTTGAACAGATATTAAGTCGATTAATTAAGTACGTATTACTTCATGCGGATGTCGTTTTTAACCGACTTCACACCTTTAACGCCGCCAGCGACGCGCGCTGCATTGGCGATGTCGCCGCCTTGTGCGACAAAGCCGCTCAACTGAACCACGCCCTTGTAGGTTTCGACGTTGATTTCAGTTGCCTTCAGTGTTGGGTCGATGGCAAATGCCGATTTCACGCTGGCGGTAATGACGCTGTCGTCCACGTACTCGCCAACGCTTTCGGTTTTCGCGGTAGGGGCGCAGCCGACAACAGTGGTCAGCATCATGGCAGCCAACAGGCTCGATACGATTCGCAGGTTTTTCATGTTATTTTCCTTTAATGGTGGTAAGCGTTTTAAAGCTTCCGGTAAGGCATTTGCTTCACCGATAGACGTAGAGTAGAGCCTGTCTGCCCGGCAAGTCTGTTCGGCAACGCACATAGGCTCCTGGCGTTGCGAAATAGCACCAGCCAAGTCGTGAAAGCTCGGCAACGCTACGACTAACGCACCTTGGTCTGCCCGGGGGGCGGGGCCTTGGGTTTGACGTTGGCGGCCTGCAGTAATTGGGCACACCCGCTGTCCATGCCGGGGCCGGCGTTGATCAGCGGAATCAGGGCTGCCACGGGCGCCGCCAGGCCCAGCGCAATGGCGGCGCCAGCCTTGAGCGCCAGCACCCCCTTGTCGACACTGACATGCGGCTCGCTGAAGCTGCCCCGGACGTACAGCGGTGCGCGCAGCGAAAAGATGCGCAAACCCTTGGTCTCGGGCTTGAGCGTCAAGTCCATCTGCTCGTTGGCCAGGTTGACCGTGCCGCTGGCGTTAATCACCGCTTCGTCGGTGTCGACGACAAACACACGCGTTTGCATGACGCCGCGGGTGACGGCGAAGTCGGACGCCATGCAGTTGAGCTTGACCTGCTTGTCGCCAAATAGCTGGGCCAGAATGATGTTGCCAATATTCAGGCCCATCTTTTCCAGTAGCAGCTTGCTCACTTGACCCTGGTTGATCATTGTCTTGAGCTCGCCGTTGGAGGCGGCCAGCAGCGTTGCCACCGAATTGCCCACGGCCGACAACTGGGCGTCGCCGTTGATTTCGCCCACCGTTGCCTGCATGTCGGGAATGGTGGGAAACAATTCCTTGATCCGGATATGGCGCGCGCTGACCTTGGCGGTGGCGCGGATCGCGTTCTTGCCTTCGCGCCCGCTGCCGTCGAGCTTGATGGTGGAATTGAGCGCGCCCCCGGCCATGACGAAATTGAGCGGCGCCAGATTGAGCACGCCATTGCTGAGCACCAGATGGGTGCTCAGTTTGGAGATAGGCAATTGTTTGTCGCGAATGATGCGCTGGGCGGAGTAGTGCACGTCGGCATCGATGGCGGTCCAGCGTTCGGTGCGGAACGTTTCCACCGGCAGCACTTTGCCGGCCGGCTGGACCGCTGCCACGCCGCGCGCCGTCTTGCTGGCGTTCGAGTCGGCGCCGATCAGCGGGCCCAGGTCGGCAAACTGCAGCAGCTTGGACACGACCGTGCCGCTCAACTTGCCGCGCGGCTTGCCGGTCTGGTATTCGAGCTTGCCGCCGATGTCGCTGCTGCCGACCTTGCCGCTGAACTGATCGTAGGTAAAGTGGCTGCCGTCGGCGCCAATGGCGGCGGTCAGGCGCCCTTCGGTGCGAAACGCGGGCGTTTCGGGCAGCACCAGCCCGCTGACCGCGTACAGGCGCGCCATGCTCGGGGCGGCAAGCTTGAGGCGCACATCGAGCGCGGCTAGCCGGGTCGGCTTGGTCAGCGTGCCTTCCAGCGCGATATGCACGGCGCCGATGCGCATGTCGGCCTGCAGCGGGAAGGGGGCGATCTGCTCCTTGAGCGAGAGCACGGCGCCGGCCTTGCCGGTGCCGGTGACGGGCGCACCATTGAAGGTGCCGCGCGCCTGCCAGCCCACGCCGTAATTGGCGTTGTTTTCAAGCACATCGACGTCGGCCGTGATGTCGGCTTTTTCAATCGCATCCTTGTAATGAATCACGCCCTTGGTGAAGACGATGCGCTCGACATCCATTTTCCACGACGATGGCTTGTCTTCGTGGCGAAAGGTCCAGTTGTTCTTGCCGTCGGCGCCCCGCAACAGATCGACCTTGGGTTGCTGGAACTGCAGGGTGGGAATATTGATGCGCTTGTCGAGCAGGGCCAGCGGATTGAGCGAGAACGAGAACTGGCTGACGCTGGCCATGTCGCCCGTCACGCCGGTCGGGTTGCCCACGTGGACATCCTTGGCGACCAGGTGCGGCCAGGGAATCCAGTCGTGCCAGCTGCGGTCGCGTTCGGCCAAGGCCGCCTTTTCCCAGGTCAGCGACAGGTCGCCGCCAATGTTGAACGGGCGCCCGATGGCTTCGCTGGTCTTGGCGTTGAGCCACGGACGCGCCTTGTTCCAGTCATACGTGAGCAGAATGACCAGCGCGATGGCGGGAATGACGACCAGCACGGCGAGCACGCCGAGCACGATCTTGGTGGTACGCGTGGTTTTTTTAGGGGAGGAAGGGGGCGCGGCCGGTTGCTCGGGTTGGGCGGCGCCGGCGGTCGCTTCGGCTTGGGTCATGGCAAATCCTCTAGTTAGTAAGGCCAGCTTAGCCTAAAGTGCGGCGGTTTTTCGTGCGCTGACGCACCCAAGGGGGGGCGCGCCTCCTGCAAATGGCAGCTATGTGCGTCAGCGTACCGATCTTGCCAAAGAATCAGCATATAACGTTATCACGACATTACTAAACATCTCTGGAGAAACAACGATGACGAACCAAACCCGTATTCAGCTGACCAAGGTCTTTTGCGCTGCAGTTGTCCTGACGCTGGCCGCTTGCGCCAGTTCGCAGAAAGCGCCGGCAACGGCTGACGTGGCGGTATCGAAAAATGCTGTCGAAAACGCCGTGAGCGCCGGCGCCGCCGACCTTGCTCCCGCAGAAATCAATCTGGCGCGCGAAAAAATGATGCGCGCCAATGCCGCGCTGGCCGCCAAAGATTACACGCTGGCGCGCGACCTGGCCACCCAGGCGCAGGCGGACGCAAAACTGGCGCAAAGCAAGGCCAATTCTGCCAAGGCAACTGCAGCGGCCAACGCGCTCGACGCCGACCTGCGCGTGCTGCGCCAGGAAGTTGACCGCGCTAAATAATTCAAGGTCCCGGTATGCCGGGCCGTCCCGATCCGTCGCGCCTGTGAGGCGCCAGAACACAAGAATAAGGAATCACCATGAAATCGACTACCCCAATGATGCTCAAATCGGCCGCGCTGGCTTGCGCCATTCTGCTCGGCGCCTGCTCGTCGACCCCGACCACGACCCCGATGCTGGACCAGGCGCGCGGCGACTTCGTCGCTGCCAACAACAATCCCAACATTTCCAGCTACGCGCCGCTTGAATTCAAACAAGCAAGCGACGCGCTCGAGCAAGCCAACGCTGCCGCCGCCCGCCGCGACAGCATGAACGACATTGACAAGCTGGCCTACATCGCCAAGCAAAAAATCGCTACGGCGCGCGAAGTGGCCCGCACCAAGGGTGCCGAAGCCGACATTGCCAATTCGGGCAAGGTACGCGACCAGGTGCGCCTGGAAGCGCGCACGGCCGAAGCCGACCGCGCCAAAGCTGACGCCGCCGCGGCGCAGGCGCAAGCTGCACTGGCCCAAAATCAGGCGGCGGCCGCCGTCAGCCAGGTGGCCGGCGCTGAAGCGCGCACCCGCGAAGCGCAGGCGCGCGCCGCCGCGCTCGAAGCCATGATGGTTGACCTGCAAGCCAAAAAGACCGAACGCGGCATGATCATCACCATCGGCGACGTGCTCTTTGCCAGCGGCCAAGCCACGCTGACGCAGGCCGGCATGGCCAACCTGCGCAAGCTGGCCGACGTGCTGGCGCAAAATCCGGAGCGCACCGTGCTCGTTGAAGGGTTCACCGACAGCGTCGGCGCCGCCGCCTACAACCAGGACCTGTCGGAGCGCCGTGCGGCTGCCGTGCGCACAGCACTGCTGGGCATGGGCGTGGCGCCCGAGCGCGTAGCCATGAAGGGTTACGGCAAGGCTTATCCAGTGGCCAACAACGATACGCCAGGCAACCGCCAGCTCAATCGCCGGGTCGAGATCGTGCTGTCGAATTCGGGCTCGCCGATCGCCCCGCGTTAATTTTTATTACCGGATCTGAACAAGGAAAACACCATGGAAGACATCAACACACTGGCGCACGGCTTTGACGTCAAGGCAATCCGCGCCGCAGCCGCCAACCTCGATGACGGCGCCGTCACCGACGGCTACCAGGCCGACCGCGAAGCGGTGATCCGCATGCTCAATGACGCGCTGGCCACTGAACTGGTCTGCGTGCTGCGCTACAAGCGCCACTATTACACCGTCAGCGGCGTGGGCAACGGCCCCATCAAGGCCGAGTTCCTCGAACACGCGCAACAAGAGCAAGATCACGCCGACTCGCTCGCCGAGCGCATTGTCCAGCTCAACGGTTCGCCGAATTTCAACCCGGCTTCGCTGGTCCAGCGCAGCCACGCCGAGTACGATGAATCGGAAGACGTGCAGTCGATGATTCGCGCCAACCTGATTGCCGAACGCGTGGCAATCGAGTCGTACAGGCAAATGATTGCCGCCATAGGCGACAAGGATCCGACCACCAAGCATCTGCTGGTCGGCATCATGGCCGTTGAAGAAGAGCACGCGGACGACATGCGCGACCTTCTGGCCAAGTAATTGCATGCCACTATACAGCACCTCACTTACAAACCACCACGAAAATGGAGTCCACCATGTTAGATAACACCACCCCGCGCACCGGCAACGGCACCCTCAACGGCAACATGAGCACGGTGCAGACAGACGTCAAGACGCTGGTCAAGGATGCACAGACGCTGCTGACGGCCGCTGCGGCTCTGACTGGCGAGAAAGCCGAAGAGATGCGCGGGCGCGGCATGGCCATGCTTGACGTGGCGCTGGGCAAGGCTTCGCAGGTGCAGGGCCAAGCTATCGTCAAAGGCAAGGAACTGGCCGCCACTGCCGATGTCTATGTTAAGGACAACCCATGGCGCACCATCGCCGCCGCTGCCAGCGTCGGCTTGCTGGTCGGTGTGATCCTGGGCCGCAAATAATTCTAGCCGGGAGCAGCCATGGACACCTCTACCGCAACAGTACATGGCCCCGGCCTGATGGGTGGCTTGACCGGCCTGGCAAAAAATGTTTTTGGACTGCTCGTGGCGCGCGTCGAACTGGCCGCGCTCGAACTGTCCGAAGTGCGCAACCAGGTATTGGCGCTGCTGGCGGTGTTTGCGCTGGCCGTTATCTGCAGCTGGTTCGCGATTGCCTATGGCACCGCGATGATCGTCGCGCTGGCATGGGAAGCCATGGGCTGGAAAATTTTGCTGGTCATGTTCCTGGTGTTTATCGCCGCCACGGTATTGCTGGGCCTGAAAGCCCGCGCAATGCTCAAGGAAGGAAAACTTGCTTTTCCAGAGACGATGAGCGAGCTCAAAAACGACCGCGAGATGCTTCTGTAAGCCAACCAGAGGACGGGGGAATGATCATGGAAGAAAAGAACATCGTTGGACTGTCGCCCGAGGACGGCGGCGCGCAGTCGCTGGCCACGCGCAAGGCGCGCCTCAAGCGTCAGGCTGACTTTTACCGGGTCGGCATCGTGCATGCCAAAGCGGGCATCCGGCAAGGGGCGCGCCCTGAAGCGCTGCTGCACAATGTCCTGGACCATGCAGGCTGGGCGCTGCGCTCGCGGATGGACAGCCTGCTGCGGCCCACGGGCATCAGTGTAGCCGCCATCATGCCGTATGCGGTCAGTATTATCGGCTTCATCACGCGGCGCCGACTGGTCAAGCCGGCGCTCGGCGTGCTGGCCGCCGCTGGCGCCGTTGCATGGTATGTGCAGCAGCGGCGTGCCAAGGCAGCCTACTGACGCACCGTGGTAATGTAGTAAGCCGTCGTCACCGATTTACCCTGCCGGGCACACGTACCCGGCCTAGCAACAACAAATGCAGGATATGGTGGGGCTTGAGCGGCGTCGTAACTTTCGGGTTCGACGCCGTCTTTTTATTTTTGAACATTCACGACGCCATGACAACAGCCAATCCGCTCAATCCCGACAAACTTCCCATCGTGCTGGTGCTGCAAGGTGGCGGTGCGCTTGGCGCCTACCAGGCCGGCGTCTACCAGGCACTGCACGAACATGACCTGGTGCCCGACTGGATTGTCGGCACCTCGATCGGCGCCATCAATGCGGCGCTGATTGCCGGCAACCCGCAGGCGGACCGGCTCAATAAGGTGAAGGCTTTCTGGGACCGCGTCTCGCATCCTGACGCGATGGACATGGGCCAGGTCAGCGACAGCTTGCGCCAGTCGAACATTTGGTTCAATACGCTGGACACGGTAATGCGCGGCGCGCCCGGGTTTTTCAGGCCACGCTTGTTGAGCGGCTTCCCGTTCGGCATGCAAGTGCCGGCCGACGAGGCATCTTTTTATGATACGAGCGAACTGGGCGACACGCTCCAGGAACTGGTTGATTTCGACTATCTGAACGCGCCGGGCGGCATCCGCCTGACCGTCAACGCGGTCAATGTGCGCAGCGGCGAACTGGCCCATTTCGACAGCCGTACCGGTCAGCTGTGCGCGGCGCACGTGCGGGCCAGCACCAGCCTGCCGCCTGCCTTCGCACCCACGCGCGTGGCGGGCGAATTGTATTGGGATGGCGGCTTGTATTCAAATACCCCGCTCGAATCGGTGCTCAACGAAATGCCCGGGACCGACACCATCTGCTTCATGGTCGACTTGTGGAACGCCGAAGGACCGGAGCCGGTGACGATGGACCAGGTCAGCACGCGTCAGAAGGATGTGACGTTTGCCTCGCGCTCGCGGCGCCATATCGAGGATTACGTCGTCACCCACACCATGCAGCGCAAGCTGCGCGAGATGTACGCCCGTTTGCCGCCGGGCAGCCGTACGGCCGAAGACGAATCGGACTTGCTGGCATTGGGATGCGACGCTACCTTGCACATTGTGCGCTTGCCGTACGCCGGACGCGACTGGCACATGGCGTCCAAAGATGTCAATTTCTCCAAGGGCTCGATTGAGTGGCGCTGGGACCAAGGCTATCGCGACGCTTTGCGCGCGCTCAAGCACGCAGGCTGGCTGCAGCATGTGTCCGAAGAGACGGCCGTGGTGGTGCACGAGCTGCCGCCGGAGTAGGGCGGCGCTGCTGCTATCGGCTGCTGTCGGATGCTCTCTGCTGCTATCGGCTGCTCTCTGCTGCTATCGGCTGCTCTCTGCTGCTATCGGCTGCTCTCTGCTACTGTCGGCTACTGACCGTCGGCGGCCTGGGCCTTTGCGCCTGCCATCTCAAGCTGCTAGGTAGCGCGTGCCTGCTTGACGCAAGCGGGCCGCTGCGCTGCGCTTTCCGCCTTGCACATGCCCAGGTTTTCTTGCAGTCCCGCTGTAATATCCTTGCGGATCGCGCGCAGGCGCACTGCGCTGCTCGTGTCGTCCCGCTGCCAGCGCGCCGCAGGCAAGCACGGTGCACTGTACAAACGGTGTGTTACGCATGGAGTTCCTTGATCTGAATAGCAGAAATGCGTGGATAACAGAAGTGCGGGCCAAAAAAAACCGGCGCACGGGGCGCCGGTTTGCATTGCCGATTAAAGTCGCCCAGTAATTAGCATCACGATCAGTACGATGACCAGGAGGCCAACGATACCTGAAGGACCATAGCCCCAGCTTTTGCTGTGGCCCCACGAAGGGAGGACGCCGACGAGGGCAAGAATAAGAATAACGAGCAGAATGGTACCCATGGCGGGCTCCTTTAAAGTATTACAGGTGGGGGAAACAGCTTGTTTTAATGTTTAATTAGTGATGCGTGGGCTCATGCCGTTGCACCGCCGCTTAGTAGCGGTAGGCGCGACCGTCGACCACGCGCACGCGGTTGCCCACGCGCAGGTCGTAGACGCTGTCCTGCATTAAGGTGCGATAATCACCATTGTCGAGGCGTACCCCGATCTGGTACATTTCGCGTCCATTGGCGCGGTTGCCGGCTTCCACGCTGTTGCCAATGGCAGCACCGCCTACGGCACCGGCAACCGTGGCCGCGGCCCGGCCGGAACCGCTGCCGACCTGGTTGCCGACCACGGCACCGATCAGGCCGCCCACGACGGCGCCACTACCGTTGGTCTGGCCCTGGCCGCGCGTGACCTGAATCGAATCGATGGTGCCGTAGCCGGCCGAGCTCGACGCTGAATTGTTGTAGGCGCCGTTGTTGTAGTTGCCGTTATTGTTGTTGTAGGGATCGCTGGAGGTAGTGCCGCAACCGCTCAGCAAGGCAGTCGTAGCCAAGGCGATTGCTGCAATGGTGTGAGTTGATTTCATGTTGTTCTCCTGACAAAGTGTAGAGTCAGGATAGTCACCAACACTATCGGGGTCTGTGCGGTGCCGCACCATGCCGGTGGCGCTTGAAATGTGGCTAATGCGCAACTGCCAGGGAAACGCGCATTGTGTTCGGCAGCGTACAGAAGAGCATGGGCAACTCACGTAAAACATCGGTAATATGGTCGTGAACGAAGCAGTGCAACCGGAGAAAAAGAATATGAAACTGATCCTTATCAGCACCCTGATCGGCATCGCCGTCCTGGGCAGCGGCGCCGCCGTTGCCGGCCCGTCGCCGGAAGCCAAGGCCGCTTATACGCAAGCGAAAGACCGGGCCGAAGCGGACTACAAGGCGGCCAAGGCGCGCTGCGATATCGTGACCGGCAACCCCAAGGATGTCTGCATCGCGGAGGCCAAGGCGGCCCGCGTCAAGACCGAGCAAGAGGCGAGCGCGCTGTACAAGAACACCCTCAAAGCGTTCACCCAGTCGCGCCTGAAAATTGCATCGGCCAATTACGACCTGGACAAGGTCAAGTGCAATGCGCTGACCGGCAACGACAAGGATGTCTGCGTGTCGCAGGCCAAGGCGGCGCGGGTTGCCGCCGAGTCCGACGCCAAGGCCGACAAGAAAGCCATTGAAGCGCGCACCGATGCGCGCGACGACAAGCGTGATGCCGAGTACAAGGTCGCCATGCAGAAATGCGATGCCTTTGCCGGCGCCGCCAAGGATAGCTGCGTGACGGCCGCCAAAGGGCATTACGGAAAATAATCCAGGCCGCTGAAGCGGTCGGCAACATCAACCACCAAGGAGTCCACCATGAAAATCGCACAACGCCTCGCCACCATGCTGTTTGCCGCCTCGCTGCTCGCCGTGACCGGCTGCGCCTCGACCAGCAAGAGCGAAGGCACCGGGCAGTACATCGACGACACCGTGATCACGGCCAAAGTAAAAGCGTCAATCTTCAATGAACCGACCATCAAGGCGTCCGAAATCAACGTCGAAACCTACAAGGGCGACGTCCAGCTCTCCGGCTTTGTGGCCGACCCGGGCGACGCGGCCAAGGCAGTGGAAATCGCGCGCGGCGTCAAGGGTGTAACATCAGTCAAGAACGACGTTCGCGTCAAGTAATCCATAGCGGTCGCGACCGACGTTGGCCGGCCTGTGTGGCCGGCTTTTTTGCATCGCCCGATGCGCCTCTACCGTACTAAAAAAGACCATGCAGCTAGCCGACACTTCCCAGTCCACTTCCGCCGCAGCGCCGACCGTTGCCGACGGTGGCGCCACCCCCGCGCCCGTGCCGGCGGCCAAGACCTCGACATCGGTCGACGATATTGTCGGTTCGGATGGCAGCACCACGCTGCGCTTTCCCATCCATGTGAATGCGCGCGGCTTGGCGCTGGGCATAATCGCCACGATCGCCTTCGTTTATGCACTGCAGTGGTCGCAAGACTTCCTGGTGCCGTTGATGCTGGGTATTTTTATTGCCTACACGCTCAACCCGGTTGTCATGTGGCTGGAACGCTGCAAGATCCCGCGCGCGGTCGGCGCCACGCTCGTCACTGTCGCCATGCTGGCGCTGTTGGCCGTCACGCTCAACCGCGTGCAGGGCGAGTTTTTCAATATTATCGACGACTTGCCGCGCATTACGCAAAAGGTCACCAAGGTGCTGCGCGATACCAATGACGGCACCCCGGGCACGATCACGCAGATTCAGGCCGCTGCCAATCAGATCGAGCAAGCGACTGCCAATCCGAGCGTCGAAGATAGAAAGATCGCGCCGAAAAAAATGGTTATGGCTGGCGCGGCCGCCGGCGGCAGCTTCAAAGTCATGGACTGGGTACTGGCCGGTTCGAAGAGCTTGATCGGGTTTATCGCGCAAGCGACGATGGTGGTGTTCCTGGTGTTCTTTTTGCTGCTTGCGGGCGACACCTTCAAGCGCAAGCTCGTCAAGCTGACCGGGCCCTCATTGAGCCGCAAGAAAGTGACGGTGCACATCCTGGACGACATCAACAGTTCGATCCAGAATTACATGTTCATGCTGCTGGTCACCAATACCTTGCTGGCGCTGATGATGTGGGGTGCGTTGACCGCGATTGGCCTGCAAAATGCCGGCGCCTGGGCCATCGTGGCCGGGCTGTTGCACATTATGCCGTATTTCGGGCCCTTGCTGATCACCGCGGCGACCGGCCTGGCGGCGTTCATGCAGTTCGACACGATCGGCAAGGTCTTGCTGGTCACCGGTTCGTCACTCGCCATCGCTACGCTGGTTGGCACGGTGATTGCCACCTGGATGACGGGGCGCATCGCCAAGATGAATCCTGCGGCCGTGTTCGTCAGCTTGCTGTTTTGGGGCTGGCTGTGGGGCATGTGGGGCTTGTTGCTGGGCGTGCCGATCGTGGTGATGATCAAGGTCGTTGCCGAGCGCGTCGAAGGGATGGAAGTGCTGGCGGAGTTGCTTGGCGAGTAAGTCGCGATGACCGGTATGGGGCTGGAGATCGGGTGGCTGATGAATGAACTGCACGTGGCTCGCGAACGCGGCGGGCCATGGAACGGTTGCTCAGTTAAGCAGGTCTTTGGGTCGCCGCGAGAACGATGTAGGGGCGGCGCGGGGTCGGCACGCTGGCACCACCACATTCTCGCCAACGCGGCGGTGCGACGACGCGGGGACCCATAGAACGGTTGAGATGAGCAACTGTTCCTTGGGTCGCGAGTCGTCGCACCGCCGCGTTTACGAGAACGATGTGGAGGGGGCAGGCCTACCGGATGTTGGACACTTTCGCCACGCCGGTCACTTCATCCG
Source organism: Massilia sp. TWP1-3-3 (assembly GCF_049897805.1). NCBI lineage: Bacteria > Pseudomonadati > Pseudomonadota > Betaproteobacteria > Burkholderiales > Oxalobacteraceae > Massilia > Massilia sp. TWP1-3-3. The sequence continues at coordinate 49,757 of NZ_JAFCWX010000026.1, forward strand.
GCTTGTCGCGCAAGCTTCCCAGCTGCAGCGCATATTGCCGCGCGAACTCGGCACCGAGGAAAAAGATTTGCGCCGAGTAGTAGACCCAGAGTAGCAAAGCGATCATCGAGCCGGCCGCGCCAAAGCTGCTTGCCACGCCACTGTTGCCGATATACAGGCCGATCAAGAATTTTCCAAATGTAAACAGGGCCGCAGTCCCCACCGCCCCGATGACGACGTCGCGCCATGACAGTTTGATGCGCGGCAGCAGCTTGTAAATCACGCCGAACAGGACGGCAATGACGAGAAAGCTGATCACCCACGACAGCCACTTGAGCAGCACGGTCGCATCCTTCCACAAGCCGCCCACGTAATCCTCGGCCACCGTCAGGCCCGCGCTGACCACCAGCGACACCATCAGCAGGAAAGCGAGCACCAGGATCAGTCCGAACGAGAGCAGGCGAGTGCGCAAAATAACCCACCAGGTCTTGTCCTTGGTAGGCGGCACTTGCCAGATTTCATCGAGACTATCCTTGAGTTCGGCAAAGACGGTGGTGGCGCCCACCAGCAGCAAGACGGTGGCGATGATGGTCGCCAGCACGCCGCTTTCCTTGTCGCGCGCGCCGGCCAGCACCAGCTGGATAGCTTCGGCGCCTTGCGGCCCCATCAAGCCGCGCAATTCCGACAGCAACTGTCCCTGCGCCGCCGCCGCGCCCCAGAAAAACCCGGCCACGGCAATGACCAGCACCAGAATGGGGGCGATGGAAAAGGCCGTGTAAAAGGCCAGCGCGGCGCCCTTGCTCGATGCGCGGTGGGCGAACCATTGATCGAGCGCGCAGCGACAGACCTGGGCCAACTGCTTGGAAAACGGGAGCCATTCCTTTACAACCATCATCGGTGTTCTCCTGGATTACGAAAAAATCACAAAACCGTGTCGCCGGTTGCGGCCGGGCCTTATTGCACGCGACGCTCAATGGTAATCCGCTCGACTTCCACGCGTCGGTTCGGTTCCAAACATTTAATCAACTCTGCCCGGTTCTTGTTGGTGCATTCGAGCACCGGATTGGCCTCGCCCTTGCCGTAAGCTTTCAGGCGCTCGCCACCGATGCCCCTGCCGACCAGGTAGTCGCGCACCGCGTTGGCGCGCCGCTGCGACAGCTTCTGGTTGTATTGGGGGGAACCGAGCCGGTCCGCGTAGCCGGTGACATCGATATCGGTAATGGCCGGATCGGCGGCCAGTGCCGCGGCGATCTCGTCCAGGCGCGGTTGCGGCATGGTCAGCGTGGCGCTGTTGAAGGCGAACAATTCCGTACTCGAGAGCGTGACCTTTTCAAAACGCGCCGGCGGTGGCGGTGGCGGTGGCGGCGGAGCAAGAACGGCTGGCGGCTGCGCTGGCGGCGGTGGCGCTGGCGGTGGCTGCTCAACAGGGCTCTGGCCAGGAGGAGGATTGAGCGCGTAATTAAGGCCGACCGTGAAATATTTGTTGTTGCTCACGGTGGTGCCGAACGCGGCGTGATCGCGCAAGTGGCCGCGCACGGTGCGCAGGTCGGCCTGCAGCGAGAGGCGATCGGTCAGGCTCATCTGAAAACCAAGGCCGGCACTGGCGTAGGGCGAGGTCTTGCGCACGCTGCGCTGGGTATTGGCGACGTCGTCGCGCTGGGCGCCGAGCCCGAACAGCAGGAACGGCCGGATCCGGCTGCGCGAGATCATCAGCAGCGCGTCGGCGCCAACCAGGCTTTGGCGGTATTTGGCCGGCCCGCTCTCGGTGCGCGCATGGGTGGCGCCGAGCTGCACATCCCAGTTTTTCGAGAGCGGCTTGCCGAATTTGAGGCCGACGCCATAGTCGCGCTCGTCGAGGCCGAAGTCGTCATCGGGTTCGAACGCAATAATGCTGGGCTGGATGTACCAGGATGGATTGATTTGCTGCGCCAGGGCCGGCCCGGTGCACGTCAAGATGGCAGTTGCCATGATGATTTTTTTGGTTTTTTTCACAAAAAGCTCCCAGATGGTCGAAAGTAGGTGACATCGCAAACGCGAGGCTGCTTTGTTCGACTAGGCGCGACGGGGATGAGTTCAGCGGGAGAAGCGGTGGAAGGGGGAAAGCGGGCCGCAATGAAAAATCGCGCCGGGGCGTCCTTGGGGGGACGCCGGGGCGCGACTAGCTTGTTACCGGTGTAATCTTAGTTTGTTTTCTCTGGCACGACGATCACGGTGTCGCCGGTCTTGCCTTGCTCGCCCTTGGCACCGTTGGCGCCATTCATGCCGTTGGCACCGTCTGCGCCAGCGGCACCTGCAGGACCTGGAACCGGCACTGCGACTGCAGGGCCTGGAACTGCAACCGGTACTTCAACGGTCGGGGTGACGACGGTTGGTGCAGGGTTGACGGTGGTTTTTTCGCAAGCGGTCAGAGCGGCTACAGCCAGCATTGCTGCCATCAAGGTTGTGATTTTCATGGTGAGTTTCCTTTTATAAAGTGTCGCGTGCCGGGGGCAGGCAGACTAAACATCAATTTAGTTCGATGCACACGCACAATCGCGCGAACGACACCAGCATAAACAAAGGATTTCCTTTGATCTGTACGCCAACGCACACAGTAATGCTTACAGAAAAAAGATGGCGTAAGGAACAGAAATATTCCTGAACGTTCGATGGCGCACAGAAGAGTTGATCTAGCGCAGGCAATATGTGCCCCAGATGGACGGAACCGAACTGTTGTCAGGCTGTCAAACGATACAAGCCGGGTCCGGTCCAAATGACTATCTCTCTCATGGAGTACTCAACATGCAAGCAACTACCAACCAGCGCAACGCGGCGCAAGGCGACATGACCGCAGTTCACAGTTCGGCGAATTCATCCCTGATTGAACGCGTCGCGCCGCAGCCGACCGAGCGTCCGCCAATTTCCATGGCGCCGATCGAGCGCGTGCGTTCGACGTCCGCCACCCAGCGCCGCATTGAAAACATGCAAAAGCTGATTGGCGAGCTGTCGACCCATGAAATGCTGGCCGACGAAATCGCCTGGTTCCTCAAGTTTTCGCCTTCCGGCGCCCGCAAGTATATCCGCGACCTGCGCGAAGCGGGCGTGATCGAACTGGCGCGCTATATCGAAGGCACCGCTACCTACTTGGGCAAGGCCGTCTACCAAATCTCGCCTGATCCGGAACGGGTCAAGGCATTTTTGGCTGCTATTGTTCAGCCAAAACGCGAAGGTGCGGCCCCGCGCAAGGAGCGTCCAGGCCTGCGCGAGCAAAGCATGGCAGGTACCGGCCGTCACTTCCACATCCTCGCGGACGACACCCATTACGCCATCCGCGTCAACCGCAGCCCGGTTGCGCGCGATCCGCTGGTGGCGGCATTGTTCGGGGCGGCGCCATCGGCGAGCAAGGAGCAGGCTTAAACCCCGGGCTGCAACCTGCGGCTTGATCTCTGGCTGCAACTTGTTACGGGCGCTCGCCGCGCCGGTAACGGCTTCGCTCCGACGGCTTCGTCGCGACACCTTCGCTGCGACACTCTCGCTGTGTTTTCTTTAATCTACAGGCCCGGCACCGTCCGGGCCTGTGCCGTTTACGCTACCGTGCTATCTTCATCATTCTGTGTCAACTCCTGATTGAAAAGTCATCAAACAGCCCCACTTGTCTTTAGTGGCGCGCAACAGCCAATTCCACTCACCGAAAGGAAACGCCATGCTCCCGACTCCAGAATCCCTTGAAGGCAAAGCCGTACCGAAGGTGGTATTCAAAGCCCGTCCGAATGACCAGTGGCAAGATATCAGCAGCGATGATCTCTTCAAAGGCAAGACCGTGGTCGTGTTCTCGCTGCCGGGCGCCTACACGCCGACCTGTTCCTCGACCCATTTGCCGCGCTATAACGAATTGGCGCCCGTGTTCAAGCAAAATGGCGTAGACGAGATTGTCTGTATTTCCGTCAACGATGCCTTCGTCATGAACGAGTGGAAGCTTGGCCAGGACGCCGACAACATCACCGTCATCCCCGACGGCAATGGCGACTTCAGCCAGGGCATGGGCATGCTGGTCGACAAGCGCAACATTGGTTTTGGCATGCGTTCGTGGCGTTATTCGATGCTGGTCAAGGATGGCATCATCCAAAAGGCTTTCATCGAGCCGGACAAGGAAGGCGATCCGTTCGAGGTGTCCGACGCGGAAACCATGCTTCGCCACATCAATCCGAACGCGCAGGTGCCCGAGCCGGTGGTCGTGTTCGCCAAGGCGGGCTGCCCCCATTGCGCGCGCGCCAAGGCGACCTTGACAGCCCAGGGCCTCACGTTCACCGAAATCACGCAAGACCAGAAGGTCAACTCGAGCGTGTTGCGCGCCGTGTCCGGCCAGTCGACCTGGCCGCAAGTATTCATCGGAGGCAAGCTCATTGGCAATGCCGACGCGGTGGACGCGTACTTCGCCACCGCCAAAGCCGCCTAAGCGGCAGGGGAACGCCAGTGAAACTGTCCGTACTCGACCAGTCGCCTGCCGTGAAAGGGCGCGTCCCGGCCGATGCGATCACCGAATCGCTGGCACTGGCGCGGCACTGCGAATCGCTTGGCTATGCACGCTACTGGCTTTCCGAGCATCACAACAGCAGCAGCATTGTCGGCAGCGCACCCGAAGTGTTGATGGCCGCCATTGCCGCCACCACCAGGACGATCCGGGTCGGCAGCGCTGGCGTGATGCTGCCGCATTATTCGGCCCTCAAGGTCGCTGAGCAGTTTCGCGTGCTCGAAGCCATTGCGCCGGGCCGGATCGATCTTGGCCTGGGCCGCGCACCGGGTTCGGACCGCCTGACGGCGCGCGCGCTCAATCCCCATGCCAGCCAAAGTGCTGACGATTTTCCCGAACAAATCATCGACCTGCAGCACTGGCTCGAAGGCAAGCGTTTGCCGGAGGGTCATCCGTACCGGGCCATCAGCGCCCAGCCGGCGGGGCCCACCAGCCCTGAAATGTGGATACTGGGCAGTTCGGCATATGGCGCCCAGCTCGCCGCCCACTTGGGCTTGCCGTATGCCTTCGCGTATTTTTTCAGCGATGGGCAGGGCGTTGAGCAGGCACTGGCGCTGTACCGCCAACATTACCGGCCCAGCGCGCGTTTCCCGACGCCGCAGCCCACCATTTGCGTGTGGGCGCTGGCCGCGGCAACCGAGGCCGAAGCGCAGCGCCAACTGATCACGCGCAAGCACTGGCGCGTGCGCTTCGAACAGGGTTTGCTGGGCCCGCTGGTGTCGCCCGAAGAGGCTGCCGCCTATCCGTTCTCGGAGGCTGAAGCGGCGCGCGCCGCTGCCCTGCGCAGCAATGCGCTGGTGGGCACAGGCGCGCAAGTGGCCGCGCGCATCGCCGCCTTGGCCGACCGGCTGGGGCTGGACCATATCGTAGTCAACACCTGGGCCTTCGATCCCCAGGTGCGGCAAGATTCTTACACCTTGCTGGCCCAGGCAATGCCTCTGCAACAGGAAAACTGATGGAAGTGCTGATATTGATTGGCGCTGTGGCCGCGGGCTTGGCGCTCGCCTACGGCTTGCCCGGCTGGCGCCTGAAGCGGGTGCTGGCGCGCGAAATCGCGCCCGCGTGGCAAGCCATTTTGATGCGCAATATTCCCATCTATGCGCGCATGTCCGGCGACCTGCAGCATCAGTTGCACAAGCTGGTGCAGCAATTTTTGTATCAGAAAAAGTTCGTCGGCTGCGCCGGGCTCGAGGTGAACGACGAGATGCGCCTGACCATTGCCGGCCAGGCTTGCCTGCTGCTGCTCAACCGTCCCAGCCGCGTCTATCCCGACCTGCATACCATCCTGGTCTATCCCAGCGCTTTCCTGGTGCCTCGCAACCAGGTGGACGCGGCCGGCGTGGTGACCGAGGCGCGCCAGGACTTGCTTGGCGAATCATGGGGCGATGGCCGCGTGATCCTGTCGTGGGACCACGTGCAGCGCGGCGCGGCCGACTGGAACGACGGCCAGAACGTGGTGCTGCACGAGTTCGCGCACCAGCTCGATAGCGAGTCCGGCAGCAACAATGGCGCCCCTTACCTCGGCAGTGCCGACAATTACCGCAACTGGTCCGACGTCCTGTCGCGCGACTTTGCCAGCTTGCAGACCGACGCCATGTATCGCCAGCAAAGCGTGATGGACCACTATGGGGCGACCAGCCCGGCCGAGTTTTTCGCCGTCGCCACTGAAACTTTTTTCGAAAAGCCGTGGCAAATGTCGGAGCGCCACGCCGCGCTGTTCGCAGAATTGTTCAAGTATTACCGCGTGGACCCGCGCGCCTGGCTGCCGCAGCCGCGTCGCGAGAGCGAATCGGAGGGCGGCTTCGGGCATTGGCAATGATGCAAGGCGCATCAGTGTGCTGGCGTACGGAAGCCGCGGCCCAACAGGCGCATGCTGGCAGCTCACTTACGCAGGAGGATTTCAGCATGTCGACCATCGTTGCAGGACATTTTCAACTTCAGGACCACGTCGAGCAGGCTAGAAACGAGCTTCAGCGCGCAGGGTTCGCCGAGGATCGCATCAGCAGCTTTTACGTCAACCAGCCGGGCCAGCATGACATGACGGCCATCGGTGGCGACCGCGTTCAGTCCCCGGGCGCGGCGGAAACGCCCGAAGGCGTACTCCAGGGCGCCGCGACGGGCGGTGCGGTGGGTGCGGCCATCGGCTTGGCGACCTCGGTCGTGACGGGCCCGGCCGGACCCATCGTGGGCGGTCTGGTGGGCGCCCATGTCGGCTCCCTGTTCAGCCTGACCAAGATGAAAGAAGCGGGCGAGGGCGAACAGGGCGGCACCGGCGAAAACCGTTTCGAGCCGCGCAAGGCCGGCATGCTGGTCGCCGTGGCGCTCGAGCAGGCCGACGACGAGCAGCGCGTTCTGGAGGTCATGCGCCGCCTGGGTTCGGACCATATCGAACGCGCCAGTGGCACCATTGTAGGCGGCGACTGGACCGATTTCGATCCGCTCAGCTTGCCTGTGCTGGTGCATTAAGCCGTTCACTGCCTCCACCTCCCCAGAAAAACGCTTCCCATGGAAGCGTTTTTCGGTATTATGCTTGTAGCATAGGCGGTCGCCGCTACCAGCGGACCGCAACCGCGCATGGCAATCGAGTACCGACAGGAGGACGCGTCACATGACACAAGCCTGGGTCACCCTCACGCGTGCGGATGGGCGCGACATTGCTTCGCCGTCCGAGCAGCAGTTGGCCGCCGCATTGGCCGAACTGTACCAGCGCGTGAAGGGCGGCGCCGCGGTGGATGCCGCCAGCGCTGTCTTGCGCTTTGGATACGACGACGGCTTGATGTACGTCGCCGAAGTGAGCAGCACGGGCGAGCTGCGCTTTGAAGAATGGTCCGACAGCGATTGCGAACTGGCCTTGGCCACGCCGCGGCGCATGGTGGGCAGCGAGGCGCAGGCGCAGGAGTTGTGGTCCATGATGCGGCGTCGGCAAGTGTCCCGGATCCGCGATCTGGACTGGCAAGGCGGCAATTGATGGGCTGATGCGCCGGCCTGATGCGCCTGCCTGATGCGCCTGCTTGATCCCCCTGCTTGATCCCTATTAGTGCGCCATCAGCACCGGCAATGTCATTGCCTCCATCACCGTTTTGGTCACCCCGCCGAGGATCGATTCCCGGAAGCGCGAGTGCCCGTACGCGCCCATCACGAGCAAATCGGCGCCCGTGTCGGCAGCGAGCGAGAGCAGTCGCTCACCCACTTCGTGGCGCCGGTTCAGCCGCCGCTGGTGGTCGAGCGCGTGCACCGCCAGCGCCGCCTTGACGCCGTGGCGCGCCAGCCACGGGCGCGGATCGGCGACCAGCGCATCGGCTGCCTTGTGCTCGTCCGCAGCCACTTCAAACACGGCGATCGTGATGCTATCTGCATCCTTGCACAGCGGCAGCGCCAGCTGCAGCGCGCGCGCCGCCTCGCGCCCGCCGTCCCACGACACTAGAATGCGCCGCCCGACCGTGGCATGGTGGCCGGCGAACGGCACGATCAACACGGGCCGCCCGGAATTGGTGACCACGTGTACCGGCAAGTCCGCCAGATTCGCCTTCGCCTGCGGCTCGGCCTGCCCGAGCACGATCAAGTCGGCCGCGCGCGCCAGCAGGCTGATGCCAGCGCCTGCCTCATCGTCAATCACCCGCGCTTCATACGCGCCGTGGCGCAGGTCGGCGCATTGCGCGCTGAACGCCGCCAGCGCAGTGCGGGCCTGCTCGCGCAGGAAATCGAGATGCAAGGCCAGCGTCGGGTCGTTCTGTTCCGCCGGCATGCTGTGATACAAAAAGCGCGAGACGCCGGTCGCGGCCGCGCCGATCAGATGGCCATCGGCGCGCGCTGCAAGCTCGCTTGCCAGCCGAATCCTTTCGCCAGCGCGGGCGCCGTTGTCGACGTGAACGAGAATGGTGGGAAAAGCCATGGGGACACCTCTGAACTAAGTTGACCACCATCATGTTAAACCAGTTCTTGGCTGGCTTTGACATTGCTCAATGTTCCGTGTTGTAGGCGCCCCTAGACTTACGTCGGGACAAATACAAAAACGAGGATGTGTCATGAATGATCAGAAAGTTGCCCTGGTTACCGGCGGCATGGGGGGGCTGGGAACAGCCATTTGCCGCAGGCTGCACGACGCGGGCTTCAAGGTGGCAACCACGTATTCGCCGTCCAACCAGTCGCCCGAAGGCTGGCTCGGTGCACAGCGCGACGACGGCTACCGCTTCAAGGCGTACAAGGTGGACGTGGGCGACTACGCGGCCACCGAATGGATGATGCAAAGCTTGCTGGCCGATATGGGTCGCCTGGATGTACTGGTCAATAACGCCGGCATCACGCGCGACCGCAGCCTGTCCAAGATGGCGCTGGAGGAATGGGCAGAAGTCATGCGCACCAATCTAGACAGTGTGTTTAATGTGAGCAAGCAGGCGATCGAGCCCATGATGGCGCAAAAGTGGGGGCGCATTATTAATATTTCGTCGGTCAACGGTCAGAAGGGGGCCTTCGGGCAAGCCAATTACGCCGCCGCCAAGGCGGGCATGCATGGCTTTACCAAGGCGGTAGCGCTGGAAATGGCGCGCCATGGCATCACCGTCAACACCGTCTCGCCCGGCTATTTGCGGACCAAGATGGTGATGCAAGTGCCTGAAGAGATCATGCAGAACAAGATTTTGCCGCAGATCCCGATGGGGCGGCTGGGCGAGCCGGCCGAAGTGGCGGCGCTGATTGCCTATCTGGTGTCGGAGGAAGCCGCTTTTGTGACGGGGGCAAATATTGCGATCAATGGCGGGCAACACATGAGCTAAGCAATTCTAGTACTACTACTACTACTACGAATACTGCATTGTCCTCGCGCGTGCGCCAGGACAATGCAGGCACGGATTTCTTCGGGGCGGGAATTACCTCTACCCCTACCCGCCGGACCTAGCGCTTCTCGGCGCGCGTCTGGCACGTAATGCACAACCTGGCCTCCGGTCGCGCCTGCAAGCGCGAAAAGCCGATCGGATTGCCGCACTCTTCACATTCCCCATAATTGCCATCGTTGAACTTGGCCAGCGCGTGCTTGATCATGTGCAGTTGCGATGCATTGTGCCCGGCCGCTTCCAGCGCCAGGTCGTTGAGCAGGCGCACGGTTGCCTTGTCGGCGGGCGAGGTTTCGATTTCTTCCACCGCCCGGTCGCGTCCGCCCGCTGTTGCCCGCAGGCCTGGCGGGCCGGCCAGTGCGGCGCGGCGCCGCTCCAACAGGTCGCTGAGCAGCGCAAGTTGCGCCGCATCGAGTGCGTTCATTCCTTGCTCCGTGGATTGTTATACGGGAAACGCCGGCGTGTGCTGGCTGATGCCAGTGTAGCGCGTTCCGCGGCCGTGACAGGGGCGCACGCACGCGTTGGCGTGCATGCTTGTTGACCTGCTTCAGACGGCCTTGTGTGGCGTGCTCGCGGCAACCCGCTTGACCTGCTTGCTCACGCGCTCGATGGCTGCCACGATCGGCGCCGGCTGGCCCGTCGCGGCCGCGCCGGCGAGCACCAGCAAGCCACCAACGAGGCCGGTAATGTCGGCGATCCTGGAAATCTTGCGGATCTTTTCAGCCGCGTCTGCGGTCAGTTGGTTGATCTTTTGCTGCGACTGACCGAGCGACTGCACCACGTAGGTGGCAGCGTCAGCGTACAAGCCGTTGGCGCGCTGGCGCAAGACGACCTCGTCTTCCAGCAAGCCGCGCGCGATGGCCTGTTCGGCCTCGGTAAACGGCGCGCCCTTGTGGCCGTTAATGTCTTTCATCACACGCACGTGGATGTCGTCGGCGATCGCCGAGAGCTGGTCGGCCAGCGCCTCGATTTGCGCAACCGTGCTCAAGCCGTTCGGTTCGTTTGCCATGGCGCTCTCTCCTTAGTAATTAGTTGGCGCCCAGGGCGCTGTAGATCAAGCGTAAGTCTTTGGCGTAGTCGCCCAGTATGTGGCGCGCCTCGTCGCTTTTCAGGTTGTCCAGCCGCTCGCGCATTTTCTGGTGTCCCAGCGCGACCTTCGACAGACCTTGCTGGGCCAGCTCATAGCGCTTGTCGAGCGCCTTGTATTCGTGCGCCTTGTCCTGGTAATGCACTTTGGCCATGGTTACCAGCATGCGGTCTTGCGGCTTGCCGGAAAAAGGAATTTCAACATCGAACATGCCGAGCACGGTTTTCTTTTCGTTGTCATGGGTCTTGGCGTACAGCCGGGTGAGCGTCATCATGCCGTCGAGCAGGACGCGCACATGGGCGTCGCCATCGCGCACCATTGTTTCCACGCTGCGGTTCTGGTAATTGGAAGCAATCACTCGGGTAAGCAGGCGCGTGAGGCCCGTGTAGGCGATCACGTGGCGTTGCTCCAGGCCGCTGCCGGCCAGCGCCTGCAGACCCGTACCCATCTGGTCGAGCTGGGGCGTGAGGTCGTAGCGGGCGTCGCCGGCCAGCATGCTCAGCGTCTGCATGTACAGCACCATTGCCCGCTGCACGGCGAGGAAATCGTCGGCGCTGGCGCGGCGCTTGGCGTCGGTTTCCTTGGCCATGCGGTCGGCAATTGCCGACAGATAGGGCTGTTCGCGCGCATAGGTGTCGCGATAGCGTTTCGATAGTTCCGAGTAAGCGCCCAGCTTGGCGGAGGCGTCGGCGAACTCGCGCACTTCGACCAGGCTGACATTGCCGGTGGAGGCGCAACCGCCCACCAGCATGGACAAGGCGATCAGGGCGAGGGCGGCAAAGGAGCGGCAGGATTTCATGGGTCCTTTCGGGCACGCGCTCAAGTGGCGTGCAGGAAGTTCCCATTCTTGCCCTACAAAGCTGAGCGCAGTTTGCTCGAACTCAAGCCTGCAGTGCGCTTCGCCAGCCGAGCCCGGCGGCCGTTTCGCCCACGGGATGGTATTCGCAGCCGATCCAGCCCTTGTAGCCCAGTTCATCGACCAAGGCGAACAGCGCGCGGAAGTCGATGACGCCGGTACCCGGTTCGTGGCGGCCCGGGACATCGGCCAGCTGCATGTGGCCAATCAGCGGCAAGTACTTGCCGATGCCGTCGGCCAGCGCGCCTTCGATGCGCTGCATGCGCTGCATGTGGTAGATGTCGTATTGCAGGAACAGATTGTCGGCCCCCGTGGCGGCGATGATGTCGGCCGCTTGCGCGCTGCTAGTGAGGAAATAGCCGGGCATGTCGTAGGTATTGATCGGCTCGATCATCAAGTCGATGCCGTGAGCGCGCAGCTGCTTCGCGGCAAAGCGCAAGTTGTCGATGTAAGCCGCTTGCGCGCGCTGCGTACTGACGCCTGCGGGCAGCAAGCCGGCCAGGCAGTGCAGCCGGGGCACGCCCAGCACGCGCGCGTAGTCGAGCGCGCGCCCTACGCTGTCCTGGAACTCGGCCAATCGGGCCGGGTCGCATGCCATGCCGCGCTCGCCGGCAGACCAGTTGCCGGCGGGCAGATTGTGCAGCACCAGTTGCAAGTTACTGGCGGCTAAGCGTTCGGCGATCTGTTCTGCTGGCCAGTCGTACGGAAACAGGCATTCGACCGCCTCGAAACCGTGCGCGCGCGCGGCGGCGAAACGGTCGAGGAAATCGACTTCGGTAAACATCAGGCTGAGGTTGGCGGCAAAGTGGGGCATGCCGCCATGTTAGCCGATCTGCGGAACGTCGGAGGCCGACCTTAGCTGTTGGTGGAATTCATGCCGGCGATATTGCCCAGCACCGCTGCCATCGCTGCCGTTTGTTCGGGACCAATGCTGCGCGCCGCTTCCCGGCTGACCAGGTCGACCACGGCGGTGGCGTTGACCACCAGCTCGTGGCCGGCCGGCGTGACAACGGCAAAGCCGACGCGCGCGTCGCGCGGATCCGACTCGCGTGTGACCAGGCCGATTTTTTCCAGCGGCAGCAAGGTACGCGTGACGCCCGAAGCGGTCAGGCCGACCCGCTCGGCCAGATCGACCCGGCGCAGCTTGCCGCCTGGCGCGCGCGCCAGGTGGTTGAGCAGTTGAAAGTCGCTGAAGCTGATGCCGTGCTGGCTGCCCAGGGCGTTGTCGAAGCGGCGCACCAGCACGGCATTGGCGCGGGCAAGGCGCAGGCAAAAGTCGGTACTGGTGGTGAGCATGTCATCCATGATAGTTCCTTTCGTTATGTTGTATCGGTCCTTGAGTTAGCAAGTATATACCATTTTTCCAGGCGTGCTGACATAAAAAAACCGTGCGCTTGCTTTTCTGCAAGGGCACGGCCTGTGTCGGAAGCAGCGGGACTTAGCGTCCGCGGCCACCCGAGCGATGCGCCGGGGCCGGACGCGGGCCACGGCTCGCTGCACCACCGCCGGCACCGGCAGGGCCGGCGGCGCTGCGTGGCTTTGACGTATTGCGGTTGGTGGCGCCGACCTTGACTACCTGGCCGCCGCCGCCACCACCGGAGCGACCGCCGCGACCGCCATGTCCTGGCGCGCCGCTGCGCAGCTGGATTGCTTGCGCGCGTGCATTCGGATCCGGCTCGAAACCGGCGATAATTTCGCGCGGCAGCGTTTGCTTGATCAGCTTTTCAATGTCTTTCAACATTTCATGCTCGTCCACGCACACCAGCGAAACCGCTTCGCCGGTCGCGCCGGCGCGGCCCGTGCGGCCGATGCGGTGCACATAGTCTTCAGGAATGTTCGGCAAATCGTAGTTGACCACGTGCGGCAACTGGTCGATGTCGATACCGCGCGCGGCGATGTCGGTCGCCACCAGCACTTGCAACTGGCCGGTCTTGAACTCGGCCAGCGCCTTGGTGCGCGCGGTCTGGCTCTTGTTGCCGTGAATGGCCATGGCGCCGATGCCGTCGCCATTCAGTTGCTCGACCAGCTTGTTGGCGCCGTGCTTGGTGCGCATGAATACCAGCACCTGCGTCCACTTGTTGGTCTTGATCAGGTGCGCCAGCATGGCGTGCTTTTTGTCGCGGTCGACCGGGTGGATTTTCTGGGAAATGACTTCCACTGTCGAATTGCGGCGCGCCACTTCGATCATTGCCGGCTTGTCGAGCAAGCCATCGGCCAGGGCCTTGATTTCTTCGGAGAAGGTGGCCGAGAACAACAGGTTCTGGCGCTTCTTCGGCAGCACGGCCAGCACTTTCTTGATGTCGCGGATGAAGCCCATGTCCAGCATGCGGTCCGCTTCGTCCAGGATCAGGATTTCAATCTTGGACAGGTCGACGGTGCGCTGTTCCATGTGATCGAGCAAACGGCCGGGCGTGGCGACCAGGATGTCGACGCCATGCTTGAGCTGCTTGATTTGGGGGTTGATGCCGACGCCGCCGAAAATCACGGTCGAATTGAGGTTGGTATATTTACCGTAGACACGCACGCTTTCCTCGACCTGGGCGGCCAGTTCACGCGTCGGGGTCAGGATCAGGCAGCGCACGGCGCGTGGGGTATTTTTGCTCGTCAAGGCCGCGCCGACGGCGTCGGTCGAGAGGCGATTCAAGATGGGCAGCGTAAAGCCGGCGGTCTTGCCGGTACCTGTTTGCGCACCGGCGAGCAGGTCGCCGCCAGCCAGAACGGCGGGAATCGCCTGGGTCTGGATCGGGGTAGGGACGGTGTAACCGTGTTCGGTGACTGCGCGAACGATGGCATCGGACAGGCCGAGTTTTGAGAATGACATGTTAACTTTATGGTGAAGATCGGCCCGTCGCCGGTAAAGGCGCCAGTCGCAGGCAATCAATATTAGAAAATCCGTGGTGGCACGGCACTGGATCAGGGCCACCGGACATTGCAGCATAACAACAGGGAGTCTAATCGAAACCAGTTACGCCGTGGAAATTTTAAGAGGGGAGCGGGAACCTTTGGTGGTTCCCGATACTGCTTAGTGCCGCATTTTACGCTAGTTCAGGCGAAAGGCGACAACAGCGTGACCATCTGGCCGAACACCTTGGGGCTGGCGGCGATGATGTCGCCTTTGTACAGGTAGTCGGACTCGCCGGAAAATTCGCCGACGATGCCGCCCGCTTCCGTCACCAGCAGCGAGCCGGCGGCGATATCCCAAGCCTTCAAGCCTTTTTCGTAGAAGCCGTCGCAGCGCCCGGCGGCCACGTTGGCCAAATCGAGCGCGGCCGAGCCGGCGGTGCGGATGGCCTGGCAGCGTTCGGCCATGACCTGGTACATCTTCATGTACTCGTCGAGCGCGCGCGGGCCGGCGCCGTGACCGGAAGCGAGCAGGGTATTGGCGACGCGGTCGTGCTTGGTGACGCGGATGCGCTTGTCGTTGAGGTAGGCGCCGGCGCCCTTGGTGGCGGTAAACAAGTCATTGCGCACCGGATCGTAGACCACGGCGTTGGTGATGATGCCGCGGTGCGCCAGGGCGATCGAGACGCAATAGTTGGCGTAGCCGTGCATGAAGTTGGTGGTGCCATCGATCGGGTCGATGATCCACACGAATTCACTCTCGTCGTTCAGGTTGCGCGATGCACCGGACTCTTCGGCCAGGATGGCGTGCTCGGGGTAAGCCTTGAGCAGCGTCTCGATGATGGCTTGTTCGGCCGCCTGGTCGACATCGGTGACGAAGTCGTTGTGTTGTTTTTCAGTAACAACAACGCGATCGACGTCGAACGAGGCGCGTTGGATCACGGTGGCGGCGCGGCGAGCTGCCTTGATCGCCGTATTGAGCATTGGGTGCATGATGAGCTTCCGGTAAAAGAACGCGAATGCCCACGGCGCCTCCATAGGCGCAGCGAACGGTCGAGAACAAGAATGAATTAAAGAGCGGTGCGGGGTTGAAATGGTTAAAATCGCAGCATCAGCAACGAACTTGCAACAACGTTGCAAAGCTGCCTGTAACCGAATCGAACCCGCGCGATAGCGCTATTTTAAATGAACCTGCCCGAAACACCCACTTCTGTTTTTCCGCGCCTGCGTTTTGTGCTGGTTGAAACCAGCCGCGCCGGCAATATCGGCGCTGCCGCACGGGCCATGAAAACCATGGGTTTTGGCCAGCTGGTGCTGGTCAATCCGCGCTTTGCCGATGCCTTGCAGGACCCGGAAGCGGTGGCCTTTGCCAGCGGCGCGCAGGATGTGCTGGAAGGTGCGCGCATCGTCGGCAGCATGGCCGAGGCGCTGGAAGGATGCAATTTTGCCGCGGCGGTGTCGGCCAGGCTGCGCGAATTTTCGCCCCCGGTGTGGATGCCGCGCGCATTTGCCCAGCATGTGGCGGGGCAGGGCGAGCTCAATGCGGCGCTCATTTTTGGCAACGAGCGCTTCGGGTTGCCCAATCACATCGTCGAACAGTGCAATGTCTTGATCAACATTCCCGCCAACCCGGCCTATTCCTCGCTCAACCTGGCGCAGGCGCTGCAGGTGCTGGCGTACGAGTGCCGGGTGGCCGACGGGGTGGCGGCGCCCGCGAGCGAGGTGGGCTTTCATGGCGACGCGGCCAGCCTGGAGCAGATCGACGGCATGTTCGCGCACCTCGAGCAAGCGCTGGTGGCCATTGATTTCCTGGATGCGGATAATCCCAAAAAGCTGATGCCCAGATTAAAACGGTTGTTTTCCCGCACCCAGCTCGAGACGGAAGAAGTCAACATCCTGCGCGGCATCGCCCGCCACATCCTCAAGAAACACTAGCGCTGCGCTGTTGCCTAGATCACGTCAAACGGGTCCATGCGGCCGTTGTAGATGTTGGTCATGACTTGTCGTTCGCGACTGACAATGGTGTCGACGAACTGCGCCGGCTGCCCCATCTTTTTAAAGGTGGTGAAGCCGCGATCGAGGAACTTGTGCAACTGGCCCAGCCCCGCCAGCTTGGCCGGCGCCTTCATGATCGACAGCGTCACCGCCAGCAGCGGTATCGTCACCAGTTCGCACAGCGAGGCGCCCAGTTGCTGCACCAGGACCAGCTGCTCTTCGCGCTCTTCACGCGTGGTCGCGGTGCGGTACGCCGCCACATACATGCCCTCGGTGAAATCGGTCCCCAGCACGCGCGCCATCGCCGTGTCGAGCCGCTCGGACAAGGCGTCAAGCACGATCGCCTCGGTGATCGTATGCAGCGACTCGTACGACAGCATTTTTTGCAGCGTCGGGATGATGCGCTCCAGGTCCATGTCGCGCTGGCTCAGGTCGTGCGAGCCGTACAGCTCGTCGAGGAAAAACGCGGCCGCGTCGCGCGTGTTGGGATTGGCCAGCAAGTCGGCGTGGGTGCCGGTCAGGCGCGCCGACTGGTAACGCTTGAGCGCCACGCGCGCGGCCAAGAGCGCCGGATCGCGCTTGGCCGCTTGCCGCTCGGCGGCCACCATGCGCAACTGTTGTTCTAGCCTTTGGGCAAGTTTTACTTTCTTCATGTCGATGTTGTACCAGAAACGAGTAGATGGATCACTCTACTCTTCGCTGATTTTCCCCTGGCGCTTTGGCGTACACTAGGAAAAAACAACATGGAATCAGGGACATGGCTGCAACTCGAAGGACGTTTCTAAAAGTGGGCGCGCTCGGGGCGCTGACGCTCGCAGCCGGCGGCGGGTTCTGGCGCTATCTGCATCCGGCCGGCCCCTTGCAGCGCTTCGTGCTGGACGGCGAGGCCAAAGCGGCGCTTGACGCCATCGTACCCGCGATGCTGGCCGGCTCCTTGCCCGCCGACCCCGCGCAGCGTGCCGCCGCCGTGTCGGCCACCACGGGCCGCGTGCACCAGGCCATCCTGGGCTTGCCACTGACAGCGCAAAAGGAAGTCCAGGATTTGTTCGGCCTGCTCGCGCTGGCGCCGGCGCGCCGCGCGCTGACCGGCGTGTCCGGCGGCTGGGCCCACGCCACTGACGCCCAGGTCGGCAGCTTTTTGCAGGAATGGCGCTTCCACAGCCTGGCCATGCTGCAAACGGCATACCACGCGCTGCACGACCTGATCATCGGCTCCTGGTATGCCGACCCGGCCAGTTGGGCCGCCATCGGTTACCCCGGCCCCATGAAAGAACTCGCATGAGCAACAGCGCAATGATTCCCGACCCGATCCAGGCGGGCCTGGCCGCCGGCTGGAAAGTGCTCGACGCCTCCACCATCGCGTCCGACCGCAGCATGGAAGCGGACGTGGTGATCATCGGCAGCGGCGCCGGCGGCGGCGTCACGGCCGAAATCCTCGCCAAGTCCGGCCTGTTCGTCATCATCGTCGAAGAAGGCGCGCTCAAGTCGTCAAAAGACTTCAAGATGCGCGAGGCCGACGCCTATCCCGCCCTGTACCAGGAATCGGCCGCGCGCAAAACGGCCGACAAGGCGATCAACATTTTGCAGGGCCGCACCGTGGGCGGCTCGACCACCGTCAACTGGACGTCGAGCTTTCGCACGCCCACGCCCACGCTCGAGTACTGGGGCAAGCACTTCGGCCTGTCCAGCTATACGCCCGAGGCGCTCGCGCCCTGGTTCCTGATGATGGAAGAGCGCCTCAACGTTTCCACCTGGATGACGCCGCCCAACGAAAACAACGACCTGCTCAAGCGCGGCGCCGCCCAGCTGGGCATTCCCGCCGCCGCCATCATGCGCAATGTGAAAGGGTGCTGGAACCTGGGTTACTGCGGCATGGGCTGCCCCACCAACGCCAAGCAGTCGATGCTGGTCACTACCATCCCGTCGGCGCTCAACCACAACGCCACGCTCGTCACCCGCGCGCGCGCCGAGCGCCTGCTGTTCAAGGGCGACCGGGTCGAGGCGCTTGAAATTACCGCGCTCGACGCCACCGGCGTCATGCCCACCGGGCGCAAGCTGACGCTGCGCGCAAAGCATTTCGTGGTGGCCGGCGGCGCGATCAATTCGCCGGCGCTGCTGCTGCGCTCGCACGCACCCGACCCGTATGGCTTGCTGGGCAAGCGCACTTTTTTGCACCCGACCGTGATCTCGGCCGGCGTTTTTGAGCAGCGCGTGGACGGCTACGCCGGCGCGCCGCAAACGATTTATTCCGACCATTTCATGGACACCCAGCCGATCGACGGCGCCATCGGCTACAAGCTCGAAGCCCCGCCGCTGCATCCGCTGCTGCTGTCGACCACGATGGCAGGCTTTGGCAAGGCGCATGCCGACACCATGGCCATGTTCCCGCACGTGCACGGCTTGCTGGCGCTGCTGCGCGACGGCTTTCACGACGATTCGCCCGGCGGCAGCGTGGGCCTGGCCAGCGACGGTTCGCCCGTGCTGGATTACCCGATGACCGAATTCGTCTGGAACGGCGTGCGCCGCGCGCACTTGACGATGGCCGAAATCCAGTTTGCCGCCGGCGCCAAAACGGTGCAGCCGGTGCACGAACTGGCCGAACGCTACACCAGCTGGGCGCAGGCCAAAAAAGGCATCGCGGCGCTGCCGTACAAGGCGCACATCACGCGCGTGGTGTCGGCCCACGTAATGGGCGGCTGCGCGCTGTCCGATGATGTCAAACGCGGGGTGGTGGGCGCGAACGGGCGCTATCACGGCGTGGCCAACCTGTCGGTGCACGACGGCTCGCTGTTCCCCACCTCCATCGGCGCCAATCCGCAACTGTCGATCTACGGCATTACCGCGCGCCTGGCCAGCGCGCTGGCGCAGGAGCTGACCGGCAAACCTGCGGCGCGCCTGGTTGCTTGAATGAGGAGTACGCGATGAGCACGCGCGTGCTGCTGCGGTGGCTGCTGCTGGTGCAGGCTGCGTGCGCTCTTGCGTTCGCATACGCGCTGATGGGCACGGGCGCCGTGAGTTACTGGCCGCTGGCGCTGGCGGCCGGCGCCGGCCTGGTGCTGCTGGTGCGCGTGCTCATCACGGCGAATAATTTCGCCATGACGGCGCGTTTTTCCAGCATCACGCCGGACGACTTTTTGCTCGGGCGCGGCGCCCAGCTGCGCCTGTTCGGCGAAGAGTTCATGGCCACGCTGCTGCAGTCGTCCTGGTTCATGCCGATCGCCTGCGCCGGGGAGCGCATCTACGATGATGCCACGCTGCCGCCCGTATTATTGATACATGGTTATGGATGCAACAGTGGTTACTGGTCGCAGCTGACCCCCTTGCTGGACGCGTCGCGCATCAGCCACGCGTCGCTCGACCTGGAGCCGATTCTTGGCGCCATCGACGATTACGTCCCGCTGGTGGAACGCGCGGTCGCCTCCCTGTGTTCAAAATCCAACATAGCAAAAGTAATCATCGTGGCGCACAGCATGGGCGGCTTGGTTGCCCGCGCATACGTACGCGAACACGGTGCCGCCAACATCGCGCATATATTTACGATGGGTACGCCGCACCACGGCACCAGCCTTGCCAACATGGGGATCGGGCGCAATGCCGCCCAGATGCGGCGCACGCCCGGCGTTGCCGACGCCCCGGAAAGCGCTTGGCTGCGTGAACTTGCCCGCTCCGAAGACGCTGCCACGCGTTCCTTGATCACGTCGTTCTATACGCACCATGACAACATTGTCGCGCCGCAAACGTCCAGCGTGCTGCCTGGTGCGCGCTGCATTGCCTTCGGCGGCATCGGCCACGTGGCGCTGGGTCGCAACGTGCGCGTCCTGCAGCGCCTGATGCAGGAGATTGCCGAGATGTTCGCTCAATAAATATTGTATGGCATGGGGTCTGGCAGGCGTGATACAGTCAGAAACCACTGTCGTGGACATTGTTTTTACGTATTAATTTGTGGTAATGGGCGATATGGCCCTGGCTGCAAGCACAGGACGGGAGCGCAAAGCGTGTCTGCACGGATCCTCATCATTGAAGACAATCCCACCAACATGGAGTTGATGGTGTACCTGTTGACGGCCTTCGGCTACACGCCGTTCATGGCCATCGACGGCACCAGTGGCGTGGAGACTGCGCGCGAGACCAAGCCGGACCTGATCATCTGCGACGTGCACCTGCCCAAACTCGACGGCTACGGCGTGGTTGCCGCGCTCAAGGCCGATCCGGCCATGTGCCATATTCCGGTGCTGGCCGTGACCGCGCTGGCCATGGTGGGCGACCGCGAGCGCCTGCTCGCCGCCGGCTTTGACGGCTACGTCGGCAAGCCGATCGAGCCCGATACCTTTGTTGCCGAACTCGAAACCTTCCTGCGCAGCCGCGCCGCAGCTGAACCTGCGCCGCCAGCCAAGCGCGCCACCATCCTGATCGTTGATGACCATGTCCTGAACCGCGAATTTTTGCGCACGCTGCTTGGCTACGACGGGCACCGTTTGATTGAAGCGGCCAACGGCGTCGATGGCCTGGCCATGGTGCAGCGCGAACTGCCCGACCTGATCATCTCCGACATCCTGATGCCCGAGATGGACGGCTACGAATTCGTCACGCGCCTGCACGGCGACCCGGCCACCGCCAACGTGCCCGTGATTTTTTACACAGCCACCTACCGCGAGCGCGAGGCTAACCAGATCGCCGAATCGTGCGGCGTGCGCTGGGTGCTGCCCAAGCCGTCCGACCCCGACGTCATTTTGCGCGCCGTGCACGAAGCGCTCGGCCTGACCGAACCGGAAGCGGCAAGCCCCTTTACCAACGTCGACACCGACGCCGGCCGCATGGACCTGATCGACAGCCAGATGGCCGAGTACCTTGAGCAGGTCGAGTCGAGCACCCAGGTCCTCTCGCGCCTGGCCAGCGACGCCAATGCGCCGGCGCCGTCGCCGTCGCACGAGCTGGCGCTGATGACGGACCGCCTGTCCAATTCGCTCTCCAGCCTGCAGGCGGTGAGCCTGCGCCTGACCTCGCTCATTGAGCTTGGCATTGAACTGGGCGCCGAGCGCGACCCGGCCGCCCTGATTGAAATCGGCTGCCGCGTGGCGCAAAACATTTGTGTGTCCAAATATGCCTGCATCGGCGTGCTCGACGAAGGCGCCGACGAACTGAGTTATTTTTCTTCATGCGGCGACAAGCAGGCGCGCGTGGTGGCCGGCACGCCGCGCGTGGGCGTGCTTAATACGCTGCTCGAAAAGCGCCAGCCGGTGCGCATCGACGGCATCAACGGCGACCCGCGCGCGATCGGCCTGCCGCAAGGGCATCCGCCGGTGCACTCGTTTCTGGGCGTGCCGATCGCCTCGCGCGAGCGCGCCCACGGCTGGCTGTACCTGGTCGACAAGCTGGGCGCCGACGGCTTTTCGGAAGTTGACGAACGGGTGGCCGTGACCGTCAGCGCGCAGATCGCGGTGGCCTACGAAAACTTGCTGCTGTACGAGGAAATCAAGCGCCACCACGCCCAGCTGACGGCCGACATGACAGCGCGCATTCGGCTCGACGAAGACTTGCGCCGCTTTCGCACGGCGATGGACGCCACCGCCGACGCGATTTTCCTGATTGACCGTTCTGGCGCCTGTTTTGTGGACGTCAACGCCACCGCCTGCCGCATGCTCGGCTACGAACGCGAAGACTTCCTCGCGCTGGGCACGCAAAACGTGCAGGGTTCGGACCGCGCCAGCCTGCAGGATTTGTACGACAAGCTGCTCGCCGGCGACCAGTCCGGCGCCATGGCCGAACTGCAGGTGAACCGCAGGAACGGCACCCAGGTGGCGGTCGAGGTGCAGCGGCGCACGCTGCGCTCGGGCGCGAGCTGGGTGCTGGTGGCCGTCGCGCGTGACATCACCGAACGCAAGGAAGCCGAACTGCTCCTGCTCAAGCTGGCCCACTTCGACACCCTGACCGGCCTGCCCAACCGCAGCCAGTTTTATTCTGCGCTCACGCGCGCGCTGGAGCAGGCGGCCGAGCACCACTGGTCGGTGGGGGTGCTGTTCCTGGACGTCGACCGCTTCAAGAACATCAACGACACGCTGGGCCACCCGTGCGGCGACGAGCTGCTGCGCCAGTTTGCCACGCGCCTGGTCGAATCGCTGCGCGTGCGCGACACTATCGGGCGCTTTGGGGGCGACGAATTTGCCGCCATCCTGATGCTGCCCGAAGGCCCGCAGGGCGCGCTGGCCGTGGTCGACAAGATCCGCGACGGTTTGCGCCGTCCGTTTGACCTGGGCGGCCATGAAGTGACCGTCACCGCCAGCATCGGCATCACCATCTATCCTGACGACGGGCTCGACGCCGACACGCTGATCAAGTATGCCGACACCGCCATGTACCGCGCCAAGGAAGCCGGGCGTGATGCCTATCGCTTTTTTACCGCGGAGATGAACGCGCAGTCGCTGGCGCGCCTGGACCTGGAAAACGCGCTGCGGCGCGCCATCGACAACCAGGAATTCGTGGTTTATCTGCAGCCCAAGGTGCACATCGGTTCGGGCCGCATCAGCGGGGCCGAAGCGCTGATCCGCTGGAAGCGGCCCGGCCACGGCATGGTCTCGCCCGCGCTGTTCATCCCGGTGCTCGAAGAAACCGGCCTGATTGTGCCGGTCGGGACCTGGGTGCTCAATGAAGCCTGCCGCATGATCAGCAAGTGGGGCAAGTCCAAGACCGGGCCGGTGCATTTGTCGGTCAACGTCTCTGGCGTGCAGTTCTTTCTGGGCGGGCTGGAAGAAGAAGTGCTCAATGCGCTCAAGGTGCACGAGATCGCGCCCGAATTGCTTGAGCTCGAGCTGACGGAAAGCTCGCTGATGTCGAACGCCGAAGACACCATCACGGTGCTGCGCAACCTGAAGGCGCTGGGAATCCAGATATCGATCGACGACTTCGGTACCGGGTATTCCAGCCTGGCTTACCTGAAGCGCTTCCCGATCGACAAGCTGAAAATCGACATCGCGTTCGTGCGCGAAGTGACCAGCAATCCGGACGACGCGGCCATCGTGCTGGCCATCATCAACATGGCGCACAGCCTGAAACTGCAGGTGATCGCCGAAGGGGTGGAGCGCGACGCGCAACTGGCCTACCTGCGGCGCCACGGCTGCGACGAGATGCAGGGGTATTACTTCAGCAAACCGGTGTCGGAGGCCGATTTCGAGGCCATGCTCGCCGAAGGCAAGTCGCTCGCCGCGCCGGTCGACGATACGCTGGGCGGGCAGCAAACGCTGCTCATCGTCGACGACGACGCCTTCATGCTCGACGTGCTGTCGGACTTTCTGGCGCAGGACGGCTACCGCATCCTGACGGCGCAGACGGCGGCCGAAGGCTTTGATATTTTGGCGCGCAACAAAGTGCACGTGATCCTGTGCGACCAGTGCATGCCCTTGATGAGCGGGACGGAATTCATGGAGCGGGTCAAGAACCTGTGCCCGGATACCTTCCGCATCATGCTCTCGGCGTATGCCGACCTGACCCCGATCATGGCCGCCATCAACCGTGGCGCGATCGACCGCTTTTACACCAAGCCTTGGAAGGGCGCGGTGCTGCGCGAGAATATACGCGAAGGCTTCCGGCTGCACAGCCAGCTGCACGGTGGCGGCGGCGGTGCCAGCGGCGCCAGCGGCCAGAGCATGCTCAATTGAGTGTGATATCGTTACGCGACATGACAACGACAGCGCGCTGGATGATGAAGGTAGGGCGGAAAAGCGAAGCGCATGCCGCCATGAACCGCCTGCGGCCCAAACCGCTACTGCTGTGCGCCTTGATGCTGATGTCGGTCATGGCGCACGCCACCGAAAATCGCTCCCCGACCGATCAGGAACGCGCCGCCTTCGAAGCCTACTACCGACAGCAGGCGAAGGCATCGCCCGCCACGCCGCCCATCTATCAAATCAGCCGCGATAGCGCCACCGCCGCCTGGCGCATCGAAGCGTATGTCGACGCGCCGCCACGCCGCGCGCTGCGCGCCCTGTGCCGCATGGACCGCAGCACCTTTGCCTATGACGGCGCGTGGCGTCCCGGCCAGGTGCAGCAATTCGCGTGGCACGCGTCGGCTGGCTGCAGCGCGCCGGCCAACCGAATCGCCCTGGGTCAACGCATGCCCGACACCGACATCCTGGCGCTCATCGAGCAGCAGGCAATACTGCTGACGCGCGCCCGCTTGCTGTTTGCCGGGAATACCGCGTGCGCCGCCCAGCGCGCCTACAACTACCGCTTGAGCGCCATCGATGTCAGTATTTTCGTCAACGGCAGTGAAGAGATGGCCACGCTGACTTACCAGAGTGACCGGGGGCCGACAGCGCGGGTATGGGCGCGCCGCACGGCGCTGGCTTACGACCCGTGGAACGTCAGCTGTCCGTAACGGGTGTCTTCAAATTTTTAATTAACGCGCAAGGGGATTGGTGATGGAATTTTGCAGCGCCAGTAACTTCGCAGCTTTTGCACGAATCGATTTCGGCCCGTAGCGGCGCCGAGTTGCCGAGAAATATATGGGAAAAGACCTGACACTGATTGGAACGATTCTTTTATGTTCAACAGCTATGTCGTTTGCTGGTGCGACCTATCTGTTGAACTACAGATTCCTGTATGCGGTGTTTCTGATGGGACTGTATTTTTTAGGAGGGGTGTTCCTCCCGCCAGGCGATGCCGGCACGAAGGTGCGCGCTCTGTGGATCGGTATCAGCATAGGCTTTTTTGGCTCAGTGCTTTTCTTTTTACCTTCCTCATTTCCCGTCTGAGGAGCATTGTCCCGGCGACTATGCCGTAATAGATGCGAATTGACGGTTGATGTCGCTGAGGGGCCTTAACATTCAAATGTCGAAGAATATGACGGCCTCGGACGCGCCATCTTTGTAGTCGGGAGGGATTCACTCAGCCACGCCAGATATTTATTAGCCTCCATGAACAGTGCCGACGAATTTTTTAGAGCATTAACAAGTCAGGTGGATCTGGATGATCCTCGTGAGACTTGCCTGGCGCAGAAGTTCATGATCGACGCCTTGTATCGAGCAACTGATAGCTTGCCACTTCCGGCCCGTGAGGCGGCAGCGATTGCCAATCGATACTCGACTGGTGTAATTGGTCTGAGGGAGGTGGAAGCTGAGCGAGTCAAGCTGTGGGAATTGATCGCCGGTCGTGACTGTTCTGACGATGACGACGTGTTGCGCATAAGAGCGACAATCTGCGTTCTATATCCACCCAATCCATCTGAGATGCACGACAGGGTCGCAATATTCCTGGCTTTCTGGTTTCGGGGCGGTTTGAGCGGACCTCAGATTGCTGCGACGCTTGAGAACGACTATGGGATAACGATCGATTCAATCAGGCCGGGCTGAAGCAGCCTCTCAGTTTCGCACTCTAATACATGATCGGAAGTTCGGATGAATGAAATCGCTCTCGAACCCTGGCTGAATTCCTCGAGAAACGTGCCAGGGATTATGCCGAACATCGGTCAGGGTTTGCTGAAAAGAGGGCATGGTTAATAGAGTTTCATATTGATATTCGGCATCTACCAGCATGACAAGTGGATTGTGATCCCTGGCGCGTCGAACGTACGGCGCGCGGCGCAAATCGCCCGCCTCACCAACTTCATCCGCTCTGATCAATAGCAAAAAAAAGGAGCCGAAGCTCCTTTTTTTTACGCACAGACCAGCATCAGAAGTGCACCCCGCGCAGCAACTGCTGCATCGCGATCTGTTCCGAGCTCATCTGCGGCGCCTTCTTGTCGCCGCCCTTGGCCGCATCCGAATCGGGGAACATGCGGAACGTCGTGTTGAGCACGATCTGCGCCACGCGCGGCATCAAGGCATGCAGCACCTGTCCGAACACGCCCACGCGGGTCGCAATGCGCACCGGCTTGTAGACGATCGCCTCGGCGATCATGTCGGCCGCTTCTTCAGGTGCCAGCGTCGGCACGTTCTGGTAGATTTTTGTCGGCGCGATCATCGGCGTTCTCACCAGCGGCATGTTAATCGTCGTGAACTTAATGCCCACGTCCGACAACTCCGACGACGCGCAGCGCGTCCACGCTTCCAGCGCCGCCTTGGAGGCCACATACGCCGAAAAGCGCGGCGCATTTGTCAATACGCCGATCGACGAGATATTGATGATGTGCCCCTTCTTTTGCGCGATCATCTTGGGCAGCAGTCCCATGGTCAGGCGCAGGCAGCCAAAATAGTTGAGCTGCATGGTGCGCTCGAAATCGTGGAAGCGGTCAAAGCTGCCTTCGATCGCGCGCCGGATCGAGCGGCCCGCGTTATTGACCAGCACGTCGACGCCGCCATGGTTCTCCAGCAGCACCTGCACGAAGCGGTCGCAGTCGGCCATGTCGGCCACGTCGGCAGAATAGGTCACGCAGTCGAAACCGCGATCTGTAATTTCCTTGCGCGCTTCGGCCAGCTTGTCTTCGTCGCGCCCGCAAATGATGGTAATGGCGCCCGCCTCAGCCATCTTGTGGGCCGCCGCCAGGCCGATGCCCGACGAGCCGCCGGTGATCAGCACCACCTTGCCGGCCACGGTGCCGCGCAGCGTGTGGTCGATGAACAGCGACGGGTCGAGTTTGCGCTCCCAGTAATCCCAGATCGGGGCGGCGTAGGACTCGAGCGGCGGGCAGGCGATGCCCGTGCCCTTAAGCGCGCGCTGCGTCTCGCGGCTGTCGAAGCGGGTAGGGTAGTTGATAAAGCCCATCAGGTCGGACGGCAGGCCCAGGTCCTTCATCAGCGCGTCGCGCACGCGGCGCACCGGCGAGAGCGCCATGATGCCCTTCTTGACCGACTTCGGAATGAAGCCGAGCAGCGCGGCGTTGATGCGGATGCTCATGGTCGGCGCATGCGCGGCGCGGCAGAACACGTTGAGCACTTCGCCCACCCGCATCGGTTCCGGATCGGTCAGGTGGAAGCACTGGCCGTCGAGCTTGCTCTGGTGGGCGATATTGTCCATGGCGTCGACCACAAAGTCGACCGGCACGATGTTGATGCGCCCACCTTCAAGGCCGATGGTCGGCATCCAAGGCGGCAGCAACTGGCGGATGCGCTGAATCAGTTTGAAGAAATAGTAGGGACCGTCGATCTTGTCCATTTCCCCGGTGACCGAGTCGCCCACGACCATGCCCGGACGGTAGACGCGAAACGCACCTTTGGTCTCGTTGCGGACGATTTTTTCGGAGTCGTGCTTGGTGGCGAAGTAGGGGTGGTCGAGTCCTTCAGCTTCGTCGAACATGTCTTCGCGGAAGATCCCTTCGTACATGCCGGCGGCGGCAATCGACGATACATGATGCAGGCAGCCGGCGTGGATGACGTTGGCAAAGTCCACCGTATTGCGGGTGCCGTCGACATTGACCGCGGCCTGGTCGTCGGCGTCGGCGGTCATGTCATAGATAGCGGCCAGGTGGAAGAAATGGTCGATGTTCTTGGACAGCTTTTTGGTATCGTCCTTGGAGACGCCCAGCTTCGCTTCGCGCAGGTCGCCAAAAACCGGAATCGCGCGCGCCTTGGTGGTGCCCCAGAATTCGAGCAGTTCGCCCAGCTTGTCCTTGCTCGCTTCGCGCATCAGGAAGTACACCACGCTGCCTTTTCGTGCCAATAACTTCTTGACCAAACGCTTGCCGATAAACCCGGTCGCTCCTGTGACAAAATACTGCATCGTGGTGTCTCCCTTGTGCTGGTTATTTGAATAGATACACTAATCATTACAGGGGAATGCCCGGTTGGCAAGGAGTCTTGGTCGATCTTGTTGCGCTGTTCTCCCTTTTAGAAGCTGCTCTCTATGCGTTTAGTATCCGATCTCTAGAATTGCTCACTAAAATGCTCTCATCAAAGAAGGGTTCGACTTCGAATCACTGACGGAATCACACACAAACCGGGAGCTCACAATGGTAAAGAAACTGAAGACACTGGCAAAAGCCGAAGACAAACAATTGGCTAGCGCCGTTCGTACCTCCGCTCACCAGATCTGGCAGGCAGGCCTGGGCGCTTTCGCCAAGGCCCAGGAAGAAGGCGGCCGTGTATTTAGCAAGCTGGTCGAAGAAGGCACCAACCTGCAGCGCCGTACCCGTTCAATGGCCGAAGATAAAGTCTCCGGCGTGACCGACACCGTCACCAAGGTTGCCGATGGCGTGTCGAAGCAAGCTTCCGGTTCGTGGGACAAGCTTGAGCAGGTCTTCGAAGACCGCGTCGCTCGCGCCCTGTCGACCATTGGCGTGCCGACCCAGAAAGACATCCAGGAATTGACCCGCCGCGTCGAGCAGCTCAGCCGCGCAGTGGCTGCCGCTACCGGCAAAAAGATCCCGGCCGCCAAGCCAGCGGCCAAGGCCGCGCCAAAGGCAGCTGCCAAGAAGCCGGTCGCTAAAAAGGCCGCAGTCAAGGCCGTTGCGAAGCCAGCAGTTAAGGCAGTTGCGAAGCCAGCCGCCAAGCCAGCCGCCGCAAAGAAGATCGCCGTCAAGCCAGCCGCGCCTAAAAATGCAGCCGTCCCAAAAAAGACAGCACCTAAGAAAGCCGCCGCCGAAAAAGTCAACGACACGCCGGTAGAGAGCACCAGCGCAGCGTAATTGCGCGCGCCAGCCTGACAAAGGGCCTGTGCTTTGCGCAGGCCCTTTTTACGTTTTAAAAAGAGCAAATACACCATGACTTCGAGCACAGAAAATCCCCCGCAGCGCAAAATCGGCCTGGCACTGGCCGGCGGCGGACCGCTGGCCGCGGTCTACGAGATCGGCGTGCTGGCCGCGCTCGAAGAGTCGATCGAAGGCTTGGACGTAAACGACGCCGACATCTACGTGGGCATCAGCGCCGGCGGCATCATCGCCGCCGCGCTGGCCAACGGCATCACGCCGCATCAGATGTGCCGCCTGTTCATCGAGAGCGACGTCGACGCCGCCGACGGCGCGGCGCTGTTCAAGCCGGAGCTGCTGCTGCGCCCGGCCACAGCCGAAATCAGCAAGCGCCTGGCGCTGCTGCCGGGCCTGCTGGCGTCCAGCCTGTTCCATTACGCGCGCAACCGCAGGAGCGTGTTCGCCTCCTTCGAACGCCTGAAAGAAGCGCTGCCTGCCGGGATCTTGTCGGGCGAGGGCATTCATCGCTACATGAAGGCGACGTTTGCGCGCGCGGGCCGCACCAATGACTTTCGCAAGCTGCGCAACAAGCTGGTGATCGTGGCCACCGACCTCGATACCGGCGACGCGGTGCGCTTTGGCCAGAAGGGCTGGGACGCGATCCCGATCTCGAAAGCGGTCCAGGCCAGCGCCGCCGTGCCGGGGCTGTTCCCGCCGGTGGAAATCCACGGCCACCATTTTGTCGACGGCGCCGTACGCAAGAGCATGCACGCCTCGATCGCGCTCGAAGCAGGGGTCGACATGCTGTTTTGCGTGAATGCCATCGTCCCCTACAATGCGCGCGGGCGCGAGCTGCGCAACGCGCCTGGCAAGCTGTCCTCGGGCGGGCTGCTCGACGTGCTCTCGCAGACGCTGCGTTCGATCCTGCATTCGCGCATCGCCTCCGGCATGGCCAGTTACGAAAAAAGCCATCCTGACGTGGACATCTTGCTGTTCCAGCCCAGCCAGGACGACGCCCAGCTCTTCTTTACCAATATCTTCAGCTATTCGAACCGGCGCGAGATGTGCGAAAAGGCGTACCAGAACACGCGCCTCGAGCTGCTCGAGCGGCGCGCCGAGATCGGGCCCAAGCTGGAACGGCATGGCCTCAAGCTCAAACTGAACGTGCTGCGCGATACCAGTCTGTCGCTGGTGCAGCAGGCGCCTTCGCGTCAGGCGCTGGCGCGCTTGCGCCAGGCGCTCGACGACCTTGAACGCTACCTGAAGGTGGCCGATTCGCAGTAACTGCCCTGTTCTTGCGGCCGGTTTCAGTGTTATGCTTGTGTAAGAAAAACAGTGACCTCCCGCCATGCTACAGAAAGCTCCACGCCGTACCCGCGAACGCATCCTCGAGTTGTCCCTGCGGCTGTTCAACGAGTTCGGCGAGCCGAACATCACCACCACGGTGATCGCCGAAGAGATGAATATCTCGCCGGGCAACCTGTACTACCACTTCCGCAACAAGGATGACATCGTCAACTCGATCTTCGTGCAGTTTGAAGCCGAGATCGAGCGCATCCTCACCGTGCCCGAAGGGCGCCGCTCCAACATCGAAGACGTGTGGCTGTACTTGCACCTGATGTTCGAGCTGGTCTGGCGCTACCGGTTTTTTTACCGCGACCTGAATGACCTTTTGTCGCGCAACCGCAAGCTCGAACTGCATTTCAAGCAAATCCTGGCGCACAAGATCAAGGTCGCCAAGCAGCTGTGCGAAGACCTGCGCACCGAAAAGTCGCTGGAAGCGTCGGACGCCGAAATCAGCGCCATGGCCACCAATATGGTGGTGGTCGCCACCTACTGGCTGTCCTACGAATACGTGCGCAATCCGCGCAAATACACCGAGCAGCAAGCCATGTCGGACGCGCTCGCGCGCGGCTGCTACCAGGTGCTCTCGCTGATCGGACCCTACCTGCGCGGCGACACCCACCTGCTGTTCCAGAAACTGTCCGAAGAATATCTCAAACAACTCAAGTAAGGAGCCACCCATGGCATGGACCACATTCCCGCACCCCGACGACGCTTACGTCTACACCGCCGCCACGCTGAAAAAAGCCTGGCCTCGGCTGCACGCGGGCGACGCCGAAGCGTTTCCGAAAAAAGCGGCGCTGGTCGATGCGTGGATTGCCTTTCATGCGGGCGAGTTTGAAAAGGCCACCAGGATCGGCCTGGATGCGGGTGTCGAAGGCTACGCCGTGGCGCACAAGGCGTCCTGCATGTACGCCACTTACCTGGAAAAGAACGACAAGAAAAAAATCGCCTTGTTCGAGGAAGTGGCCGAGCGCTGCGAGCGCCAGCAGCTCGAGCAACCGTCCAACGCCGCCGGCTACTACTGGCACGCATACGCGCTGGGCCGCTACGCGCAAGGCATCTCGATCGTCAAGGCGCTGGCCCAGGGCATCGCCCCCAAGGTGCGCGCCAGCCTCGACAAAACCATTGCGCTCGCGCCCAAGCACGCCGATGCGCACATCGCGCTGGGCGCTTTTCACGCCGAGATCATCGGCAGCGTGGGCGCGATGATCGGCGCGCTGACCTACAAGGTCAAGAAGGAAGAGGGCTACAAGGCGTTCAAGAAGGCGATCGAACTCAATCCCGACACGGCCATCGGGCGCATCGAATACGCCAACGCGCTCGTTTCCCTCGATGGCGAGAAGAAAATGAAGGAGGCCGTCGCGCTGTACGAAGAAGCGGCGGCGATTGATCCGCAAGATGCGATGGAGCGCCTCGATGTCGAGGCGGCGAAAGAAGAGCTGGAAGACGAATGAAGTCGATTGCCGTCTATTGCGGCGCCAACCCGGGCGCCTCGAGCGTGTATGCGGATGGCGCGCGGGCCCTGGCGCGCGCGCTGGTCGGGCGCAACGTGGCGCTGGTGTATGGCGGCGGCCACGTGGGCCTGATGGGCATCATCGCCGACGAAGTGCTGCGCCTCGGGGGCGAAGTGAGCGGCGTCATTCCTCAGCAGCTGGTGGACCGCGAGCTGGCCCATTCGGGCCTGACGCGCCTGTTCGTCGTCAAGGACATGCACGAGCGCAAAGCCATGATGGCGCAGCTGTCCGACGGCTTCATTGCCATGCCGGGCGGGATGGGCACGCTCGAAGAGCTGTTCGAGATGCTCACCTGGTCGCAGCTTGGCATCCATGCCAAACCGGTGGGCGTGCTCAATGTCAGCGGCTTTTACGACCAGCTGGTCGGTTTCCTGGACCACGCGCGCGGCGAAGCGTTCATCAAGCCGCAGCATGCGGGGTTGATGATGGTCGAATCCGACCCGGAAGCGTTGATCGAGCGGCTGATGCGTTTCTGACCGCCAGAGGGCAGCACGTTTTCCACGAAAAGGCGGCTGGATGGCCGTTTTTTTTCGTTCCATGCGCTTCCGGGGCCGCGACAACTCGCAGCTATCGTGTTGCGTTCTCAAGCTGACGCAGCTCTGCGCTTTTTTGCCAGGGTGGGTAGCGGCTCGCGCTTGAAGCGCTCTCGCTTGCATTCGCTACCGATCCAGCGCGACGTTGTGGCAAGCCATGGCAACGCGTGCGCACGCCATCCTTGCATGTGATTCCACTCGGCGGCGCCTCGCCGTCAGCGCTGGGCGCTCGCCCACTCTCCTCTTTCAAGGCCCCGGGCGACATCCCGACAAAAATCTACAACGCTGCGCGTCTTCGTAGTAACATTATAAAAATAGTAATTAATCCAGACAAGCGAAGAAGCACGACCTATCGAAAAATTCCGACGATGAGGGCACGATCATGGCTACCTGTCCGTACCACGGCACACCCAAACCCTGCGCGAGCTGCAGCCAGCACGGCATGGGCGAATTTGCTCATACTTCTGTTTCGGGGCCGCCCTCCTGGGAGTATTCAAGACCGCGTACTCACGGCCACACTCACGGAAGCGCCCCTCCTTACCGCATCCGGTGCGGGATTAACGAGGGCTTAGGCGTTCGGAATGCGCAAGCGCACGTTGCCACTCTATTCACCGACTCGCTAATCGGCTGCGCCCAAGTCATATTTAGAAATGCACAGGCCACATTCACCTGTCACATCGGCGCCGGTGCACGCACCCCCGGCAATTGGGCGAGATGGGCTGCCGACAGATTCGCACGCTTTTACGGAGCCATCGTCACCTGCCATGTCATCACTGGCGACGCTCCAGCAATTGGCGACCTTGTAGAAGCGAGCCTTGCTGCGCATTTAGGTGCGGTGCAAAGGATAATGAACAGTCATGGGTACGCAATCGATATTGCTACGGGACACGTGCGAACGACGCCTCTCGGTTGGTCTGCAAGTCAAGCCAATGTGGCTGGCTGGCAGACCGCAAGGCATCTGCTTGATTTGCGATTGCTCGGTACGATGTCCCTTGGCGAGCCAGGTTACGGTGATTATAGAGAAGGGTGTAGAGCATGCGACGCCTAGATGGAACCGCATGTCCGACAGCACGGTGGACCTATTCGACGAGCTTGCTGACCGGATAGGTCCATTGATTGAGGGCGCAAAGCGCGCCCTGCCAGAGGCGGCTATACTGCGCTAACTATGCGCCTACAGCTTTTCTCCGACCTGCATCTCGAGCGTGCCCCGCACTTTCGTCCCCTCATCCATCCGGCCACCGACGTCGTCATCGTGGCGGGCGACGTGGGCTCGTATCAAACCGGCTCGCGCCTCGAGGACGACGACTTCGGCCTGGGCCGGTTTTCGCCGCTGCAGAGCGGTTTTGGGTGCGCGCGCGTGCTGTACGTGCCGGGCAACCATGAATTCGACGCGCTTGACTTCGACGACACCTATGCGCGGTTGCGCCGCACCTGCGAACGGCTCGGCATCACCTGGCTCGAACGCGAAGTCGTCACCATTGGGGACGTCAGGTTTGTCGGCACTACCTTGTGGAGCGATTTCGAGGCGCTGGCCGCGCGCGAGTCGACGCTGGCGCGCCAGATCCAGCAGCGCACCAAGGCGCACCGCGCCGCCAATTACTATCTGAGCAAAAACACCACCTTGAAGGCCGGCGAGCCGGTGCTGGCAGAAGGCATCTGCACCATGTCGCTGGCGTGCCAGAGCTGGCTGCGCGCCGCGCTGGCCGTCCCCTGGGGCGGAAAGACAGTCGCGGTGACGCATTTCGCGCCAAGCCTGCAAAGCGCCGACCCGCGCTACGGCCTCACACCCGGCACGGCCGGCTTTTGCAATGCGATGGACGACCTGTTTCCGCTGGTCGATGTGTGGCTGCACGGCCACCTGCACTGCGCCAATGACTACATCGTGCGCGGCAGCGACGGTGCGCGCGCGTGGGCCTGCCGCGTTCTCGCCAATCCCCTCGGGTACCTGAACAAGGGCGAGCAGGCGGCCTTTCGGGAAGATCTGGTCATCGAAGTCTAGTGTCTCGAGTTGGAATAAATATCCCGAGAATCCCCGC
This sequence comes from Massilia sp. TWP1-3-3, assembly GCF_049897805.1. NCBI lineage: Bacteria > Pseudomonadati > Pseudomonadota > Betaproteobacteria > Burkholderiales > Oxalobacteraceae > Massilia > Massilia sp. TWP1-3-3. The sequence continues at coordinate 83,837 of NZ_JAFCWX010000026.1, forward strand.
GATACTGCGTCAAAAATGCTCGCAAGGCCTCGGCCTTGCTCCGCTTTTGTTCCTTGTCTCTCGGCGATTTCGGAACATTTATAAGCAACGAACTTCCAACTCAGGACACTAGGCCATTACACCGGCTTGCAGCCAAAGGTCGGGTCGGCCGCCTTGCGCCGGGCGGGTGCCTTGCGCTTGTACTTGCGCGCGGATGGACGCGTGACCGGCGCCAGGGCGTCGGAGGCAGGCATGGCCGGTGCCACGCACGCCGGAACCGGCGGCGCAGGCTTGACGATCGGGGCCAGCACCGGTGGCGCGACCGGGGCCGGCGCCGCAGGTGCGGTAATCGCCGGCGCGGCAGGCAAAGGCCCGGTCGGCGTATTGAACACATACTCCCTGGCCCGCTCGTTGAGTTTGGCCTTGTCGATCACGTAGGTTTGCGGCAGCTCGTTCGGGCAGTTCTGCACTGCGTCGGCGCGGTCGTCCTGGCGGCCCGACTCGGGCAGCGCGCCCGGCTCCTGGCGCGACAGTCCCAGCGCCTGGTGCAGCAGGCCCATGCCGGCGTGGGTGCGCGCGTAGGCATAAAACTGGTCGTACTGCGCGTTGGCGTACGAGCGCTTCGACTGGAACAGTTCGTTTTCGGAATCGAGCAGGTCCAGCAGCGAGCGCTGGCCAATGTCGAACTGGTTGCGGTAGGCGTCGCGCGCCTTTTCAATCGACAGCTGGTGCTGGTCGAGGTAGCTCAGCTGCTCGGTCAGCTTGACCGTGTCGTTGTAGGCGATGAGCAGCGTCTGGCGCACGTCGCGGCAGGCCTTGTCGCGCTGGTCGCGCGCCACATTGATCAGGTCCGCCTGCTGGCGCACGCGCGACAGGTCCGACAAGCCGTTGAACAGGTTCCACGACATCTGCAATTCCACGGCGCCGTTGTTGGTGCGCCCGCTGATGCCGTTCAAGTTGTTGCCGCGGTCATTGCGCATCACCAAATCCAGGCGCGGCGCGTAGGCGGCGCGGCGCGCGGCGCCGGCCTTGTCGTTGGCCCGCACGTTTTCAACGGCCGCCTGCAGCGCCGGGTGCGTTTTGAGGGCGGTGCCGAGGGCGGCGCCGATGGTGAGCGGCAGGCCGCCCGTCAGCGGCTTCATCGGTTCGAGCGTCGCGGCGGGGACGACGCCCACCAGGCGCTGAAAGCGCGCGCTGACATCGTGCAGGTTGGCCGTTTCCTGCAGCAGGTTCGATTCGGCCAGCGCCAGGCGGCCCGCAATCTGCTCGAGGTCGACCCGGCGGCTCACGCCAGCCTGAGTCTTTTTCTGGATCTGGATGAACACCGCCTGGTGGCGCACGTAATTGTCTTCGGCCAGTTCCACCAGGCGCCGATAGCGCAGCACGTCGGCGTAACTGCGCACCACGTCCAGCACCACCGTCTCGGTCGTGTCGCGCAATTCATACAGTCGCGCCAGGCGGGCGTGATCCAGCCGGGCCACGTCGTTTTTGGTCAGAAAGCCGTCGAACAGCATCTGGGTCAGGGTGAGCGAGGTGGAGCTGCGCGACAGCTTGCTGGTCCTGAGCGGGTCGTCCTGGTTGTCGCGGCCAATACCGGCGGCCAGGTCCAGGCGCGGCAGATAGGCGCCGGCGCCGGCGGCGCGCTCATGGCCGGCCGCTTCGAACGCATGCCAGCGCGCCTGCACTTCCGGGTTCGACAGCACGGCTTGCTGGGTGACTTCCTTGAGCGTCTGGGTTTGCGCGTGGCTGGCCAGCGAGCCAACGGCAAGGGCGACAAGGGTGGCAAGGGCGCAGGTATTTTTCAACTTCATTTGGAATGTTTTCCTTGGCAGTCCAGAAGACTGTAAAGTGTATTTTTCGCGTTAAATTAATGCATAATGGCAATAAAATAGAGCGTGACTAACGCCTCTACAGTACTGCTGCAAATATTATACGTTTCACAGCGGTAATTGGATGTTCTCACGCAACTATGTTAAACGCATGTTTTGCCACGCCTCCGATAGCCCTTAGTGTAATCTTGTTTTCAAGTATTTGCTTGGATGTAAGGATATTTTGATATTTGATAACAAAGTCGGGTCCTGCGCCTGATCCCGGACCGTGCAATTTCCCTCTCTTTCGCCTAGTGCAAAGCAGCGCCGGTCCGGCTTGACGCCGGCCCGCTCGCTGCTGTGCGCGCTGCTGTGCTTTACCATGCTGCTCGCGGCGGCGATCGATGGGGCGCGCTTGCCGGCGCGGGTGCAGGCGGCAGCGGCGGGCAGCAACGCCTTGCGTGACTGGGCAAAAATGTTGGACGACAATCGTCAACAGACAACTGACATAAAATTGATCAAGGTCAATGAATTCTTCAATCGCCGCATTGCCTTTGCCGATGACCTGGCCGTGTGGGGCAAGTCGGACTTTTGGGCCACGCCTTTTGAAACGATGACGAAAGGAAAAGGAGATTGCGAAGACTTTGTTATCGCAAAATACTTTTCTTTGCTGGACATGAATGTGCCGGATGTTCAATTGCGCCTAATTTACGTGCGCGCGCGCCTTGGCGGCCCGTCCAGTTCGCTGCAGCAGGCGCACATGGTGCTGGCGTATTACCCGACGCCGGACGCGGACCCGATGATCCTGGATAACCTGATCACCGACATTCGCCCGGCCGCGCGCCGCGCCGACCTGACGCCTGTGTTCAGTTTCAACCGGCTGGGCGTGTTCGCCGGCGCGGCCGCGGGCGCGCCGGCCGCGGGCGGCACGGAACGCCTGTCGGCGTGGCAGGACCTGCTGTTGCGGGCGCGGCGCGAAGGTTTTGACTGATGTTATTTTTTTTATCTTTCTGAGGACGTCCCATGTCGATGTACCGCCAACTCTGGATCGCCCTGATCATCGGAACCCTGCTTGCGCTGGCCGGCGGCCTGCTGGCCACGACGCTCAGCGCGCGCTCCTACCTGCAAACCCAGCTCGAACTGAAGAACATCGACAACGCCACCGTGTTGGCGCAGGCGCTGTCGCTGCGGGCGGTCGAACCGGTGGAACTCGAATTGTCGATCGCGGCGCTGTTCGACAGCGGCCACTATGACGCCATCACGCTGGTCGATCCGCGCGGCAAGATGCTGGTCGAGCGGCGCGGCGCGCCCGGGCACAGCGGCGTGCCAGGGTGGTTCATGGCCCTGCTGCCGATTCGCCCGGCCCCCGGCGTGGCCCATATCGCCAGCGGCTGGAAGCAGGTCGGCACGCTGACCATCGTCAGCCGCAGCCAGTTCGCCTATCACACGCTGTGGAATTCGACGCTGCAGATGATTGCGGTGCTGGCCTTTTCGGGCCTGGTGGCAGGCTACCTGGCCACGCTGATTTTGCGCCGCTTGAAGCGCCCCCTGGACGCCGTGGTCGAACAGGCGCGCGCGATCGCCGAGCGCCGCTTCGTCACCACGCCGGTATCGAACGTGCCGGAACTGCGCCAGCTCAGCGTGGCGATGAATTCGACCGTGGTGCTGCTCAAGTCATTGTTCGCCGATGAAGCCGAGCGGCTCGAGGCGATCCGGCGCGAAGCCAATACCGACGCGCTGACCGGGCTGGCCAACCGCCACCATTTCATGCAGCAAATGGGCGAAGTGCTGGCGGTCGAGGATGGCGCGCACGGCAGCCTGATTTTGCTGCGCCTGTCGCACCTGGCCGACTTGAACCGGCAACTGGGCCACAAGGCCACCGACGCCATGCTGGCCGCGATCGGCGAGCGCTTCGATGCCCAGGCCCAGCTGCACGCGGACGGCTTTGCCGCGCGCCTGAACGGCAGCGACTTTGCGCTGGTGCTGCGCGGCGCCGAGCCGCACGCGGTGGCGCAGGCGCTGCTGGCTGGCGTGGCCGGCGAAGTGGTCAATCGCGGCGGCAGCGAGGCGCCCGTGTATGTTGGCATCGGCAAGATCCAGTACGGGCTCAATCTCGGTGCGCTGCTCTCGCAGGTCGATACCGCGCTGGCGGCGGCCGAAGCGCAGGGCGTGAGCGCCGTGCGCGAAGAGCTGCCGCTTAATATCGCCGAAGCGCCGCGCAGCGCCGGCGAATGGGCCAGACTGATCGAACGCAGCCTCGAACAGCGCTGGGTGCGCATGGCCTCGTTTCCCGTAGTCGACATGGCCGGCAACGTGGTGCACCGCGAATCGGCGCTGCGCCTGATGTTCGGTGGCGAATGGTTTCCGGCGGCGCGCTTTTTGCCGATTGCCGAGCGCTTGGGGTTGACCACGCGGCTCGATCTGGTGGCCGTCACGCTTGGCCTGGACGAGCTGGCGGGCGACGCTACGCTGCCTGGCCTGGCGGTCAACTTGTCGGCGCGTTCGGTGCAGGATCCGCAGTTTCGCCAGCAGGTGCTCGAGCTGATTGGCGCGCGAGCGGCCGTGGCCAGGCGCTTGTGGCTGGAAGTGCCCGAGAGCGGCGTGTTCGCGCAGCTCGACGCGTTCCGGGTGTTTTGCGAAGCGCTGCGCGCGAGTGGCTGCCGGCTGGGGATTGAACATTTTGGCCGGCATTTCAAGCAGATCGCCCTGCTGCATGACATGGCGCTCGATTACGTGAAGGTCGACGGCAGCTTTATCCGCGATATCAATATCAATGGCGGCAACCAGAATTTTCTGCGCGGCTTGAACAGCATTGCGCACAAATTGGGGCTGCAGGTGTATGCCGAAGGCGTGAGCGACGTGGCCGAGTTAAATGCGCTCGACGCTCTCGGGTTCGACGGCGCCACCGGGCCGGCGGTGCAGGATTTGGCCCAATAGTTACCTCGTAGGTCAGAAAAGCGCGAGCGCATTCCGACATCGCACGCGTCACGGTGACGCATGCAATGTCGGAATGCGCTCGCGCTTTTCCGACCTACAATTTCCCCGATTTTCCGACCCTTGCGTCAATCCACCCGCAGCGTTCCCATCTTGATCAGCATCTTGAGCAGGTTCGTGTCGTCGCCGGCGGCGATCCCGGTGGCGGTGTACAGGTTCTGGTTGAGCGTGATAGTCTGGTTTTCGCCCACATTGTTGGTGACGGCTCCTGTAAAACCGCCCGTGCTGTTGATGTGCAAAATGGTGGTGGTGCCGCTGATCTCCACGTGAATGTAATTTCTCAGGTTCGAAATTTCAACCAGCGACGTCGTCTGCGCGGTCACGCCCGAACTGGTGTGTTCACCCACCAGCAGGTCGCGCAGGTCGAGCACGTCGCCGCCGCCCACCGCCACGCCGGCGGTGCTCGACTCCACCGTGCTAAACCCGGTGCCGTAGCTAAAGTCGGTGATCGTGTCAAGCGCCGGCGCGCCAGCCACGCCCTTGTCGGCCAGACCCCATGCAAACACGTCGGCGCCGGCGCCACCGCTCAGGATGTCATTGCCCGCACCGCCCACGAGGTAGTCGTTGCCGGCATTGCCCACCAGCGTATTGTTACCGCTGTTGCCTTCAAGCCGATTATCGGCCGCGTTGCCGGTCAGGTTGATGTTGCTCGAACCCAAGGCCGTCGCGTTCTCGAAATTGGCGAGCAGCGCGTACGATGCAGCGGAATACGTGGAGTCGAGCTGGACCGTGTCAACGCCCCCGCTGGCGGCCTCGACGAGTGTGTCGAACGTATCGGACAGGACATAGATATCGTCGCCCGCGCCGCCTTCGAGGCGGTCGGCACCGGCGCCGCCGATCAGTACGTCGTTGCCGGCTTCGCCGTACAACTTGTCGTCACCGGCCCCGCCGTCAAGGCGGTCGGCGCCGCCGCCGCCGTTGAGGATGTCGGCGCCGCCATTGCCTGAGAGCAGATCTCGTCCGGCGCCGCCGGTCAGGGTATTGCCGCTGGCGTCGCCGTCAAGCCGGCTGCCGGTGCGCATCTGCCAGGTGGCGCTGGTGCCGTCGTAGACCAGGTCCTGGATCTGCGGGTCGCTCAGCGTCGGCGCAGCTTCAGCCGAGAACATGGCCGTGTTTTGCAGCGACAGCGTCTGATAGGTGTTCGTCGCGTCGTTGCTGGCCTTGTACTCGATGCGCAGCACGGCATTGCCGCCCTGTTCCCAGTACAGCAGTTCGATATCCTGCAGGCCGCCTTCGATATTGCTCAGCTGGACGTTGGAAAACACGCGCGTGGTCGGCGCCTGGTTGCCGTCGAATTCAATCAGCGTCTGGCCGGCCACGTTCAGGCGGAAGCCATCGTCGGCATACACGCGGAAGTCGTAAAAGCCCGGCTGCACGTAAAACTGTCCGCTCAGGCGTACTGCCGCGTCGGTGGTGCTGCCCAGCCCGGAGGTACCGTTGGTGTTGCCCGCGCCGGTTTGCACCAGACCGGTCGACTTGTCCTGGTACAGGAAGTTGGTCAGACCCAGCGTGCTCGAGCCGCCGTTGACGGCGGGCAGGGTGCTGCCGGCGGCCAGGTTCCCGTTCGAGCCGAGCGCGGTGGTGACGGTCTGGCCGACGCCATAGCTGAGCATACGCGCCTGGAACGTCACGTCGGCACTGCTGTAGATGGCCGAATTGGCGGTGCCCACCACGCTGCCCCCGCCGGCGAGCGCGTTGCGCCCGTCCATGATAAAGGCCATGTCTTCCACCGAATTGAGGTTGCCCGCTGCCTGGTGATTGCCGAAGAAGGCCTTGCCGTCGTCGCTGTGGGTGCGCCCGGTGGTCGTGACCGTCTCGTTGTAGCCATAGTAGGCGCCGGTCAGGCCGTTGGCCGCGTTGGGCAGTGCGGTTAGCGTGGCAGGGGCGGAAGTCAGATCCATCGAGCCATTGACCGCGATGGTCAGCATGGCGCTGCTAAAGCCGCCGTTGCCGTCACTGACGGTATAGGTGAACGTGTCGTAGGCTGTTTCGCCGGCCATCAGATTCTGTACCTCGGCGCTGTTGTTGCGCAGCTGGTACGAGTAGCTGCCGTCGGCATTGACGGTCAGTGCGCCGTACGCGCCGCTTAGCGGCGCGCCGATCGCGCCGGCGGTGCCGGTGGCGCCGGCGCCGTTAGTGCCGGTGCGCAGGGCGCTGATGCTCAGCGCGTCGCTTTCCGGGTCCGTGTCTTTGCCGGCCGGAGTCGCCGTGCTCAGGATCAGGCCATTTGCGGCCACAACGGTAAGCGTGCTCGATGCGCCATCCTCGGTGATGGAATTGGTATCGTTGGCGGCGATGGGTGCGTCGTTGGTGCCGGCGATATTGACCACCACTGTGCCCTTGGTGCCGTCGGCCGAGGTGACGGTGAAGGTGTCGGTGTAGGTCTTGTTGACCTGGAATTCGTTGTGCGCCGTGCTGGCGGTGTAGGTCCAGCTGCCGGCGGCGCTGATGGCCAGGCTGCCGTAGGTGCCGGGCAGAGTGCCGGCGACGAAGGTCGCAGCGCTGTCGGCATCGGTGATGCTGATTGTGCCCGATTGCACGAGCGCGACGTTGCTCTCGATGAGGTTGACCGTGGTCGGGGTAATGATGGCCGCGTCGTTGGTGCCCAGGATGTTGACGCTGATCGTGGTGGCGGTGCCGTCGGCGCTTTTTACGATGAACACGTCGCTGTAGGTGGTGTTTGCGACAAATTCATTGTGAGCGGTCGTGGCGGTGTAGACCCACTGGCCGTTGGTTTGCAGCGCGACGCTACCGTACTGGCCCGTATAAGTGAGCGCCGCATAGGTGGCGGAGCTGTCGATGTCGCTGACCGTCAAGGTGCCCGAGGCGGTCAGGATGGCGTCGGACTCGGTCAGCGGAACTGTTGCGGTGCTCAGTACTGCTGCGTCATTCGTGCCCAGGATGTTGACGGTGATCGATGTGGCCGTGCCGTCCGCGCTCGTGACGTTGAAGACATCGGTGTAGGTGGTACCGCCGACAAATTCGTTGTGCGCCGAACTGGCGGTATAGGTCCACTGGCCGTTAGTCTGCAGCACCACCTTGCCGTGGGTGCCGGTGAAGGTGCCAGCGACATAAGTTGCGGCGCTGTCGATATCGCTGATGGTCAGGGTGCCTGATGCGGTCAGGATGGCGTCCGATTCGGTCAGCGGCACTACGGCAGTGCTGAGAACTGCTGCATCATTCGTTCCGAGGATATTGACGGTGATTGTTGTTGCCGTGCCATCGGCGCTCTTGACGTTGAAGACATCGGTGTAAGTGGCCCCTCCGACGAACTCGTTGTGTGGCGAACTGGCGGTATAGGTCCACTGGCCGTTAGACTGAAGCACCACCTTGCCGTGGGTACCGGTAAAGGTGCCCCCCACGTAGGTTGCGGCGCTGTCGATATCGCTGATGGTCAGAGTGCCCGATGCGGTCAGGATGGTATCCGATTCGGTCAGCGGTACCACGGCCGTGCTGAGCACCGCAGCATCGTTGGTGCCAAGGATGTTGACGGTAATCGTGGTCGCCGTGCCGTCCGCGCTCTTGACATTGAAGACATCGGTATAGGTCGTACCACCGACAAACTCGTTGTGCGCCGAACTGGCGGAGTAAGTCCACTGGCCGTTCGTCTGCAGTACTACCGTGCCGTGGATGCCGGTAAAGGTGCCCCCGACATAGCTTGCGGCGCTGTCGATATCGCTGACGGTCAAGGTGCCCGATGCGGTCAGGATGGCGTCCGATTCGGTCAGCGGTACGACGGCCGTGCTGAGCATCGCAGCATCGTTGGTGCCAAGGATGTTGACGGTAATCGTGGTCGCCGTGCCGTCCGCACTCTTGACATTAAAGACATCGGTATAGGTTGTACCACCGACAAACTCGTTGTGCGCCGAACTGGCGTTGTAAGTCCACTGGCCGTTCGTCTGCAGTATCACAGTGCCGTGGGTGCCGGTAAAGGTGCCCCCGACATAGCTTGCGGAACTGTCGATATCGCTGGCGGTCAGGGTGCCCGATGCGGTCAGGATGGCGTCCGATTCAGTCAACGGTACAACGGCCGTGCTGAGCATCGCAGCATCGTTGGTGCCAAGGATGTTGACGGTAATCGTGGTCGCCGTGCCGTCCGCGCTCTTGACATTAAAGACATCGGTATAGGTCGTACCACCCACAAACTCGTTGTGCGCCGAACTGGCGTTGTAAGTCCACTGGCCGTTCGCCTGCAGTACTACAGTGCCGTGTGCACCGGTAAAGGTGCCCCCGACATAGCTTGCGGCGCTGTCGATATCGGTAACGGTCAGGGTGCCGGACGCGGTCAGGACGACGTCGGATTCGGTCAGCGGGACTGTTGCGGCGCTAAGTACTGCTGCGTCATTCGTGCCCAAGATGTTGACGGTGATCGTGGTAGCCGTGCCGTCAGCGCTCTTGACATT